>JBKQKK010000287.1:0-60152 GCA_052147535.1 Solirubrobacteraceae bacterium | reverse complement strand
CCGTGATCGTGGCCATCGCCGCGCCACTATAGGGCTTGGCCGCCATGTAAGCCGGCGCCCTCGTGAGCGGGGCGCCGGCGGGGCTGAGCTGCTCTACGCGTTGGTGCGCAGAGGGGAACGGGCGAGTCGCATGCCGGAAACGGCAGGCGCATCGAGGAAGTGGAGGCGATGACGTCCGATGACGACCACGTCGCCGTCTGCCAGCGTGCTCCACTCGACCCGCTCGCCGTTGACGAAGACGCCGTTCAGGCTGCGGTCGTCAAGCACCCGCAGTCCGTCTGGCTGACGCACGATCAGCGCGTGCCGGCGCGAGACCGTGGGGTCATCGAAGCGGATGTCCGCCGCCAGGCTACGACCGATTCTGGTCCACTCGCGGGCCAGCGGGAATGTCACAACGGTTCCGCTCGAGCTGCGATAGGCGAGATACTGGCCCGGCTCGCTTACGCCCTCGCGAGCCTCCTCGATCCACTCATGATCCTCAACCTCGGCCGGTAGCGCAACCATTGACGTCTGCGCGGTCATGAACAGCGACGCGCGGATGAACTCCGTGCCACCGCAGTTCGGACAGGCCGGCAGCTGATCGGCCGCTTCCAACGAGACGGGGTAGTCGCAATCCGCGCACCGGAACGTTCCGGTCCCCGGGTTGTTGCCCGACTTCCAGGCTCTCATGGGAACTATCTCCTTGCTACAGGCTGGTGGATAGCCGGGAAACTCTGGGTCAAGCTGATTCCTCGGCCCGATCAATCATACACGGCGCCGCAAGCGTTCGAGACCCTATAAACCAATTAAGTATAACTTGTGAAAGAGGGAAAGTGCAGAAAGTGACGAACACGGCCGCATGATCACCTCCTTCGTCCGCAACCTGCCCAAGCTCGAAACGGTTGAAACGGCGCTGCTGCGCCGCAGCCTCCGCGCCCTGTCAAACGCACGCGAGGGCTGCAGCCGTTGCCGGCGCAGCCCGCTGATCGGCGAGCGTGTCTACCACTACGAGTCCGGGAGCACGATCTGTGAGCTCTGCCGAGCGCTCGAGCGCTCCGAGCCGGTCAGCTCTCAGGTCGTGCACGGACCCGCATTCGGCCAGTCGATACGGATCCTCGACCATCGCAACGCGCGCGCACGGGCGGCATAAATAGACTTGCCGGCGTGGACCCGATCACTGTGACGACGATCATCGGCCGCCCGCGCGAGCAGGTGTTCGAGTATCTGGCCGATATCGCCAACCATGCGGAGTTCACCGACCACTATCTCGTCGACTGGCACCTGACGCGCGAGGATCCCTGTGGCCAGGGCGCGGGCGCCCGCTTCCGCGTGAAGGCTCCGCTCAACCGCTTCGGCTGGGCGGACGTGACCTTCGCCGAGGTGCGGCCACCGTTCCGGATCGTCGAGCAAGGCCGCTTTGGGAAGTACAACCGGATCAGGACGCTCGGTATCTACGAGGTCAGCCAAGGACCCGCGGGGACGAGCAAGGTGCAGTACACCCTCGAGACGCTGCCGGTGATGCCGTCTGACCGACTGATGGAGATGCTCGGCGGCCGCGCCTGGAGCCGCAGGCAGGCCGCCAAGGCGCTGCGGCGGCTGCGCTCGATCCTGGAGGACGGCCGCGGACGCGGAGAGCGAGTCTCCGTCGCAGCCCGTTGACGGGCTGACGGATAGACTTTCGACGCCGTGAAGCTCCTCACCGACAGATCAAACCGATTCGTCGCCCAGGCCCTGGGCGCAATTGCCCTCGCTGCGGGGGTTGGAGCGTGCGGGGTCGGCCACAAGGTCTCGCACCCCAGGACCGCGGACGGCGAGCAGATCTACATCGACGCCGGGCGGGCTACCTATCAGGTACAGCTAACGCGCGCGCTGAACCCTTACGAGACCGAGGACCGCCAGTATCTGGCTGGGCTCGCGCCCGCCCAGCTCGTGCTCGCCCCTGATCAGCTGTGGTTCGGCGTGTTCGTGTGGGCCAAGAACCAGACGAACTCGGTCGTCCATACGACCGATACCTTCTCGATCTCCGACTCCGCGGGCACGGTCTACTATCCGATCGCGCTGAACCCGACCGTCAACCCCTACGCGTGGACCTCGCAAAGGCTCGCGCCGGGCGCCACCCAACCCACGCCCGGCACCACGGCGTACTACGGTCCCACCCAGGGTGGCCTGCTCCTGTTCAAGCTCAGCGACGCGGTCTATTCGAACCGGCCGCTGACGCTGAACATCTACGCGGCGGGGCAGTCCAGGCCGTCGACCGTCTCGCTCGACCTCTAAGCTCATCGACCTCTAGGCTCGGCTGCCCGGGAGCCGGAAAGCTCAGAGCCCCTTCGTCGCCAGCGCTGCCTCGAGTACCTGACGGACGGGCGGCGCGGCCGTCGCGCCGCCGTAGCCCGCGTTCGGGAACAGCGCGCAGGCGACCACAGTCGGCCGGCCGGCGGGTGCGTAGCCGACGAACCAGGCGTCGGTCTCCGAAGCCGAGTTGCTCGTTTGCGAGGTATTGGCCAGCTCTGCGGTTCCGGTCTTGCCCGCCACCACGACGCCGGGGATCTGCGCCGAGGTCCCCGTTCCGTACTGCACCACGGCGACCATCATCTGCTGAACTTGGTTGGCCACGCGGCTGCTGGTCACGCGCACCAGTCGCGGGGTGCTGCCGTACACGAGCGTCGGTATCGGGCGCAGACCGCCGGTCGCGATCGTCGCGCCAACGTCCGCCATCTCGAGCGTGCTCGCCTGCACAAGGCCCTGGCCGATCGCCGAGGAGGCGACCGCGAGCGAGTCGCCGATCGTCGCCGCCGACGGAATCGTGCTCTGCAGCGCACCCGGAATCGAGGGCTGCTGATTGAAGCCGAAGCGCTCCGCGGTGGCGACCAAGCGCTGCGCGCCGAGCTCGGCCCCGAGCGGCGCGAACACTGAGTTGCAGGACACCGCGAACGCATTCAGCAACGTGCCGCCGCAATCCTCGCCATCGGAGTTCTGGATCGTGTGGCCGTCGACGTCGGCCCCGGTCTCGTCCTGAAAAACCGTGCCGAGCTTGACGATGCCCGCCTGCAGCGCCCCGGTCGAGGTGACGATCTTCATCGTCGAGCCGGGGGGCTGCACGTCGGAGTAGGCGAACCCGGCGAGCGCCAGCAGCGCTCCGGTGCGTGGATCCATCACCGTCATCGCCGCGTAGCTGGACCCCAGCGCGTTCACGGTCGCCGCCTCGATGCCGGGGTTGATCGTGGTTCGGACGGTCTCGCCGGCGCTCGGGGTGGCGCGCGCGAGGATCCGCTTGCCCGCGAGCAGCGTCCCGCCGATCCTGCCTGCGAGCCGGCTCTGGAAGATCTGCTCGAGCCCGTCCAGCCCGACCTTCGTGTTCGACGGATAGCCGAGCGCGGCGTACGCAGCCGCCTGAGCCCGGGGAATCGGACCAAGCGTGCCAACCACTTGGTCGGCCACCGCCGGAATCGGCGAGCTCCGGTTCGGACCCTCCGCCAGGGGCGTGCCGTCGTCCGCCAGCAGGGCGCCGCGCGCGCCCAGCGCCGTCACACGGTGCAGTTGCTCGCCCGGAAGGAGTCCTTCAAACAGCAGCGTGGAGGCGAACTGGACGCCCGAGCCATCGGCTCCCAGTGGAACCTCGACGATCCCTTTCAGCACCCCGAACAGACCTGTGTGGACGCGGACGGTGATCGGAACCCAGCCCGAGCTCGGGCCGCCGACGCGCGTGATGCGCAGTGCGGTGAGCGTCGCGACTGCCGCCGCGCGCGCGTACTGGGCGCGGAACTGCGCTTCGCTGAGCCGCTGCTTGGAGGCGGCGTCGAGCATGCTGTACATGAGCGGATAGTTGCCCCGGCTCCACGCCTGCGCGTAGCGCCGCACCAGCGCTTGCTGCGAGCGCGACGGCGCACCGGACTGGTAGACGCCGAGCCCGAATGACACGAACGCCACGATCGCGAGCGGAAACCCCCGCTGGAGCAGACGACGGCGGCGTCGAGCAGCCTGCCTCCTGGATCGAGGCCTCGTCGCCGCTGCGATCGCGCTGCCCGTTGTCACGTTGGCAGCGAACGGTAGAAGATGCAGGCAATCCTTGACGCGATCCGGGCGTCACTAACCTCAGAAGCCCGATGACGACGATCGACTGGGTGATTGTGGCCTTCGCCGCGCTGCTCGCCTTGCGTGGCTATTCACGCGGCTTCCTCGTCGGTGCGCTCACGCTTGCCGGGTTCGCCGCCGGCGCACTGATCGGGACGCGGCTAGGTCCAGTTGTGCTCTCGCGGGGGGACCGCTCGCCGTACGCGGCGCTATTCGGGCTCGCCGGTGGGCTGCTCGTGGGCGGCATCCTCGCGACCGCGCTGGAGGGCGTCGGCAGGCGTCTGCGCGCGATTCTTCCGATCCCGCTGCTGCGGACCCTGGACGGCCTGCTGGGGGCGCTGCTGACCGGTGCGCTCGCGCTCGCGCTCGCGTGGCTGCTCGGAGCGATCGTATTGCAGGCATCGGGCTCGCGCACGCTGCGCGCTGACATCCAGCGCTCAGTGATCCTGCGCGAGCTGAACGCCGTGTTGCCGCCGTCGGGCCCGATCCTCAACGCGCTGGCGCGGATCGATCCGCTGCCGTCGGTCTCGGGTCCAACCGCGCTCGTACCGGCGCCGGCGCGTGGGATCCTTGCCAGTGCCGGCGTCCGGGCGGCGGTGCCGAGCGTCGTGCGCGTCGTCGGCACGGCGTGCGGGTTGGGGATCGAAGGCAGCGGCTGGGTGGCAGCGCACGATCTCGTCGTCACCAATGCCCACGTCGTGGCCGGCGAAAGCGACACCGTCGTGGAGGTCGGTGGCGAGCCGCCCGATCTGTCCGCCGTGCCGGTCGTGTTCGACGCGCACAACGACATCGCCGTACTGCGCGTGCAGGGGCTCGACGAGACGCCGCTGGCGCTCGCGCCCGATCCATCGACGGGAACCGGCGCCGCGATCCTAGGCTACCCGCTCGACGGCCCGTTCGACGCCCAGCCCGGCCGGCTCGGCCAGACACAGCTGACTGCGACCGAGAACGCCTACGGCGACGGCCCGGTGCTGCGCGTGATCAGCTCGCTGCGCGGCCTTGTGCGCCCGGGCAACTCGGGCGGGCCGATGATCGATCGCGCCGGCTCGGTGGTCGGTACCGTGTTCGCGGCGATTACGCACCCGCCCGCGGGGGACCCCGGCGGCTTCGCGGTGCCCAACTCGGTCGTGGGGAGCGAGATCGCGCGGGCTCGAGCGAGCGACCGCGGTGTTAGCTCCGGCACCTGCACGGGCTGACTTTGCACGAGACGCCCGGCGCATCCATTACCCTCCCAAAGCTCATGCCAAAGACTCTTGTGATCGCAGAGAAGCCGTCGGTTGGCCGCGACCTCGCGGGCGTGCTGCCGGGCCCGTTCATCAAAGGCGAGGGCTCTCTGGAGGGACCCCAGCACGTGGTCAGCTGGGCGGTCGGGCACCTCGTGCAGCTCGCTGACCCCGACGAGTACGACGAGAAGTTCAAGAAGTGGCGGATGGCTGACCTGCCGATCGTCCCGGATCGCTTCAAGCTCGTGGTCCGCGATGAGCGATCCAAGAAGCAGATGAACGTGGTCAAGCGCCAGCTGGCCCGCGGCGACGTCGACACGGTCGTCAACGCATGCGACGCGGGACGTGAGGGCGAGCTGATCTTCGCCTACGTGTATGAGAAGGCCGGCAGCAAGCTGCCCGTCAAGCGGCTGTGGCTGAACTCGATGACCAAGCAGGCGATCAAGGATGCGTTCGGCGATCTGCGCCCCGGCGTCGAGCTCGCAAAGCTCGAGCAGGCGGCGCGATCGCGCTCGGAGGCCGACTGGATCGTCGGCATGAACGCCACCCGCGCCGCCACGATCCGCCTGCGCTCGTCGTTCGGCGGTGCCGTGTCGCTCGGCCGTGTCCAGACGCCGACGCTGGCGATCCTGGCGCGCCGCGAGCAGGAGATCCGCGCCTTCAAGCCGGAGCCGTACTGGGTCGTCGATGCGAGCTTCGCGGCGCTCGCTGCGCCGGCGGGCCGCACCTACGAGGGCCGCTACCATGCCGGCGCCAAGCCGCGCCTGGCGAGCGCCGAGGCGGCGGCGGCGATCGTTGCCGCGTGCGAGGGCCAGACCGTCGAGATCACCAAGCTCGAGAAGCGCCAGACCAAGGAGCGCGTGCCGTTCCTGTACGACCTGACCTCGCTGCAGCGGGACGCGAACAAGCGGTTCGGCTTTTACGCCAGCCGGACGCTGGGTGCCGCGCAGCGGCTCTACGAGGAGCACAAGGCGCTCACCTACCCACGTACCAACTCGCGCTTCATCACGCGCGACATGATCGGCGACATCAAGCCGATCGCGAAGCTGGTCGGCGGGCAGCCCGAGTACGCGGCCGCGTCGAAGTACGTGCTGGGGCTCGACGTGCTGCCGCTGGCGCGCGTCGTCAACGACGCGAAGGTCACCGACCACCACGCGATCATCCCGACCAACGCCGAGCGTCACCCGGTCGACAAGATGCGCGATGACGACCGCAAGATCTACGACCTCGTCGTGCGTCGCTTCCTGGCCGTGTTCCATCCAGAGGCGATCTCGGAGAACACGCGCGTGGAGACGACCGTGGCCACGCACGTGTTCCGCACGCACGGCAAGCTGCTGCTGGTGCCGGGGTGGCGCGGTGTCTACGGTGAGACGGCCGATCTCGACGAGGCCGCTGGGGACGATGACGAGGGCCGCGAGCAGCGACTGCCGAAGCTCAGCAACGGCGAGGCCGCCGCCGTGCGCGAGGTCGCCTCCGAGCGCAAGATGACGAAGCCGCCGCACCGCTACAACGACAGCTCGCTGCTGGGTGCGATGGAGACGGCCGGCCAGCTGGTCGATGACGAGGAGCTGCGGGAGGCGATGAAGGAATCGGGGATCGGCACCCCGGCCACCCGCGCGGCGATCATCGAGCGCCTGCTGCAGGTCGGCTACATCGAGCGTGACGGCCGGGCACTGGTCGTCACCGAGAAGGGTCTCAGCGTGATCAGCCTGCTCGGCGAGCACGCGCTGACCTCACCCGGCATGACCGGTGATTGGGAGCATCGCCTGGCGAAGATCGAGACCGGCACGGACTCGCGCGAGGCGTTCATGGGGGACATCGTCAAGTTCACGCAGGCGACCGTCAGCGAACTCGACGCGAAGCTGAAGGACGTGCGGATCCCGCGCGCCAACCTCGGCCCGTGCCCCGTCTGCGGGCAGGACATCGTCGAGAATCGCAAAGGCTTCTCGTGCTGGTCGCGCGAGGATCCCGGCTGCGGCTTCGTGATCTGGAAGGCGAAGGCTGGCAAGCAACTGCCGCTGGCGGTTGCGCGCGAGCTGATCAAGAGCGGCCGCACGCAGAAGGCGGTGACGGGGTTCCGCAGCCGCGCCGGCAAGAGCTTCCGCGCGCGCCTGGCGCTGGAGCAGACCGTCGAGGGAAAGTGGCGGGTGGAGTTCGACGAGCCGTGGGCCAAGGAGGGCGCCAAGCCGCCCGAGGTCGCCGAGCAGCGCGAGCCCGAGGCCGACCAGCAGGAGCCCGAAGCGGCATAGCAGGCGCGGCCCCGCCGGGCCGCGCACGTCGGCGCGCGAGACGTCGGGCGCGCGCGTCACCATAGGACTCTGTGACGCTCACGCTCGTCCTCGGTCCCGCCAACTCCGCCAAAGCCGGCGAACTCCTCGGCGCCTACGCCAGCGCCGCCCACCGCGACGCGCTGCTGGTCGTGCCGACCGCCGCCGACGCCGAGCACTACGACCGCGAGCTGGCCGGCGGCGGTGCCCTGCTCGGCCGCTCGCTGACGTTCAACGGCCTGATCGCGGAGATCGCGAGGCGTGCTGGGTACGACGCGGCGCCCCTCTCGAGCCTGCAACGCGAGCGCGTGCTGTGTCGCGTGATCGCCTCGCTGCAGTTCGACGCGCTCGCTGACTCCGCGCGCACAGCCGGCTTTTCAGTCGCCGCAGGGCGCCTGATCGCCGAGCTCCAGCGGCGGCGCGTGACGCCCGAGCGGTTCGCCGCTGCGCTGCGCCGGTGGGCGGGCCCTGAGCGGGCTCGGAACGCGTACGCAAGGGAAGCCGGCTCGCTGTATCTGGCCTACGCGCACGAGCTCGAGCGGCTCGGGCGCCCCGACGGCGAGCTGTATGCCTGGCGCACGCTCGACACGCTCCGCGCCGAGCCCGGTCGCTGGCGCGATACGCCTGTGTTCTTCTACGGCTTCGATGACCTGACGCCGCTGCAGCACGACGCCGTCGAGACGCTGTCACGGATCGCCGGCGTGCAGATCACGGTCTCGCTCACCTACGAGCCGGGCCGCAGGGCACTGTCGGCGCGCGCCTCGGTCGCCGAGGATCTGCGGGCGATCGCCGCCGGCGTGCGGCTGCTACCGGCGTTGCAGGAGCATTACGATGCCGCGGCCCGCACGGCGCTGCACCACGTCGAGCGGTTCCTGTTCGAGCCCGACGCGCCGCGCATCGATCCGGGCCCCGCCGTCGCGCTGATGGAGGCCGGCGGCGAGCGCGCCGAGGCCGAGTTGATCGCCGCTGAGGTGCTCTCCTCGTTGCGGGCGGGCGTACCTGCTGGTGAGATCGTCGTCGTCTGCCGCTCGCTCGCGCGCTCCGGGGCGCTGCTCGAGCGAGTTCTGCGCCGCCACGGGATTGCCGTCCAGTCCGATCGGATGATCTCGCTGGCGCAGACCGCGCTCGGTCGTTCGCTGCTCGCGCTCGGGCGTTGCGCGCTGCTCGACCGCGAGCAGGCGAGCGCTGAGGACCTGCTCGACTACCTGCGTGCGCCGGGCCTGCTCGAGCGCCTGGAGCCGATCGATTCGCTCCAGGAGCAGATCCGCCGCCGCGGACTGCTGAGCGCGGACAGCGCTCGCGCTGCATCGGGACTGTCGCTGCGCGAGCTCGACGCGCTGCGCGAGGCGCCGGATCTCAGCGCCGAGCTCGCGCGCCAGACGCGACGGCTGCTGGCTGCGCCGCACCCCGCCCGGGCCGCGCTCTCGGAGGGCGACGAGCAGCTCGATGCGCGCGCCGCGGCGGCCGTCCTGCTCGCGCTGGCGGAGCTCGAGCAGATCGGCGAGCGGCTGTCCGGTCCCGAGCTGCTCGAGCTGCTCGAGCTGCTGCAGGTGAGAGCGGGCGCCGCCGGGCACGCAGACGCCGTCCTGATTGCCGAGCCGCTGGCGATTCGCGCGCGCCGGTTCCGTGTCGTGTTCGTGTTCGGGCTCTGCGAAGGCGAGTTCCCCGAGCCCGGGGCCGGCGATCCGTTTCTCTCGGATGAGCGCCGCCGCGAGCTGGCGCTGGCCGGGGGCCTGGCGCTCGGAGCGGGCGAGGATGTGCTCGCCCGCGAGCGCTACCTGATGTACGCAAGCTGCTCGAGGGCCAGTGAGCGCCTCGTGCTCAGCTACCGTAGCTCCGACGAGGAAGGCAACCTCGTGCTCCCCTCGCCGTTCATTGCCGATTTCGCGGAGCTGTTCGCGGACGAGTGGCTCACCCGCCGGCGCCGGCGGCTGCTGGCCGACGTCGTCTGGAGCGCCACCGAGGCTCCGACCTCGCGCGAGCTCGAATTGACGCACGCGGCGGGCGCCGTGGCGGGCGCCGTGGCGGGCACCGCCGCCGCGCGAACCGCCGGCACCCGCACGCTCGGCCAGCGCGCGCTGAGGCACGTGCGTCACCGCGAGGTCATCTCCGGCGGCGCGCTGGAGATGTTTGCCGCCTGCCCGGTGAGATGGCTCGTCGAACGCCAGCTCGGGCCGGGTGAGCTGGAGAGCGAGAGCGAGGCACTGGTGCGCGGAAGCTTCATGCACAGCGTGCTCGAGCGTCTGTTCGGACGCCTTGCGGGGCCGCTCACGCAGAGTTCGCTGGCGGCGGCACAGGGCATCCTCGACGAGCTGGTCGCAGACCCCCCCGATGCGCTTGCGCCAGGGCGCCCGCAGGCGGTGCGCGTCGCGATCCTGCGCGGGATCGAGGCGGACTTGCGCCGATACCTGCGCCACGAGGCGGCCGGCGGCTGCGACTGGGTGCCGCGCGCCCTGGAGCTGCGGTTCGGTTTCGAGGACGCCCCCGGCTCGCTGCCCGCGGTCGTGCTGGGTCACGGCGAGCGGAGCGTGCGCCTGCGCGGCATGATCGACCGCATCGATGTGGAGCCGGCCGGCAGCCGCGCGATCGTGCGCGACTACAAGAGCGGCGCTAACCGGCCGCAGCGCGCCGCGGCGCGCTGGCGCAGCGAGCACCAGTTCCAGGTCGCGCTATACATGATCGCGGCGCAGCGGCTGCTGGCGCTCGAGCCGGTGGCGGGCTTCTACCAGCCACTGACAGGCAGGGAGCTGCGTGCACGGGGCGCGTACGCTGCCGGCGCGGCCGTCGGCGACGCCGTGTACGGCACCGACGCGCTGGATCGCGACGCGCTCCAGGAGCTTCTGCAGGAGGTCGAGGAGCAGGCCGTCGAAATCGCGGCGACGCTGGCGCGCGGACAGTTGACGCCGTGTCCCGCGAGCTGCTCGCGCGACGGCTGCCGACACCCGGGGATCTGCTGGGTGGAATGACCGTCCAGTTCACCGCAGAGCAGCGGGCCGCGATCGCACGCCGCGGGGGCGATCTGCTGCTCGACGCGAGCGCCGGCGCCGGCAAGACCTCGGTGCTGGTCGAGCGCTTCGTGGCAGCGGTGCTCGAGGAGGGGGTCGACGTCGGCGCGATCCTGGCGATCACATTCACCGACAAGGCGGCTGCGGAGCTGCGCGAACGGATTCGCGGCCGGCTGCGCGAGCATGGAGCGGGCGAAGCAGCGCGCGCGACCGAGGGCGCGCACATCTCGACGATCCACGGCTTCTGCGCGCGCCTATTGCGCGCGCACGCGCTGCAGGCCGGCCTCGATCCGGCATTCACCGTGCTCCCGGCCGACGACGCCGCACGGCTCGCGGAGACGGCGTTCGATGCGGCGCTGGCGCACATTGCCTTGCAGGACGAAGGCGCACAGTTGATCGCCGCGCACGGGCCGGCGGCGCTGCGCGCCGCCACCGTCGCTGCGCACGACGAGCTGCGCGCCCGTGGGCAACGCCGGCCGTCGCTGCCGCCGCTGCCGCCGTTGCCGCCGCTGCCGCCGCCTGCATCGTCCGGTGCGAACGGTGCCGGCGAGCTGTCAGAGCGCCTGGCGCGCGCCGTCTTGCGAACCACCACGGCCGCTCGCGCGGCGGCCTTGGAGCTCGGGGCGATCGACGGCGCGCCGGTGCGCGTGCGCCACGCGCTCGATGCACTGCAGCGTGCGTGTGAGCTGGCACCGGATGCGGTGCCGTGGCCGGGCGATCTCGCGCGGTTGGCGCTGCCGGCGCGCAACGGTGCGAGCGCGCTGAGCAGCGAGACCTGCGACGCCTACAGGGAGGAGTTGGCGACGCTGCGGGGCGTGGCCGAGCGGCACCACGCGGCGGCGATGCGGGCAGCGCTTGATCAGCTGCTGGGCGCGTTTGCGGACCGCTACGACGCGCTGAAGACGCGGCGCTCGGCGGTTGACTTCGAGGACCTGGAGCTGCTGGCCCGCGAGCTGCTAGGCGACGCCGGCGTTGCGCGTGAGCTTCGCGCGCGCTTCGCGCACGTGATGGTTGACGAGCTCCAGGACACAAACCGCTTGCAGTTCGAGCTGATCGACCTGATCGCGTCAGGCAACCTGTTCATGGTCGGCGATGCGCAGCAGTCGATCTACGGCTTTCGTCACGCCGAGGTCGAGCTGTTCGAGGCGCGCGGCCGTGCGCTCGAAGCGCGGAGCGCCCGCCTCTCATTGCAGACCAACTTTCGCTCGCGTCGCGAGATTCTGGAAGCTCTGAATACCGCTTTTGCTGGAGCGCTGGGAGCCCGATTCAGGCCGTTGCAGGCTGGACGCCTAGATTCCCCTGGGGCCGGCGCAGGGCCGCTGGTGGAGCTTCTGATCGTCGACAAGGGCACGCAGTGGACGCCAGAGTCCGAAGGACTCGCGTCGCCGTGGCGGACGGCTGAGGCGCGCACGCTGGCTCGGCGCGTCCGGGAGCTGACCGACCGCGGCGTGAGAGCTGGGGACGTGGTGTTGCTGACCCGCGCGAGTACCGACCTGCGCGTGTACGAGCGCGCGCTGGAGGATGCCGGTGTGCCGACCTACCTGATCGGTGGGCGCGGCTACTGGTCGCATCCCCAGGTGGTCGAGCTCGTCTCCTACCTGCGCGCGCTCGCGAACCCACGCGACGAGGAGGCCTGGTACGCGACGCTCTGCTCGCCGCTCTGCGGGATCTCGCTGGACGGGCTTGTGCTGGTTGCGGCGGGCGCGCGCGACGAGCTCGACGACGAGGATCGCTTGACGCTCGAGAGTTTTGAGGAGTGGTTCGCCGCTGAGCGCCGCGCGGCCGCGCGCATCGGGCCTGAGGAGCTGATCGACCGTGTGATCGAGCGAGCCGCGTACGACATCGCGGTGCTGCGCGCGCCGGGTGGCCGGCGCCGGCTCGCCAACGTGCGCAAGCTGATGCGGCTGGGCAGGGAGTGGGAATCCTCGGCGGGCCCGGACCTGCACGGCTTCGTGGCGCTGATCGGCCGGCGCGCCCGCGGCGAGGACGGTGCCGGTGGTTCCGGGATCGATCGCGAGAGCGAGGCGCCGGTCGAGAGCGAGGCGCTGGATGCCGTGCGGCTGATGACGATTCACCGCGCCAAGGGTCTCGAGTTCGATGTGGTGTGCGTCGCCGATCTCGGACGAGGTCCGCGCTACCGCCACGATCTGGTTCGGATCTCGCGCGACGGCTCCGGCCTTGGTCTGCGGCTCGCGCGTAGCGGTACCGAGGCGCGAATCCCGGTGCTCGACTACGACGCGATCGGCGCGCAGCGCGCAGCGCGCGAAGCGCAGGAGGAGCGGCGGCTGTTCTACGTGGCGATGACGCGCGCGCGGGAACGGCTGATCCTCAGCGGCGCGGCCAAGCTCGACACGTGGTCCAAGGGCAACACGGGCACGCCGATCGACTGGATCGCGCCGGCGTTCGTGCCCGACATCGCGGAGCGATGTCGCAACATTGCGCAGCGCCCTGAGTCGCTCGTGACTGCCGGCGGCGTCGCCGTCACGGTCATCTCCGGCGAGGCGGGGGCGGCTTGCGGCGGTGACGTACCTGAGACGCCAGTCGCCGCGCCCGCGCCGCCGGTTCCGCTCGTGCCGTCGGCGGTTGCACTCCCGGCGCGCTCGGCGTCCGGCCCGGCGTCGGCCGGGCTGATCGCGCCTGCGGTGCCGGTGCTGTCGTACTCCGCGCTCGCCGAGTACGAGCGATGCGGCTACCGCTTCTACGTCGAGCGTGTACTGGGCGTTCCCGGCGCGGAGGCGGCCGCGGCGATGGTCGCCCAAGCGCCGGCGACTGGTGCGAGGCCAGAGCGCGCGGGCGGTCGCACCGGGGCGGCGGAGCGAGGCACGCTGGTGCATGCGCTGCTCGAGCGGATCGACTTCCGGCGGCCGGTCATGCCGGAGCTTGCCGCGCGGCGCGAGCTCGGCCCACGCGAACTGCGCGAACTGACCACGACGCTGCAGGCATTCGCCGCCTGCCAGACCTGCGCGCGGCTCGCGCGCGCCAGGCAGGTCCGTCGCGAGCAGCGCTTCGCGTTCGCGCTCGCCCCAGGCTTGCCGATGGTCACCGGCGTGCTGGACGTGCTCGCGCACGAAGGCTCCGGCGAAGCGTTGGTCGTCGACTACAAGACCGATCACCTGGGCGGCGCTGATCCCGAGCTGACGATGCAGGAACGCTACGCCGGCCAGCGTCTGATCTACGCGGTCGCCGCACTGCGCTCCGGGGTGGGCAGCGTCGAGGTTGCGCACGTGTTCCTGGAGCAGCCCGATCGCCCGGTTGCTCGTAGGTTCACGAGCAGCGAACTGCCTCGGCTCGAGCGCGAGCTCGAGCAGCGCGCCGGCGGGATTCTGCGGCGCGAATTCGAGGTCGCGCCGGAGCCGCAGCGATCACTCTGCCGGGGCTGTCCGGCCGAAGCCGGCCTGTGCTCGTGGCCGCCTGAGCTCACCCGCCGCCAGGCGGTCGATCGCCTGTTCTGAGTGGCTGGGGTTCGGTTTGGAAGCTGACGTCGACCTGCTGCTCGTCTGAGCGCTCCTCAACTTTTGCCAGCGCCGTCAGCGTCTGCCGGTCGGCCGGCTCCGAAGGTGCCCCGAACAGGCTGCGCGGCCACAGCCGGCGCTCCAGCACCACGTTGATCTCGGCGCAGTAGAGGGTCATCTTGGCGCCGAGGTACAGCCAGGCGAGCACGCCGATCACGAGCGCGAAGGTTCCGTACACGGTGTCGGAGCGCTTGATGTGGTCGATGTAGACGCCACCGAGCAGCTGCAGGACCTCCCAGACGACAGCCGTCAGGGCGGCGCCCGGGACCAGCGATCGCCAGGTCAGATCGGCGGTGCACAGCAGCTTGAAGGACACGATGAACAGGCAGAAATTGAGCAGCATCGAGATCACGATTCCCGCCACCAGGAGTAGCTCGCCGCCGAAGCCGCCGCTGACCAGGCCCGATGCCGCCGACGCCACCAGGAACAGCCCGCCGAGCGCGAGCAGCAGGACGAGCCCGCGCAGGCGTGAGGCTAAGTAACTGGGCCGCTGCTTGATCGGCACCGCCCAGACCCGGTCGAACGCCTGCGTCGCCGCCTGCGTGATTGCGAGGCCGGCCCACAGCGACGCGAGGATCCCGATCGCCAGCGCGAGCGTGTCGCCTTTGAGGGCGTTGGCGTTGATCGTGGTGCCGATCACCGGAAAGTGGCCGAGCACCGAGCTCTTGACGGTGTTCAGCGCGCTCGGATCACCGCTCAGCACGAACCCAAGCACGGTCACGAACACGAGCAGCAGCGGGAACATCGAAAAGAACGCGTAGTAGGCGACCAGCGCGGCCAGGTTGCCAGCCTGGTCGTCGCTGTACTTCCTGACGACCGCCAGCGGGATCGCCACGGACGTATGCTTCTGCTGAAAGCGGTCAAACGCGCGGACTGGGGCGAGAAGATCCATCCGCCTAAAGTGCTACCCGCCGTTCGATTGACAGCAACGTGCGCTTGATCCCCAGGCCGCCGGTGTAGCCCCCCAGCCCGCCGCTGCTGTACAGCACTCGGTGGCACGGCACGACGATCGGCAGCGGGTTCGCGCCCAGGGCGTTGCCGGCTGCCCGCGCCGCGCGCGGGCTCCCGGCCTCGTCGGCGACGCGCTTGTAGGTCGACACCGAGCCGTACGGGATCGCGCTCGTCGCCTCCAGCACCCGCCGCGCGAAGCCAGCCCCGCACAGCCGCCAGTCCAGCGGGATGTCGAACGACCGTCGGGCGCCGGCGAAGAAGTCCTCGAGCTCGCGTCGCGCCGGGTCCAGCCGCGCGGGGGCGGCGAGGACGCGTGGAGAGATCCGCACCGCGAGCTCCGCCAGCAGCGGCCCTTCGCCAAGCTCGCCAAGGTAGGCGACGCGAACCAGGCCGGCCGGCGTGCAGGCAAGCAGCAGCGGTCCGACCGGGGAGTCCTCGATCGCGTAGGCCACGTCGAGCAGCGCGGCGGCGGCCGCCGCCGCCGCCAGATCCGGCAGCGGGTGGGAGCCGTCCAGCGGGTGGGAGCCGGCCGGGCGCGCAAGGCCGGCGGGTCCCTGGTCACGCAGCAGCTGCTCGATCTCATTCATCGCTGGTACTCCGTTCGCAGTCGCTTCAAAGCTTCATGGACGTTTTGCCGCGCAGCCTCGGGGCTGATCGCCATCGTCTCGGCGATCGTTGCGTAATCGGCGTCCAGCACGTAGCGCAGTGTCACCGCCGTGCGCTGCTTGTCAGGCAGTCGGCGGACCAGCTCCCAGACGCCGTCGCCGTCGCCCTCGGCGGGCGAGGGCTGTGCTTCGCTGTCGGCGAGCGCTCCGGCCTCGCACTGCGGCGAGTCACCCACCGGCACCGCGGCCCGCTGGCGCGCGCGTACGCGGTCGATCGCCTTGCGATGCGCGATCGTCAGCAGCCAGCCGCGCAGGTTGGAGGCGTCGCGCAGGCGCGGGTAGTGCGCCAGCGCCGCTAGCCAGGTCTCCTGGTAGCAGTCGTCGGCTTCCAGCGCTCCGACGCTCGCCACCAGGAAGCGGTGGATGTCGGTGCCGTGAGCGTCGAGCAGCGTTTGAAAGGGGGGGAGCGGCATCTCGAGACTAAACGCGCTGCAGCCTCCCGGCGTGAGATCCAGATGGTTGCTGGGCGCGCGATGCAGACGGTACGCTTGCACGATGCAGCAACGTGAGCTCGGCAGGCAGGGGCTGACCGTCTCGGCACAGGGGCTGGGCTGCATGGGCATGTCCGAGTTCTACGGACCGGGCGACGAGGGAGAGTCGATCGCGACGATCCACCGAGCGCTCGATGTGGGCGTGACCCTGCTCGACACCGCAGATGTGTACGGCCCGCACACTAACGAAGCGCTGGTCGGCCGGGCGATCACCGATCGCCGCGACCAGGTCGTGCTCGCGACCAAGTTCGGGATCGTTCGGGATCCTGAGAGGCCGCAGGCGCGCGGTGTCAACGGACGCCCCGAGTACGTGAGGGCCTGTTGCGAGGCTTCGCTGCGGCGGCTGGCGGTCGACCACATCGACCTCTACTACCAGCACCGCGTCGACCAGAGCGTGCCGATCGAGGAGACGATCGGGGCAATGGCGGAGCTGGTGGACGCCGGGAAGGTCCGCTTCCTGGGTATGTCAGAGGCCGCGGCGCAGACGCTCCGCCGCGCGCATGCGGTGCATCCGATCAGCGCGCTCCAGAGCGAATACTCGCTCTGGAGCCGCGACATCGAGGACGAGGTGCTGCCGGCGATTCGTGAGCTCGGGATCGGCCTGGTCGCTTACAGCCCGCTCGGGCGGGGCTTTCTCAGCGGCGCGATCACGAGCGCGGATGACCTGGCCGCCGACGATTTCCGCCGCAACAACCCCCGCTTCCAGGGCGAGAACCTGGCTCGCAACCTCGCGCTCGTCGACACGGTCGGCGAGCTGGCGCGTGCGCACGACTGCACGCCGGCGCAGCTGGCGCTGGCGTGGGTCTTGCACCAGGGCAACGACGTGGTGCCGATTCCCGGGACCAAGCGGCGGAGCTATCTCGAGCAGAACGTCGCGGCGGGCGAGCTGGAGCTGGACGCCACCGATCTTGCGGCCCTCGCCGCGCTCGCGCCCGCCGCCGGCGACCGCTACCCGGATATGTCGTTCGTGAACCGCTGATCGGCCCTCGTGAACCGCTGATCGGCCCTCGTGAACCGGGCGGGCTGGACTCTGATGTCGTTTTCCTTCGCATGCAAGGCAAACAGCATCGGAGTGGGCCTGGCAGCGTTTGCGCGCCGCATTTACCACCTCGGACGCGGAGCAGGCCGACCAAAGCCGCTGAGCAAGACGACGACCAAAGGTTGATAGCAGGCCGTCCGCTGGGTACAAAGTGAGGTATGGCACGTGCGATCTGGAGCGGCGCGATCAGCTTCGGGCTGGTCAACGTGCCGGTCAAGCTGTACTCGGCGACTTCCCCCAAGACGGTCCGCTTCAACCAGATCTCCGGCAAGACTGGGGCGCGGATCAAGCAGAAACGGGTCGACGCGAGCACCGGCGCGGAAGTTGCGTTCGAGGACATCGTCAAGGGCTACGAGCTCGGACCGGATCGCTACATCGTGATCGATCCGGCGGAGCTCGATGCGCTCGACCCCAAAGCGACGCGCACGATCGACCTCGAGGAGTTCGTCGATCTCGAACAGATCGACCCAATTTACTATGACAGCTCCTACTACCTGGCACCCACCGCCGGGGGCGCGAAGGCCTACCGGTTGCTGCTGGAGGCGATGCGCGACGCCGGCAAGGTCGCGATCGGCCGCGTCGTGCTGCGCTCCAAGCAGCAGCTGTGCGCGCTGCGTGCGAGCGGCGAGGTGCTGACCCTCTCGACGATGCTGTTCGGCGACGAGATCGTTTCGCCCGAGTCGCTGGACGACCTCGACAGCGCAGCGGGAGCGCAGGCGAGCGAACGCGAGCTCGCGATGGCGCGCCAGCTGATCGAGTCGCTGTCAAGCGCGTTTGACCCCACCCGTCACCGCGACGAGTACCGCGAGCGAGTGCTCGCGCTGATCGAGGCAAAAGCGTCCGGCGAGCAGCTTGTGAGAGCGCCGCAGGAGGCTGCGCCGTCACCGGCGCCCGACCTGATGGCGGCGCTCGAGGCGAGCCTGGCGGCCGTGCGTGCCGACGGCGAGCCCGAGCCCGTCGCAACGAAGCGCAGCGCGCGAGCCAGGCGTCCGGCGAAGACCGCCGCGGGGGACGACGAGGGCGACGGTCCGCATGGACAAACAGCTCCGGCGCTGATGCTCCGCACGGACAAATCGCCCGACTGCTAACGCTGCTCGCGCAAAACCGCTGGTACCCTTGGAGACCCGCCCGTCTTCAACGGCTTCCTCCGACCCACGCCCGCGAGGGCGCTCTTGCATGAACTACGTTTCAGCTCCACCGGGGGCCAGCGGCCTCTACGACCCCGCTAACGAGCACGATGCCTGCGGCATCGCCCTTGTGGCAAAGCTCTGGGGTGAGGCCAGCCACGCGGTTGTCGAGAAAGCGCTGGTCGCACTGGAGAATCTCGAGCACCGCGGCGCCGAGGGCGCCGACCCCAACACCGGCGACGGCGCCGGCATCCTGCTGCAGATCCCCGACGCGTTCTTCCGGGCCGCCGCGGCCGGTATCGAGCTGCCGGCTCCCGGGCGCTACGGCGTCGGCGTCTGCTACCTGCCGGTCGATCCGGAGCGACGGGTGGCGCTCGAGCAGCTGATCGAGGAGACGATCGAGTCCGAGGGCCAGCGTGCGCTGTGGTGGCGCACGGTCCCGGTCGACGATCGCTTCGCCGGCGACAGCGCCCGCGCCGTGGCGCCGGTGATCCGTCAGGTGCTGATCGCCGCCGGCGAGCAGGTCCGCACGCAGGACGTGTTCGAGCGCAAGCTGTACGTGATCCGCCGCATGATCGAGCGTGCCGTCGGGCGCGAGGTTGCGATGCCGAGCTTCTCATCGCGCACGATCGTGTACAAGGGCATGCTCACGGCGGCGCAGCTGCCGCGCTACTTCACCGATCTGCTGGACCCGCGCGTCGCGTCGCGATTGGCGCTCGTGCACTCGCGCTTCTCCACCAACACGTTCCCGAGCTGGCAGCTCGCGCACCCGTACCGCATGATCGCGCACAACGGCGAGGTCAACACGCTGCGCGGGAACGTGAACTGGATGCGGGCGCGCGAATCGCAGCTGGCCTCCGAGCTGTTCGGCGAGGACCTGCACAAAGTCATCCCGGTCGTGCAGCCGGGCGGCTCGGACTCGGCGACCTTCGACAACGTGCTCGAGCTGCTGGTGCTCGGCGGGCGCTCGATCCCCCATGCGGTGATGATGATGGTGCCGGAGGCGTACCGGACACGCAAGGACCTCGATCCCGAGGTCAAGGGCTTCTACGACTTCCACTCGTGCTTGATCGAGCCGTGGGACGGGCCGGCTGCGGTCGTGTTCACGGACGGTCGCGTGGCTGGCGCGGTGCTCGATCGCAACGGGCTGCGGCCGGGTCGTTGGGTCCAGGACACCGAGGGCTACGTCGTGCTTGCCTCAGAGACGGGCGTGATCACGGTCGCTCCCGAGCACGTGCAACGGAAGGGCCGCCTCGCGCCGGGCAAGATCTTCCTGCTGGACCTCGAAAAGGGCAGGATCGTCGAGGACGAGGAGGTCAAGCTCGGCGTCGCGCGGGCCAAGCCATACGGTGAGTGGTATCGCCAGTCGGTCGTTCACATCGCTGATCTGCCGGACCGTGAACCGCGCGTGCCGCGGGTCGAGCCGCTGCGCTCCAGGCAGCTCGCGTTCGGCTACTCGCAGGAGGACCTGCGGCTGGTGATCGCGCCGATGGCGGTCAAAGCGGAGGAGCCGGTCGCGAGCATGGGCAACGACGCCGCTCTGGCGGTCCTGTCGGACCGCCAGCCGCCGCTGTTCACGTACTTCAAGCAGCTGTTCGCGCAGGTGACCAACCCGCCGATCGACCCGATCCGCGAAGCGATCGTGATGAGCTTGCAGGCGGGCGTCGGTGCGGAGTTGAACCTGCTCGAGGAATCGCCGGATCAGGCCCACATCCTCGTGATGGATCAACCGATCCTGCGTAACCACGAGCTCGAGAAGCTCCGCCAGGTGTCCCACGAGGTGTTCGACGCGGCCACTATCGATATCACCTGGCCGATCGAGCAGGGGCGCGACGGCATGGAGCTGCGGCTCGCGGCGCTCTGTGACGAAGCCGCCCGCTACGTCGACAACGACGCCAACATCCTGATCCTCTCGGACCGCAACCTCGGGCCCGAGCGCGTCGCGATCCCGTCGCTGCTCGCGGTGGCGGCCGTGCACCATCATCTCGTACGCCGCGGTACGCGCCTGCGGACCGGGCTGGTGATCGAATCCGGCGAGCCGCGCGACATCCACCACATGGCCACCCTGATCGGCTACGGCGCCGCCGCGATCAACCCGTACGTGATGTTCGAGTCACTTGACGAGCTGTGGGATCGAGGGCTGCTGCCGGCCGACCTCGATCGCGACGAGGCCGAGAAGCGGATCGTCAAGGCGATCGGAAAGGGCCTGCTCAAGACGATCTCGAAGATGGGGATCTCAACGATCCAATCCTACTGTGGCGCGCAGATCTTCGAGGCCGTCGGGCTCGACCACGAGCTGATCGACGCTCACTTCACCGGTACCGCATCACGGATCGGCGGTATCGGCCTCCAGGAGCTGGCCACCGAGGCGCTCGAGCGCCATTTCCGCGCCTACCCGCGCACCGACCGCGAACTGCTGCCGGTGGGTGGCGTGCTGCAGTGGCGGCGCGACGGCGAGGTGCACATCTGGAACCCGGACACGATCGCGACCCTGCAGCGCTCGGTGCGCAGCGGTAACGGTGCCTCGTGGAGTACCTACGAGGAGTTCGCCCGGATGGCCAACGAGGACGCCACCCGGAAGGCGGCGCTGCGCGGCCTAATGAGCCTTCGGACGCTGCCGGAGCCGATACCGCTCGAGCAGGTCGAGCCCGCCGCCGACATCGTCAAGCGCTTCACGACCGGCGCGATGAGCCTCGGTGCGCTCTCGCGCGAAGCTCACGAGACACTGGCGATCGCGATGAACCGCCTCGGCGCCAAGTCGAACACGGGCGAGGGCGGCGAGGACTCCGATCGCTACACGCCCGACGACAACGGCGATCTGCGGCGCTCCGCGATCAAGCAGGTCGCCTCTGGTCGCTTCGGCGTCACGGTCCACTATCTCGTCAACTGTGACCAGATCCAGATCAAGATGGCGCAGGGCGCCAAGCCGGGCGAAGGGGGGCAGCTGCCGGGCCACAAGGTCGACGACTACATCGCTCAGATCCGCAACTCGACCCCCGGAGTCGGCCTGATCTCGCCGCCCCCGCACCACGACATCTACTCGATCGAGGATCTCAAGCAGCTGATCTACGACCTTCGCTGCGCGAACCCGAGCGCGTCGGTGTCGGTCAAGCTGGTCTCCGAGGTGGGCGTCGGGACCGTCGCCGCCGGAGTCGCGAAGGCGAACGCCGACCACGTCACGATCTCCGGCGCGGACGGCGGCACCGGTGCCTCGCCGCAATCCTCGATCCAGGGAGCCGGTATGCCGTGGGAGATCGGCCTCGCCGAGACGCAGCAGACGCTGCTGCTCAACGATCTGCGCAGCCGGATCAGGGTGGAGGTTGACGGGCAGATCAAGACCGGGCGCGACGTCGTCGTCGCGGCACTGCTGGGCGCCGACGAGTTCGGCTTCTCGACCGCGCCACTGATCGCGATGGGCTGCGTGATGATGCGCGTCTGCCATCTGAACACGTGCCCGGTCGGGGTCGCGACCCAGGATCCGGTGCTGCGGGCGCGCTTTCGGGGCGCTCCGGAACAGGTCGTCAAGTACCTGATGTTCGTCGCCGAGGAGGTGCGCCAGATCATGGCCTCGCTCGGCATGCGGCGGGTGCAGGACATGATCGGGAGGACCGATCTGCTGGAGATGGACGCCGCGATCGATCACTGGAAGGCGAGCAAAGTGGATCTGTCGATGGTTCTGGGGAGCCCGGACCTGCCGGCTGGGACCGCGCGTCGCAACACGCGCGGTCAGGTGCCGGTGCTGCACGACGCGCTCGACTGGGAGCTGCTGGGTCATTGCGAGCCGGCACTCGAGCGGGGCGAGGAGGTCAAGCTCGGACCGGTACTGTTGCGCAACGTAAACCGCACCGTCGGCGGGATCCTGTCGGGCGAGATCGCGCGCAGGCGCGGCGTCGAGGGGCTGCCCGAGGGGACGATCGAGATCTCGTTCTCCGGGACCGCGGGCCAGAGCTTCGGCGCCTGGCTTGCTCCGGGCGTCACGCTCACGTTGCGCGGCGAGACCAACGACTACACCGGCAAGGGCCTGTCCGGTGGAATCCTGGCGGTACGCACGCCGGAGGGCGCGATGTTCCGCGCCGAGGAGAACCAGATCGTCGGCAACACCGTGCTGTACGGCGCGACAGCAGGCCGCGCGTTCTTCCGGGGGCTCGCCGGTGAGCGCTTCGCAGTGCGCAACTCCGGTGCCCACGCCGTCGTCGAGGGCGTCGGCGACCACGGCTGCGAGTACATGACGGGAGGCCGCGTGGTCGTGCTGGGGCCGACGGGGCGCAACTTCGCGGCGGGCATGAGCGGCGGTATCGCGTACGTGTATGACAAGGATCGGCGCTTCGCCAGCCGCTGCAACATCGAGTTGGTGGATCTCGAGAAGCTGGCCGACGAGGACGAGAACGAGGTGAGGCGCATGATCGCCGAGCACGCGATGCGGACCGGCTCGCTGGTGGCACGGAACCTGCTCGCGCAATGGGGGCGGGGCGCGCGCGATCGCTTCGTCAAGATCATGCCGCGGGACTACCGGCGCGCGCGCGACGAGCGTGCCGCCGCGACCGCGGTAGAGGCCGGAGGTTGACGTGGGAGAGCTTGGCGCATTCCTGCAGATCGAGCGCGTTGGCTTTCGCAAGCGCGATCCAGCCGAACGGGTGCACGACTACCACCAGTACTTCGAACTGCAGCCGGACGTGGAGCTGCGACGCCAGGCCGCGCGCTGCATGGACTGCGGCATACCGTTCTGCCACGAGGGCTGTCCGCTCGGCAACCTGATCCCGGACTTCAACGATCTCGTCTACCACGACAAGTGGCGAGAGGCGATCGACACGCTGCACGCAACCAACAACTTTCCCGAGTTCACCGGCCGCATCTGTCCCGCGCCGTGTGAGTCGGCGTGCGTGCTGGCTGTCAACGACGATCCCGTCACGATCGAGCAGGTCGAGCTCGCGATCGCCGAGCGCGCGTTCGCGGAGGGGTGGATCGTCGCCCAGCCGCCCGCGCGGCGCTCCGGCAAGACGGTCGCGGTGATCGGCGCCGGACCGGCGGGCCTGGCGGTCGCCGCGGAGCTGAACAACTGCGGCCACAAGGTCACCGTGTTCGAGCGCGACGAGGGACCCGGCGGTCTGATGCGCTTCGGCGTGCCGGACGCGAAGCTGCAGAAGTCGATCATCGACCGGCGCGTGGAGATCCTCGAGCAGGAGGGCATCGACTTCATCTACGGGGTGGACGTCGGGCGCGACATGACAGTCGGGGACCTCCGCGTCCGCTACGACTCGATGGTGATTGCGATCGGCTCGCGCGTCTCGCGCGATCTCGTCGCCCCCGGCCGCGAGCTGCGCGGCATCCACTTCGCGATGGACTACCTCTACCAGCGCAACCGCTGGGTGGCCCAGCAGGAGGGCCGGGCGTTCAAACCGACCGAGCCTGGTGCTGAGATCACCGCGCGCGCGAAGCGCGTGATCGTGATCGGCGGCGGCGACACCGGCATGGACTGCATCTCCAACTCGCATCGCGAAGGCGCGCGCAGCGTCGTGCTGCTGGACGTCTATCAAGGACTCGACGCGGGGGGAGCTGACCCCCGGCAGCCGTGGCCGCTGCCGCCGAAGCGCACGGATACGACGTACGCGCTCGAAGAGGGTGGCAAGCGTCGCTGGGGAACTGAGGTGACCGGCTTCGGAGGAAGCGATGGGCGGGTCACGCACGTGTACGCCAGGCGTGTGACCGGAGCTTCCTCGCGCGAGCTCACGCCCGTCCCGGGCAGCGAGTTCGTGCTCGAGGGCGACTTGGTGCTGATCGCGATCGGCTTCGAGCATCCCGAGCACGACGGACTCGTGCGCGCGCTGAAGGTTGATCTTGACTCGCTCGGCAACATCCGCACCGAGATGAGCTACGGCACCTCGATCGACGGCGTGTTCGCCTGCGGCGATGCCCGCCTCGGTCAGTCGCTGATCGTGACCGCGATCGCCGAAGGTCGCAAGTGCGCGAGGGTGGTCAATCGAGCGCTCGGCGGGGATCCGATGGATCAGGATCGCGAGCTGCTGGCGCTCGGTGCCTGGAGCGGCGAGAGGGACTCGACGCTCCGCCACGAGGCCGAAGCTGCCGGCAGCCTGCGCCCGGACGAGGAGTTCTTCAGCGGTCCGGGCACCCGCGCCCGGTAGCGGCGTGCCGGGCGTCCGGACACGACCGCCGGAGGGTGCCCGTCGAGTATCGAGAAGCCCATGGCGGGCGGCGCGTTTGCAGGCCGTTCGGGCACGGTGCATGTGGCTGCCGTGTTAGGCAAATGCTAAGGTCTCGAGGTGGTGGCCCGAACGCCGCTGGGCGGCGGACGCGCACGGTGGGTGAATTTGAGGTTTACTCCAAGTCTGGGACGGGGAAACTTGTCCCTAACGGCCAGGGAACTGCGCCCCCACTTCCCTGGCTTTCCGGGGGGCCCGGAACGACCCGGGCCCCCCGGACTTATTGTGAGACCTTGTAGTGATGAACGCGTACGCCTCGGTCCTCGGTGGCTTCGGCCGAGGAGCCGCGCCGGCCGCTCACCAGCACTGCTCGGTCATCTGCACGATCAATCACGTGCTCGCCAGCGCGGGTACGTTCTTCTCGCAGTTGGCGGACTTGAAGTGGGCGGCGCTACTGCTCGGGCTTGCTTTGTACGGCCTGTATCTGCTGCTGCGCTCGCGCGCGTTGTGGGCGGCGCTGCACGCGGCTTATCCCGATCAGCAGATCCGCTGGCGCGACGTGTGGGGCGCCTACATGGTCGGCTACGCGATCAATGGCGTGTTCCCGCTCGGCGGCGGGAACATCGCGCAGCTGTTCCTGACGCACGTCTCGATCGAGTCAAGCAGCTATCCGACCGTCGCCGCAGCGCTGTCGACCGGCCTGATCTTCGACTGGTGCATGGGCGTGCTTGTGATGTGCTTCGCGTTCACGCAGGGGGTGTTCCCGAAGCCGCCGGACTTCTCGCAGCTGCATGCGTTCGACATCAGCTTCTTCGCCTCGCACATGCGCTTCACGCTGTTTTTCCTGACGGCGCTCGGCTTGTCGTTCCTGGTCGCGTTCGCGCTGCTGTCGGCGCGCGTGCGGGCGTTCTGGGAGCGGATCCGGCAGGGCTTCACGATCCTGCGTGATCGCCGCCGCTACTGGCGCGAGATGTGCACCTGGCAGGGGGCCAGCTGGGTCGCGCGATTTGCCGCCTACTGGGCGCTGCTCGATGCGTTCCACATCGGCGGCTCGGTGCGCAACGCGCTGCTTGTGCTCGGTGTGCAGGTGGTCGCGTCGGTGTTCCCGTTCACCCCAGGCGGCCTGGGCGTGCAGCAGGCGCTGCTGATCAAGATCTTCGCCGGCAGCAGCTTTGTGGCCGCGTTCTCGGTCGGCCAGCAGATCGCCACCACCGTGCTCACGACGATCCTCGGGTTCGCCGCGCTGGTGTTGATCTTCCGCTTCAGGAACTTCCGCGAGGTGATCCAGCGCGGAAAGGCGCATCGCCGGGCCGATGCGGCGCCCTTGAACAGCGACCCGCTCGAGACGCTGGATGCCCGCGGCCCGGGCTGAGATCCGGGCCGCTAACATGTTCGGGCCGCCGGACAGTTGGGGCAAACGGACCGGGTCCGCCGCGGCATGCAAGAATTTCAGCTAATCGTGCCCAGCTTCTGCCGCCACAACCGCCTTCTGCACACCTGCCCGATCTGCTCGCGCGAGCAGTCCGTCGAGCTGCGTCCGGTGCTCTCCTCGGGCGCGCCAAAGGCCGGCTCGGCGCCGAAGGGCCGTCCGGAAGGCGGCCACGGGCACGCACGGGGGGTGCACGCCGACGGGCATGGTGCCGGCGTGCACGCCGGCGCCGGCACGCGGCGAGCGTCCGCCTCGCGCAGCAATGCGGCGCGGCGCGGGCCAGCGGGCGTCCGCGTCCGTCAACTGGCGCGCGGTGCCGACGACGGCTACCACTCGGCGCTGGTGCCCGGCCTGAGATCCAGTGCCGATGCTGACCGGCTCGCAGACGAGCTCGCGTTCGCAGCGTGGCGGCTGGACGTGCTCGGGTCCGATCCGCCGGGGCTGTGCGCCGAGGTCGCGGCGCCGTCCGGCGACCTCGAGGAGCGGACCTGGCTGTGCTTCCTGATCGCATACCTGGGTCCGCTCGAAGGCGAGCAACCTTACTCTGAAATCGCGTCCGTCAGGACTTCCTGGCATTCCGGGGAGCTTCCCGATCTAGACGGCGCTCACACGGGCCCGCGGGGGATCCACGAGCAGGAGCGCGGCGACGCCACGATCGAGGCTTATCGCGCTTGGGCGATACGCGCAGGCTCGCAGGCCGCCGCGTTCACGGGCGAGCCGTCCTGGACGCCGGAGCGCCGCTTCGCGCGGGTGTTCGAACGGCTCGCACTACCGGGCTTGAACCGTGACGGCCGCTTCGAGCTGTTGGTGCTGCTCGGACGCCTGGGATGCTACGAGATGCGCGCCGGAGCGCTCGCTCTCGGCGGTGAGAACCAAGTCACGCTGGCCGCGAAGCGGGCACTCGGGATCGGCGACACGATGCTCCTCGAGCGCCGCGCAGCCGAGCTCGCGCAGGCGTGCGAGGTTCCGCTTGAGGCGCTCGACCTGGGGCTGCACAACTGGGAGACGGGAAACCGCGTCGGGCTCGGCGTCGACCCCGACGTCGAGCCCGACCCGAGCACGCTTGCGGCTGCACGCGCTGCGCTCAGCATCATCTGAGACGCCGATCGCGGCTGCGATCTGGGACGCTGCGTCCGGCTGCGATCTGGAACGCTGCGCGCGGCTGCGATCTGGGGCTCCCGGGAAAGTCGGCCGACCGGGGCTCGGACGGGGCTTCCGCGGCGCTCCGTCCGAGCCACCGCCTACCTTTCGTGATACGCCCGCTTCAAGAGCCGGAGTCGCAATGCCCCTGTGTTTCATCGAGCCCCAGAACGCCATTCGGGTGATCGCCGAGTCAGTCGGTCGTGAGGCTCGGCGCCAGATCCTCGGCGAAGTTGTGCGCGCCTGGGTCGACGAGATCCCCGACGCCGAACTCGCGTCTCATTACGCCAAGGCGGTGGCCGATCTGGACGAGCACGATCTGTCGCTGCTCGCCGCTTGGCACGCATCGTTCGACGGCGGCCATCCCCTCCCCAACAAGGAATTTCTGCTGAACGTGTTCCCGACGCTGGGCGAGAACCGACGGGAGGCGCTCAAGATCGCCGCCGGCTTTCGTGGCGAGGAGGCATTCGAGGCCGGCGTCGGCGAGGACGAGGCGCTCGATACGGTGCTGCCATGGCTTTCGCAAAGGCGCTGCGCGCAACTCGCCCGCGAATGCCTCGAGCTGTATTGCTGGGATCGCTTAGGTGGCGAGAATTAGCGAGCCGCGACGGTGCAGGCGCCTTGCCGGCCGCGCGTGAGAGCTAGCCGGCGAGGGCCGCTTCGATCTCCGCGATCGCCTGCTCTGTCGAGCGGAAGTAAACGGCTCCGATGCCCAGTTCACGAGCAGCCGCGCAATTGATCTCGGTGTCGTCGATGAACAGCGCCGCCTGCGGTCCGACTCCGAGGCGCTCGAGCGTCAGCTCGTAGATCGCCGTCTCGGGCTTGCGGCTGGCCACGTAGGCGGAGTCGACGACGACATCGAAGATCTCGTCGATCGGCAGCATCGAGCGCCAGCGGTGTTCCCATTCGCGCACGTTGTTGGTGCAGATCGCCATCCGGTAGCCGCGACGACGCAGCGCTCGCATGTGCTCGATCAGGCGCTCGTTCGGGCGTAGGTGGGCGAAATAGACAGCACTGAAGCCTTGCATTGAGATCTCGCGGCCGAGCTGCAGGGTCAGCTGCCCGCCGACCTCCGAGAGGAATCTCGCTTCGGTCATGCGCCCTGTCTCGAGCTCGATCAGCGGGTGCGCACCATCTCGCGCCTGCAGGGCCGCCAGTGCCATGCCGAGTGCCGGCAGCGGGATGCCCGCGGCGTCCTGGAAGGCGCGGAACGCATCGGCCAGCGGTGACGTGAGCACGCCGCCGAAGTCGCTGATGATCGCTCGGATCTTGCCGCCGGAAGTCAGCGGGCCCGCGGCTTGCTGCCCCGGCGGCACGTGTTCACGTCGGCTCAGGCCGGGCAAATATGTACACCCCGGCGCCATCTTCGCCGATGCTCTGGCATCGCAGCGCGTACGCCGCGATCCGCACGCCCGCGAGGCTGAGCGCGGCCCGCGGGGCCGTGACTTCACCGGCCGCACGGAGCGACAGGAGGTCGCCATCCTGCGTAGCGCCCAGCCACAACTCGATTCCCATGCGCGAAGGCGTGCCGTCGCCACGGTAGGTGGTCGACAGGCGTGGGTCGAACACGTTGACCGGAGTGCGCTCGTCGTGCAGCACGACCGCGACCTCGTCGCGCTCCTGCCCCTTGGCACCCGAGGGCCTGATCGCGAGCAGCGCCAGCGCTACGTCGCTCGGAAACCACGCTGCGACCAGACGCAGCGAGTCAAACTTCTCCAGCGTCGAGGTGCCTCTGCGCGGATGCACCGAGCACCGGATTCCGGCGCAGTCGAGCGTCCGCTCGCTGCCGCCGAGTGGGACGACGCCCCTTATGTGGCACAGCTCCAGGGTGCTCTGCACCGCGGGCGTGGCGGCCTGCGCAAGGGCCGGTGCGATCGTGAGCGTGTGCCCGGTCCCGGTCCCGGACACGGTCCCGGTCCACAGATCGCCCGGTCCGCTGCGCTCGAGCGTGGCGGGCGCGAGCTGGGGCTCGGTGTGATCGCCGATCACGGCGGATGCGAGGACCGCATCCGGGCCGCCGACCACGATGCCCCAGATACCGCCTTCAAGGTCACAGAACGCTGCGATCGGGAGGGTCGGGAAGCTCGCTGCCGTCATGTCGAGGGCTTCGGTGGCGGAACCTCGCGTGCCGTCGACTCGACGTCATACGCCTGGGGGGCGGTGCCGAAGTGGGTGGGATCGAAGCGCACGACGCGCGCGATCAGGTAGCTGCGACCCTTGCGAAGGATTCCCTTGCCCGTCAGCGCGCGCGTCGGCGGCACCATCAGGACCAAGCCGAGTACGTCGGTGATGAAACCGGGGATGATCAGTAGCATGCCGCCGATCAGCACGAGCGCGCCGTCGATCACCTCGCGCGTCGGCGTCCGTCTCTCAGCCACGGCACCGGCCAGTCGGCGCATCACCCCTCGGCTCTGAGAGCGCATCGCCCAGAGGCCGATCGGGATGCTTGCGGCCAGCGCCAGCATCGTCGCCAGCACGCCGATCGCGTCTGAAACCTTGATCGCAACAAAGATCTCGGCGACGAGCCAGAGGATCGGGACGATGAGGAGCACAGCTCGAAGCCTAGCGAGCGCTCGCGTGGGCGACCGGATCTCAGGCTGACGCGAGCTCGAGTCGGACGCCTGGAAGACGATCCAACCCGACGATTTCGATCAGCGTCAGGATCTGTGGCTGGGCGCCGCGCAGCAGGATCGCGCGGCCGTGCCGCCGCAGCCGGCGCGAGAGCACGGCCAGATCAACGATCAGCGAGGTGTCCGCGAATACCAATTCGCTGAGGTCGACCGTCACGTCCGCCTGGGCTCGGAATGCTCGCACGAGGGCCCGGCGACGGCGACCCTGAGTGGTCCGGTCCTCATCTCCGGTGCAACGCAGAATCGGCGGTTTGTCCTCGAAGTCGACGATGCCTGAAACCTACACTAATCGAAGGACCACAACCGCGAATCGTTAAGATCACTTTGTCAGAAGGTTGTTGATCATGGTGCGGGCGCCGGCGGCGGGTGCAAACGGCGTCGAGGGCCCGTGATCCGGGCACTAGACTCTGTGAAGTGAATGTCTCGGAAGAAGAGGTGACCGACGCGCTGCGCGAGGTCATCGACCCCGAATTGGGGCTCGATTTCGTTGAGCTGGGCCTGATCTACGAGGTGGGCGTCGACGGCGCCGGCGTCGTCAAGGTGCTGTTCACGTTGACCAGCCCGGGCTGCCCGATCGGTCCGCAGGTATCCAGCCAGATCGTCGAATTCGTCGGCGACGTCGAGGGCGTCACCGAGGTGCGGCCGGAGATGACGTTCTCGCCGCCGTGGACGCCCGACCGGATGAGTGAGGACGCACGGTTCGCGCTCGGCTTCTGAGCCTCGGGTCGAGCTCTGGGCCAGTCCGCGCCCAGCAGCGGCTTGATGCCCTGTAGCGTCGGGGTCCAGACCGCGGATTGCGCGCTCGGCCACGAAAACCGTGTTCGTCGAGCGAGCAAACGACCCGCTTACGTCCCGCGCTCGCCTTGCGAGGAGCAGCGCCGGCGGCGCACAGCGCCGCCGGCGGAGCGTTTTTCAGCGGTGCAGCTCGTGATCGAGGTTGATCGCACGGATCGAGTCCTCGCCAGGGAGCTTCGCGAGGACGCTTGCGACGACTTGCTCGACGTCGCTCTCCTCGTGCCCGAGGTCGTCGTACAGCGACTTGAGCGCCGTATGAACGATCTTCAGCTGAGCTGCGGTGAGATCGAGCCTAAAAGCGACCTCATCCGGCTTGATCAGGTTGACGTCCTCCATCCGCGAAGCCTACATCAGCAGGCGATTCGCGCGTTCGCCGGAGTGCCTGCAGTCACTCAGCGAGGCGATCTGCCGCGCGGCGGTTGCGCCTGGTGAGCACGCTTGGCGCGCATGTCGGACGCTGGCCCGGCACTGCTACGCCTCGGCGTTGTAGGGAGGATCGACCTGCGGTGCGTGCCGTTTGAGCTGTCCGCCCCGGAGCCGTTCGTGGCGGCGGGGGGGGCGTCCTCCGGGGCGGTGGGCGGCGCGTCCTCCGGGGCGGTGGGCGGCGCGTCCTCGGCGGCGGTGGGTGGGACTTTCTCGACGGTGCCTGACTGCGTGACGGCGTGAGCCGCCTTGACCAATAGCTCGAGCTCGTCCTTGATCCCGCTTGCGATCAGCTCGATGTCGTCCAGTGCGTCGAAGTCGCCGAGCACGCCGTAGTGGACCCCACCGTTGTAGGACATGAGCGCGATCGCCAGCGCGTGGTTCTGGGGCAGGAACGCGATCGGGAACAGATCCTGGAGCTGGCGGCCGAGCATGTAGAGCGGCCGCTGCGGCCCCGGGATATTGGTCACGAGCAGGTTGAACAGGCGCGTGGAGAAGTTCAACCGCGACGCCTGCGCGAGCACCGTCGGTGGCGCCAGCATCTGTGCGGCCGTGAGCGTGGAAGCGCCGATCGCCTGCTTGGAGCCCTTGAGATCGTCCATCGCCGCGCGCACCACCTCGATCCTGGCGACCGGATCCTGGACGTAGACCGGCAACGGCCCGCGCATCACCGTGAGCTGGTTGCCGAGCGCGTGATGCTGGTCGGACGTGCGGACCGATACCGGCACCAGCGCCCGCAGCTCGAGACCCTCGGTACGGACCCCGCGCGCGTGCAGCCAGCGCGCGAGCGCGCCTGACACGACGCTTAGCACGACATCGTTGACCGTGCCGCCGAAAGCACCCTTGACCAGTTTGTAGTCGGCGAGCTTCCCACGCACGATGCTGAAGCGCCGGTAGGGCCCGATCGGAACGTTGAGCGGCGTCGACGGGGCCGGGTTCAGCTCCGCCCAGACGATCTCGCCAATTCCCTCGACCGCGTCCCGCAGCCGATCAACGGAGCGATTCGGTGTCAGCAGGCCGGTGAGCGCCTTGGTCGCAACCCCGGTGACGGTGAGCATCGCATCGCGGACGCCCGCGACCGCCAGCTCGGTCGATGTGGGCTGCTGCTTGGGCCGCCACGGCTCCAACGCAGTCGACGGCGCTCGCGGGGGCGGTTTCGGATCAGGATCAAAGTCGAACAACACGGTCGCCAGATCGACGCCGGAGACGCCGTCGACGAGCGAATGATGGGTCTTTGAGATCAACGCGAAGCGCTCGCCGCCGCTCTCGCCCCCGCTGCTGTCGCCCCCGCTGCTGTCGCCGGCGCTGCTGTCGCCGGCGCCGCGCAGGCCCTCTACCAGCCATAGCTCCCACAGCGGCTTGGTGCGGTCGAGCGGCTGTGAGGCGATCCGCGCCGCGAGCGCCAGCAGCTGATCCTCGGTCCCCGGCGAGGGCAAGGCCGTGTGGCGGACGTGGAACTCGATGTTGAAGGTCGGATCGTCTACCCACAACGGGCGGCCGGTCTCGAGCGGGGGGGTGGCCAGCTTCTGGCGGTAGCGGGGGACCATGTGCAGTCTGCCGCGGACGCTGTCGAGGACGTCGTCGAATTCCGGCGGAGCTCCGTCGAAGATCAGCAGTCCGCCAACGTGCATGTGCGACGAGGGGCCCTCCTGGGCCAGGAAAGACGCGTCTACCGCCGACAGGCGGTCTAGGTGCTGCTGTGTCATCCCACCTCCGCTTTGGTGCCGCGCTCAGTCCAAAGCGTACGGCAGACCGGTGCCGTCTGTGTGCGGCAGCAGCGCCGGCTTAGCGGCTTTCCTACACTGTCGCTTGTGCCCGCGACCCCACGGAAGCTGCTGCTCGCCACCCCGCGCGGCTACTGCGCCGGCGTCGATCGCGCCGTGCAGACGGTCGAGCGGGCGCTCGAGCTGCATGGCAAGCCGGTCTACGTGCGCAAGGAGATCGTGCACAACAAGCACGTCGTCGCGAAGCTGCGTGAGCGTGGGGCGGTGTTCGTCGACTCCGAGACGGAGGTTCCGGCGGGCGCCACGGTTGTGTTCTCCGCCCACGGCGTGGCTCCGAGCGTTCACGCGACCGCGTGGGCGCGCGAGCTGAACACGATCGACGCCACCTGCCCGCTGGTTACCAAGGTTCACGTCGAGGCGAAGCGGTTCGCCGCCGACGGGTACACGATCGTGCTGATCGGCCACGCTGGACACGAGGAGGTCGAGGGGACGATGGGCGAGGTGCCCGAGCACATCGTCCTGATCGAGAACGAGGAGGACGTCGCTGCGCTGGAGGTCGAGGATCCGACGATGGTGGCCTACATCTCGCAGACGACGCTGTCGGTTGACGAGACGCGCGTGATCATCGAAGCGCTGCGCCGCCGCTTCCCAGCGATCGTCGGACCGCGCACCGACGACATCTGCTACGCCACCACCAACCGCCAGGCCGCGGTCAAGCAGCTTGCGCGCAAGTGCGATCTGGTGCTCGTGATCGGCTCGAGAAACTCGTCGAACTCCAACCGACTGGTCGAGGTGGCGCGCGAGCACGGAGCAGAGTCGCATCTGATCGACAACGAGCTCGAGGTCCGCGAGGAGTGGCTCGCCGGTAAGGCCGTGGTCGGGATCACATCCGGAGCCAGCGCGCCGGAGGATCTGGTCATGCGCCTCGTGTCGTTCTTCGGTGACCGCGGCACCACCGATGTACAGGAGCTCGAGGTCGTCCACGAGGACGTTCGCTTCATGCTCCCGAAGGTCATCCGCCAGGCGATCGCCGGCACCGCGTAGCGTCGCATCCACGGTGCCGCGCACGGCTGCCGAACCTGCTCCACCAGCCTGCGACCAGCCCGCGACTAGCCCGGGCCGGCAAGCCCGGGCGTGAAGCAGACCGCATGGCAGCGAACGCCCTCGCCGAGGCTCAGCGTTAGCATGCCGGCGCTGCTGCGCGGGTGCGCGATCAACTCGTAGGCACCGGGGTGATCGACGACCAGCTCGCGCCCGTCGGCGTTCACGGTGCCGCTGCCATCCAGCACGGCCCACACGCCACCAGCCTCATACGGACCCGAGTACGCGCCCAGCACGTCGTCGCTTTGCACTGCCAGCCGCGCTCCCGGGGCTTCCTCCGGACGGATCGGTGGGCGTGGCTCAGAGGCGATCCCGAGCAGTTCGCAGAGCGCGCGTTCGGTGTCCGCGTAGGCGCCCTCGCCGTAGTGGTAGTCGTAAAGCTTGCCCTCGGCGTTGAACAGGTAGCGGGCGGGCCATCCGAGGTTCTCGTAGCGCCGCCAGACGACAAGGTCGAGATCGATCAGGACCGGGTATTCGATCCCGAGTCTCGCGATCGCGGCCCGTACGTTGTCGGGATCACTGGAGGGCTCAAAGCCCGCCGAATGCACGCCGATCACCCGCAGTCCGGCCGGCGCGTAACGCGCATGCCAGGCCTTGATGTAGGGGAGCGTGCGGATCGAGTTGGGCCGGCAGAAATCGAAGAACTCGATCAGCACCGGATGTCCCAGCTGATCCGCGATGCGCAGCTCCGAGGTGTTGACCCACGGCATCCGCGCCGGGAACTCCGGCGCACGGATGTGATCGACTGCGGGACGCACTGGGAGGCGATGGTAGCCGCTATGCTGAATGAAGTAACTGAATCCAGACCGCCTTTGAGGGAGTTTGTCCATGTCGCCGTCCGGAGCTGAGGTCCTCCGACAGATCAAGAACAGGATCGACGAGGTCGATCCCGCCTTCGTGCCCGAGCGCGTCAACAGCGGCGCTATCCTGATCGACGTCCGCGAGACCGACGAGTGGTCGGCGGGGCACATTCCCGGCGCCCGGCATGTTCCCAAGAGCCAACTCGAGTCGCGCGTCGAGAGCGCCGCGCCCGACCGCTCGCAGCACATGATCCTGTATTGCGCGGGGGGCGTCCGTTCAGCCTGGGCGACCCGCACGCTGACCGAGGACCTCGGTTACGAGCACGTCGAGTCGATGATCGGCGGCTACACGCTGTGGAAGGACCGCGGATATCAGGTGGAGGTGCCGCGCGTGATGAGCGCGCAGCAGCGCGAGCGCTACTCGCGCCACCTGCTGCTACCGCAGGTCGGCATCGCCGGCCAGCAGCGGCTGCTCGACGCGCGCGTGCTGCTGCTCGGGGCGGGCGGGCTCGGCTCGCCGGTGGCGTTGTATCTCGCGGCGGCCGGCATCGGCACGCTCGGGATCGTTGACGACGACGACGTGGATCTGTCGAACCTGCAACGCCAGGTGATCCACTCGACTGAGCGGATCGGCATGCCCAAGGTGGACTCGGCCGAGCAGACGATCACGGCGCTCAACCCGGACGTCACGGTCGAGAAGCACCGTCTGCGGATCGGGCCCACGAACATCATGGAGATTCTTCCGCGCTACGACATCGTGGTCGACGGACTTGACAACTTCCCCACCCGCTATCTGCTCAACGACGCCTCCGTACGGCTGCAGATCCCGGTCGTGTCGGCCGCGATCCTCGGATTCGAGGGCCAGCTGTCCGTGTTCTACCCCTACCAGGGCCCGTGCTACCGGTGCCTGTTCCCGGTCCCGCCGCCGGCGGAGCTGGCGCCCTCGTGCGGCGCCAACGGCGTCCTCGGCGTGCTGCCCGGCACGATGGGACTGCTGCAGGCGACCGAGGTGATCAAGCTGATCCTCGACGAGGGCGATTCGCTGGTCGGCCGCCTGCTGATGTACGATGCGCTCGGCGCCAGCTTTAGCGAGGTCAGGGTGCGGCGCGATCCGCAGTGTCCGATCTGCTCGCGCGAGCCGGATGCGATCAGCGACGAGGAGCTCGGCGTGTTCCCCGACTACGAGGCGTTCTGCGCCGGCGCCCATTAGGCTTGGGCTGCTGAGATGCCCACGATCCGGATCCCACCCGTGCTGCGAGCCGCCGTCGGGGGAAGCAAGGAACTGCAGGCCAACGGCAGCTCGGTCGGCGAGATCCTGTTCTCGATCGCCGAGAGCCATCCCGACACTCGCTCGCAGCTGTTCGCCGCCGACGGGTCGCTAAACCGCTACGTCAACGTCTACCTGAACGACGAGGATGTGCGCGTGCTCGACGGGATGGACACGGCGGTGTCCGACACCGACACGCTGGTGATCCTGCCGGCGATGGCCGGGGGCGTGATCTGAGCGGCGGGCGCGGCCTGTCGAGCAGGTAGTGCGGGCCGAATCAGGCGCGGCTCTCGCTATACTTCGTGAAGTATGGTCGAGCGCCTCCAGAACAGGCCGTGTGGCGGGCGCTACGGCGACATTGTCCAGGCGATTGGTCATACCCCGCTGGTCGAGCTGCGCCGCTTGAGCCCCAAGCCGGGGGTGCGGATCTGGGCCAAGCTCGAGTCGCACAATCCGACCGGTTCGGTTAAGGATCGGGTTGCGCGTGCGCTGATCGAGGACGCCGAGGAGAAGGGTCTGATCGGTCCGCACCAGACGCTGCTGGAGCCAACCTCCGGCAACACCGGCATCTCGCTGGCGATGATCTGCGGGCGCAAGGGCTACCGGCTGAAGGTCGTGATGCCCGAGAACGTCACGCGCGAGCGTACCGAGCAGTTGCGCATGTATGGCGCCGAGATCGTCTACTCGGAGGGCTCCAAGGGATCCAACGGCGCCGTCGAGCTGGCGCTTGACATGGCCGCGCGCGACTGCTCCTATTACATGCCGTATCAGTACGCCAACCCCGCCAATCCCGGCGCGCATTACAACGGCACGGCGCTCGAGATCCTCGAGGAGCTCGACGAGATCAGCGCGTTCGTCGCCGGCCTGGGAACCGGAGGCACGCTGATGGGCAACGGCCGCCGGCTGAAGGAGGAGCTTGGCGACCGCGTCAAGATCGTCGCCGCGGAGCCGATGCAGGGCGAGCCGGTGCAGGGCTTGCGCTCGCTGGCGGACGGGTTCATCCCGCCGATCATCGACCTCGCGCTGCTGGACCGCAAGATCTTCGTGACCAACGCTGACGCGATCGCCTTCACGCGCAAGCTGCTCGATCAGGAGCGCTTGTTCGTCGGGGTCTCCTCGGGCGCGATCGCGCGCGTCGCCGTCCGGATCGCCTCGGAGCTCGACGAGGGAAACGTCGTGTTCGTCGTCGCAGACGACGGCTGGAAGTACCTTTCATCAGGGATCTACACGCGCCCGTTGGAGGAGATCGAGGGGCTGGACTCCACCGTCTGGTGGTGATTCCGGCGCCGGCGGCGCTTAGGGCCCGCACTAATTTCCCCGCGGGCCCTTAGCATGGCAAAACGCATCTGGGCGGTGACCGGGAGTCTGGCGTGCCTGGTCGCGCTGGCGCTGATGCCGGCGGGCTGCGGCGCGAGCACACGGCAGCACATGACCAACAAGCTGCGGGAGCTCCCGGCGCCGGAACGGGCCGGCCTGGTCGAGCGACTGAACGGCGTGCTCGCCGCCGACCAGGAGACGATCTTCGCCTACACGTTCGCCGGCCCGCTGCTCAGTGGTCGCTCACAGCGCGCCGACGGTCGCTTCCTGGGGGACGAAAACACGCACGCCGGTGTGATCCGCGCGCTGATCGTTCGGGCAGGGGCCAGGCCGCATTCACGGCAACCCGTCTACGACCTCGGCGACCCGCACAGCAAGACGCAGGTGCTGCAGATGCTGCGGGGTCTCGAGCAGACGCAGATCAACCTTTGCCTGAGCGCGATCCCGCGGATCGCTTCGGCCTGGGTGAGGACCGCGATCGCGTCGATTCTCGCAAACGACGCTCAGCACATCGTGGTGCTGCGCTTGCTGGAGCGGCTGCCGCCAATCCAGGGCGCGTTCGTTGGTGGCGCGCCGGCGCGGCCGGTGGTGTCGAGCCCTGCTCGGTTGCTGATCCTGCTGGACGCCGAGTTGATGGCGCGGACGGCGTACGAGCGGGCGCAGCGCTCAGCAGCGCTGCCGCCGGCGGCGCGCCGGCTGCTGGCCCTGCTGGGAGCGCACGAAGGCGCGCACGCGGAGGCTGTGGCCGCTGCCCTAGGTGGAGCGCCGGCAGATCATGGCAGTGGCGATCTGCCGGGCGCCGGTGCCGCGGGGCTGCCGCGCTCGTGGCCTCGACGGCGCAAGCGATGGCTGGATCTGCTGCAGACCGTCCAGGCGCGCGTCGAGGGGGTCTACTACGCGGCGCTTACGCGCCTGTCCACGCCTGAGGCGCTGCTGGCGGCGTCGATCTTCGCCGCCGATGCGCAGCAATCGGCGCTCCTCAGCGAGCTCGAGAGCCCGCGCATCGACGAGGCCGTGCCCGCTGCGCTCGTTCGCGGCGCATCCCCTCGCGATGCGCCCGGTGCGGGATGATAGCCTCAGCGGCCGATGCGGATCGCGCGAGAACTGTATGAAGAGATCGTCGCGCACGCCCGTCTCGAGGCGCCCAACGAGTGCTGCGGGCTGATCGCCACGCTTGACGGTAAGGCCGTGGCGGTATATCGCGCCGTCAACCAGGCGGCGAGCGCGTTGCGTTACGAGGTTGACCCCGGCGAGCAGTACCGCATCATGATGGCGATCGAGGACGCAGGTCACGAGCTCGGGGCGATTTACCATTCCCACACGCGCAGCGCTCCATATCCATCGCAGACTGACATCAACCTGGCGTTTCACCCGGAAGCCGTGTATCTGATCGTGGGCCTCGCCGGGGGGGAGCAGGCCGACGTACGCGCCTACGCGATCCGGCACGGACGGGTGTCGGAGGTCGAACTGGTCGTTGAGTGATGCGCCTGCGGCGCGCGGGGTCCATCTCGCCGCCCGAGGCGACCGTGTACTGCCCGGGGTGCGGCGCACGTCACCCGGCCGGTACCCGGTTCTGCGAGCGCTGCCGGCTGCCGCTCGTTCGGGATGCCCCGCAATCCGAGCAGGTGAGCGAACGACATCAGCGCTTGCGCAAGATCAAGCCGCAGCTGTCCGAAGGTCCGCTGGCGATGGTCGCCCAGGCCCGCAACCAGACCGAAGCCGAGTTCATTCAGGGACTGTTACTCGAGGAGGGCGTTCCCAGCCTGCTGCGCCGCAGCGCCGGCTTCGACGTTCCGGACTTCCTCGCGGCGGGGCCGCGCGACGTGCTCGTCCCGCTGTCGGGGCTCGACACGGCGCGCGAAACCCTGCTGCAGGCCGAGATCACGCCGAGCCAGCCACCCACCGGTCCGCCGGTGCCTGCGCTGAAACTGCTGAGCGGGCTACTGGTCGCGTTCGCGGCGGGTGCGCTGGTGCTGTGGCTGTTGTCACTGCTGCTGCGCTGATCGGCGCAGAGCTTGGGGATGCGATCGGATCAAACGAGCACCGGTTGGCGGTCAGATGCGATCGCGGCGATCTCCTCGGAAGCGCGCTCGAACTCCTCATCGGAGAGCACCGGGGTGCCCTCGAATGGCAGGTCTCGAGTCAGCTCGAGCCACGAGCGGCAACCGTTGTAATCGTCGCGAACCTTGACCGTGACCGGCCGCGGAATTCGATAGGTTCGCAGCAGGATCACGTGCAGTGGGTGGCGGCGCGCCCATGCGAGACGCTTCTCGGCATAGTCGGTGGTCCACACGTAGAACGGCGACAGCGCGTCCACGGACCGGCGATCGGTGATCGTGAAGCACGCGGAGACCTCGGCCCAGGCGCGGATCCGAACGCGATCGGGTTGCGTGATCTCGCCGTCACGGAGCATCGCCTGCGGCGATGGCTCAGCTTCACTCCAAACGCCCTCCTCGAGCGCTCTGGCGAGTTCCGGCCGGTGCGACTCGCGCACCAGGTCGGATCGCTGGTGGTCAAAAGTCGGAAACAGGAAGAAGCGTTCGTGTTCCAACTGGAATTCCTTCTCAAGCTCGCGGCTGCTGCCCTTACAGAGGGTAAGGAGCTGCTCGCCTTCGGCCAGGGCACGCACGGTGACGGCCCATTCTTTGAAAGCAATCGGCATAGGGTGGGGGGGGAGACGGTGAATTTTCGAGAATCAACCCGCTCGCAAGACTGCTGACGAGGGGAGGCGGGCCGATTCTATGTCAGATCACCGAAAATTCCAATAAATTCATGCAATTAGCTACAATTGTCACAACCTAGTGCCGGCCGCAGCCTCGAGCGCTTCGATCAGTGCTGCGAAATCAGCACTGCCGTAACCGAGCTCCGCGGCGGCCGCGAGGATCTCCCTGGTAACGTCCGCGAAGGGGAACGCGATCCCGGCTGCGCGTGCCTCCTGGAGGCACAGCTTGACGTCCTTGAGCATGTGGTCGAGCTTGAACAGGGTGGCGTAGTCGTGACTGCGCATCGGCGTCGCTTTCAGCTCGAGCATCGTGGATGCGCCGGAGCCGGACCGCATCACGGTGACGAGCGCATCCAGGTCGACGCCGGCGCGCGCGCCGACCAGCAGCGCCTGGCCGAGCACCGCTGCGTTGGTCGCTGCGACCGTGTTGTTGATCAGCTTGATCATCTGGCCGTGCCCGGGCGGCCCGGCGTGTACGATCACCTTTCCCATCGCTTCGAAAATCGGCCGCAAGTGCTCGAAATCCCGGTCACAGGCGCCGACCATGAACGTCAGCGTGCCGGTCTGCGCGGCGGGTGACGAGCCCGTGACCGGCGCGTCGATCAAGCGCAGCTCGCGCTCGTACCCGGCCAGTGCCGCGTTGATCGTGCGGCTGGCCGCGGGACCGATCGTCGAGCAGTCGACGAACAGCGTTCCGGGCCAGGCGCCGGCCGCGGCGCCGCTGTGAGCGTCGAGCAGCAGCGACTCTACCTGCGGGCCGTCGACGACCATCGTGATCACGACCTCGCTGGATTGAGCGGCCTCGAACGGTGTCGGCGCGAGCCTCGCCCCGTGCCGGCCGGCGAACTGCTCAGCCGTCGAGCGCGTCCGGTTCCAGACGGTCAGCTCGAAGCCGGCGCTTGCAAGGTTCGCAGCCATTCGCGAGCCCATGATCCCGAGTCCGAGGAATGCGACGCGCATCTCAGGCATGACGATACCCGCATACCGCTACTCGCTACCCGCATACCCGCATACCCGCACCCGCTACCCGCATACCCGTAACCCGCTAACCCGCTGCACCGAGGCGCGTATCAGGCAACGCCATAGCCGCCGCCGCCCGGCGTCTCGATCCGCAGGCGCTGGCCGGGCGCCAGCTCGCCGATCGACTTCGCTTCCAGCTCGGCGCCGTCGAGCAGGTTGCGTCCGGCCAGGCCCGGCTCACCGCCGGCGGCCCCCGCCGGCCGGTGGCGCCGGCGCTCGGTGATCAGCGAGTAGCGCAGCGGCGCCAACGCCTCCAGTTCACGGATCACGCCGTCGCCGCCACGATGCGCGCCGCGCCCGCCGGAGCCGCGCCGGCGCTCGTAGCGCACCATCCGCAGCGGAAACTCGAGCTCGAGCGACTCGATCGGAGTGTTCAGCGTGTTGCTCATCGCCACATGCACGCCGCTCGGCCCATCTGCGTCGACGCACGCTCCCTGGCCACCGCCGATCGTCTCGTAGTAGACGACCTCGTCGCTGCCGAGCGTGAGGTTGTTCATCGTTCCCTGACCGAGCGCGTGACCGAACGCCGCCAGCACCAGGTCCGCCACCCGCGAGGAGGTCTCGACGTTCCCGCCGGCGACGGCGGCGGGCGGGAGCGCGTTCAGCAGCGAACCCACGGGCGCGAGCACCTCGACCGGCCGGTAGGCGCCCGCGCTTGACGGGATGTCGGCGTCGCACAGCACCCGCACCGCGAAATAGCACGCCGACTTCGTGACCGCGAGCGGACAGTTGAGGTTACCGTCGTGCTGGGCGGCGCTGCCGCTGAAGTCGAGCCGTAGCTGCTCACCCTGCACGGTCGCGCTCAGCACCAGCTCGAGGTCGCCCTCGCGCGCCTCGAGCACGTCGCGAGCGTGGCGGGTGCCGTCGGGAAGGTCGAGCAAGCAGGCGCGGGTACGGCGCTCGGCGTAGTCCAGCACCTCGGCGAACGCTGCGCGCAGGCTCGCCTCACCGGCACGCGCATGCAGCTCCAGCAGGCGGCGCTCGCCGGCTCGGCAAGCCGCGAGCTGGGCTTGCAGGTCCGCGCGGCGCTGCTCGGGCCGGCGCATCTGCGCGCTCAGCTCCGCGATCGCGGCCGCGTCGAGCACGCGTGGCTCGATCACCACTCCCTCATCGGCAAGCGTACGGCTGTCGGCCGGCATCGAACCCGGGGTCGGCCCGCCGACGTCGGCGTGGTGTGCGCGCGCGGCGGCGAACGCGAGCAGCCGATTGTCGGCGAAGATTGGTGTGATCACCGTGATGTCGGGCAGATGCGTGCCGCCGCGGTACGGGTTGTTCAGGACGAACGCTCGTCCCGGAGCCTGCTCGAGCTCCCGCACCGCGGCGACCGCCGCCGGCATCGCGCCGAGGTGCACGGGAATGTGCTCGGCCTGCATGACCATCTCGCCCGCCGCATCGAACAGCGCCGTCGAGGCATCGCGGCGCTCCTTGATGTTCGGCGAGTAGGCCGAGCGGATCAGGACGGCGCCCATCTCCTCGCACGCCGCCCGCAGCGCTCCCACGAACAGCGCCAGCTCGACCGCGTCGATCATCGCTGGCGCTCGAGGTGGATCGTGCCGCCGTCGCCGAGCTGACCTGACCAGTGCGACGGCACCAGCAGCGTCGACTCGGGCAGGCGCACGCTGAGGGGACCGGTGATCGGAGTGCCCGCCGGCGGCATGCCGGCCGCCGGCGAGAGGGCGACCTCGGCGCCGGGAACCGTGGCGCTCACGCGGATCGTGACGAGCTCGATCTCGGCCTCAGGGTCGATGTGGCCGTAGCGGGCGAGATGCTGGCGTTCAAACGCGCTGCGCAATTGCGCCGCGGTCGGGCGCAGCGATGCCTCGACCGGCAGCTCGAACGACTGGCCCCGGTAGCGCAGCTCGAATACGGCCCGCAGAGCCGCGTCGAGCTCGCCGAGCGCGCTGCGCGCGCGCTCGGCCAGTTCGCTGCACTGCGCCGCGATCGGTTGCGGCTCGAGCTTCTCGCCCGAGAGGAACACGCTGCGCTGAGCGTCGCGGCGGTGCGGTGCGACCAGCAGGCCAAGTGCTGCCAGCACTCCGGAGGCGCTCGGGACCAGGATCCGTTGCATGCCCAGCTCGTCGGCGATGTCGGTCGCATGCAGCGGTCCGGCGCCGCCGAACGCGAGCAACGTGTAGTGCCTGGGGTCCACGCCGCGGTTGACGCTCACCACGCGCAGCGCACCGACCATCTCGGCACAGGCGACGCGGCGGATGCCGAGCGCGCACGCCTCCGTCGAGAGGCCGAGCTCTGCTGCAAGCGCAGCGACGGCGCCCACCGCTGCGCCGTGATCGAGCCTCACGCCACCGGCAAGCGGTGTCGAGCTGTCGAGGTGGCCGAGCACGACGTTCGCGTCGGTCACGGTCGGCTCGTGCCCGCCCCGCCCGTAGCACGCAGGACCGGGGTCGGCGCCGGCCGAGCGGGGACCGACACGCAGGGCGCCACCCCCGTCACGCCAGGCGACGGAGCCGCCGCCGGCACCAACCGTGTGCACAGCCAGCATCGGCAGCGCGAGCGGCCGGGGCGGGGATCCGATCACGCCACCGCTCTGCTCCTGCACCGCGCCGCCGTCGACCACGCAGACGTCGCAGGAGGTCCCGCCCATGTCGAAGCAGAGCGCGTCGGCGACGCCGGCGGCGCGGGCCGCGAACGCCGCGCCTGCGGCGCCCCCGGCGGGGCCCGAGAAGACCGTCAGGGCGGCGTGGCCGGCGGCCGCCTCGAGGTCGATCAGGCCGCCGCTGGACTGCATGATCGACGGCTCGGGGATCCCGTGCTGCGCGCAGCGCCGCGCGAGTCGCCGCAGGTAGCCCGACAGCAGCGGCGATAGCGCCGCGTCAACCTCGGTCGTGGCAGCCCGTTCGTACTCGCGGAAAGTGCCGACGACCTCGTGCGAGAGGGACACGTGCGCGTCGGGCAGCGCGGTTGCGAGCGCCTCGCCGAGTAGCTGCTCGTGCTCGGGATGGCTATAGGAGTGCAGCAGCACGACCGCGATCGCTTCCGGAGCGCTGTCGGCGACGCGCTGTGCGACCTGCTCGGCGGCGGCCGGCGCGAGCGCCCGCAGGGGCCCCTCGGGGGTCATGCGCTCGGGCGCCTCGAAGCGACGTTCGCGCGGCACCAGCGGCTGCGGACCGGCCGCGCACAGGCGATACAGCTCGGGCCGGTTCTGGCGGGCGAGCTCGACGATGTCGGCGAACCCCTCGGTCGCGACCAGCGCTGTGCGAGCGGCTTTGCCCTCGAGCAGCGCGTTGGTGGCGACGGTCATCCCGTGCGCGAAGCTCGTGACCTCACGCGCGTCGCGTCCGGCGACGGCGAGCGCGGCGCGCACCGCTTCGATCACGCCCTGCGACTGGTCGCCGGGCGTCGTCGGTGCTTTCGCGGTCACGATCCGACCGTCGAGCGCGACGACGGCGTCGGTGAACGTCCCACCAACGTCGACGCCGAGCAGCATCCGTCGACATTACCGGCTGATGGCGCCGGCAACTCCGGGTCAGGCCGCCTGATCCATGTCTTCGGTCTCGGCAAGATGCTGGTGCGACGGGCAGTAGCCGTTGTGCGGCAACGGCATCCGCTGGCAGGGCGTGCCCTTGCGAGTGCTGGCGCGACACTGCAGCCTGTTGCCGCGGATATCAAGTCCGCTCTGAGCCTGAGCGAGCAGGTATTCGTCGGCGACCGCCAGATAGCGCTCGATCACGGTCAGAACGCGCTGCTGCGCTCCCATCGGAAAGTACGCGCGGACATCGTGGAACAGCGAGCGCGCCGGACGCGCGAAGTAATGCCGGTCGGTTGCGAGTCGTTCAACGGCCGCTTCGCAGGCACGCAGTACCCGTTCGTGGTTGGCCTTCGTCAGCGCAGAGCGAGGATCCTCGATGATCTCGGTTGCGAGCTCACGGTAGATAGCTCGGCTGAACTGGTACATGCCGATCTCGTCCTTTCACGCACCCTGTTGCATGGCTTCTCCCTTACCGAGCGAGTATTCCGGCGGGGTGTGAAGTTCGCACGACGCCGATTGTTATGCGGGAATTAAGGGCCGGCTCAGTGCCACTCTTCGAGTGCCGGCAAGCCCGCCGCATCGAGCGTGACGTGGCGGCTCTCGAAGCTGGGATCGAGCTCCGGGAAGTCACGTCGCTGATGGGCGCCACGGCTCTCGGTGCGCGCCAGCGCGCTGGCGGCGATCAGCGCCACCAGCGGATAGTCGTCAGCGAGCAGGACGCGCAGGCCGCTCGCGTCACGCTCGATGCCCGCGTGCTTCCAGAGCGCGTCGCGGCTGGCTGCAGTGAGGCTCGGCGGGCGACCGCGACCGCGCGCGCGGTCGCGGGCGGCCCGGATCTCGCCGGCGGAAGGCGGCTGCGCAACGGCCGCCAGGGCGGCTCGCGCGGCGCGCACGCCGAATACGAAGCACTCGGTGAGCGAGTTCGAAGCGAGCCGGTTGGCGCCATGAAGACCGGTGCAGGAGCACTCGCCGACCGAGAACAGGCCGGGCAGTGAGGAGCGCGCGTCGAGGTCGGTCGCAATCCCGCCCATCATGTAGTGCGCTGCTGGGGCGACCGGGACGAGCTCGTGTTCGGGGTCGACACCGCGGCGCCGTAGCGCGCTCACGACGTTCGGGAACAGCGCCGGGTCGACACGGCGCATGTCGAGGCTGACCGAGCGCGCGCCGGTCCGCTCGAGCTGGCTCTGGATCGCGCGGGAGACCTCATCGCGGGGCGCCAGCTCCTCGACGAACCGCTCGCCGGAGCTGTCGAGCAGGCGCGCGCCCTCGCCGCGGACCGCCTCGGTCACCAGAAACGCGTCGCTGCCGTTCGCGGCGACGACGGCCGTGGGGTGGAACTGCAGCATCTCGAGGTCCGCAAGCGTCGCGCCGGCGAGATGCGCGAGCAGCAGGCCTGAGCCGGTCGCGCCGACCGGATTCGTCGTGCGTGACCACAGCGCTGCCGCGCCACCGGTCGCGAGCACGGTTGCCGGCGCCGTCAGCGCGCGGTCGTTGTCGAGTGCGACGCCGATGCAGCGCGCACCTTCGCCCTCGGTCAGCAGGCTCGTGACTTTGCGGTCCTCGAGCACCGTGATGCGCTCGTCCTGCGCGACCAGCGCCGACAACTGGCGGATCAAGCGGCGACCGGTTGCCGCGCCGCCGGCGTGAACGATCCGTCGTGCGCCGTGCCCGCCCTCGAGCCCGAGCGCGAGATGTCCGTGGCGGTCGGCGTCGAACCTCACTCCGAGCCGTGCCAGGCTCTCGACCGCGCGCGGCGCCTCCTCGCACAGGAGCCGCGCCGCCGACTCGCGCACGGTGCCGCGGCCGGCGTTGATGGTGTCGGCGAAATGGGCGTCGGCACTGTCCGAGGCAGACATCGCGGCGGCTAGCCCGCCCTGAGCCCAGTAGCTCGAGGCGCCCGCGAGCGGGGTTGCGGAGACGAGGACCACGTTGGCGCCGGCGCGTGAAGCGCACAGGGCCGTGTACATGCCCGCGGCGCCGGCGCCGACCGTGATCAGTTGATTGCTACGTGCAGGCAAGGCGGGTACGGTACATACGATGCCACCCCCGCCATTGTTTCTCGACCACTCGTCCTCGGTTGAGCACGATCCGGGCCCCCATCCAGAGCAACCCGGCCGGATCGTCGCGGTCTGCAAGGAGCTCGAGCGGCGAGCCTGGATCGGATACACGCGACGCTCCTCGCCGCCGGTCGATCACGCCGTGCTCACCGCCGTGCACTCCGCCGTGTACGTGGCTGCGATTGAGCGCATAGCGGCCGACGGGGGCGGTCCGCTGGACCCGGACACGGTTATCAGCGAGGGGTCCTACGTGGCGGCGCTGCACGCCGCCGGAGGTGCCGTTGCGCTCGTTGATCATCTGCTCGCGGGCGGTCCCGGCACGCGCGGCTTCAGCGCCCACCGGCCGCCGGGGCACCACGCGCTGCGGACCCGGGCGATGGGGTTCTGCGTGTTCAACAACATCGCGGTGGCCGCCCGCTACGCGATCGCGCAGCGCGGTCTGAAACGGGTGCTGGTGCTCGACTGGGACGTGCATCACGGTAACGGCACCAACGACGTCTTCTACGACAGCGACGAGGTGCTGTTCATCTCGATCCACGAGTGGCCGCTGTATCCCGGGACCGGGCGGGAGGCCGACGTCGGCGCCGGCAAAGGCCGCGGCTTCACCGCCAACCTGCCGGTCCCGGCCGGGACCGGCGATGTCGACTACCTGTCGCTGGTGGGCGATCTTGTCGTCCCGCTCGTGCACGCGTTCGAGCCCCAGCTGGTCCTGATCTCGGCCGGCTACGACGCGCACTTCGATGACCCGCTCGCGAGCTGCTACGTGACCGAGGCCGGCTTTGCGGGCATGGCGTCGATGATGTCGGAGGCCTGCGACGAGGTCGGCGCTCCGCTCGGATGCGTGCTCGAAGGTGGCTACGACATCCAGGCGCTGGTGCGGTCCGTGATCGCGACGATGGAGGCGCTGGTCGGCGGCTCGGGCGAGGTCGCCACGATCGAGTCGCAGGTCGGTGGGCAGGACCTGATCGGCCGCCCGAGCGAGCCGCGCCCACTCGCGCTGCGGGCGCGCGAGCGGCTGAGCGAGTTCTGGCCATCGCTGCGCACCGCCTAGCGCCGCTCGAGCAGCGCGCGCCATGCGGCAGCCACGCGCGTCGCCATCGCCACCGCCGAGTAGCGCTCGGCGCGAATGCGGCCGCGGACCCGCGGATCCGCGGCGCCCAGATGGTCCGCCAGCGCCGTCCGCCAGCGCGCCAGCTCGAATGGCCCGCAGTAGGTGCCCGGCAGGCCGGCGAGCGCTTCGGGAGCGATCCCGCACGGCGTTGCCAGCACCGGTACGTCGCAGGCGAGTGCCTCGAGCACGGCGAGGCCGAAGCCCTCGCGCTCGGAGGTCACGAGGACGGCATTGGCGGCGTTGACGTACAGCGGCGCCTGCTCGGGATCGACGTCGCGCAGCACCAGCAGCGGCACATCACCCGCCAGCGCGAGCGCCCGGTCATAGCGTTTCTCGGGCCGTGCCGGGTCGGCCGCGAACAGCAGGTAGGCGCCGTCGGGATCGAGGCCGAGCAGGCGCCGCGCCTGCGCACGGTCGATCGCCCGGAAGCGATCGGTGTCAACGCCGCAGGGCAGCACGGCGGCCTCGCGGCCACGCAGCGCGCAGCGCGGGATCCGCCCGGCGAGCTCATCGGAGACGGTGGCGACGAGGTCAAGCCACGGCAGCGCGGCGAGCGTCAGCTTGCGTGAGCGTGGGTGCGTGAGATCGGTTCCGTGCAACGTCACGGCGCGTGCCGCCGCGCCTGCCGCCAGCGCCGGCCAGGCCGTCAAGCCGAAATGCGCGTGCACGACGTCGAAGCGCGTGTGGCGGTAGCGCCGCCGCAGGTCCGCGGCGGCGACGGCATACGCGGAGGCACGTCCGGGTTCGAACGCGTGCAGCTCCAGCTCGATCCCGGGCAGGCGTCTCAGCGCCTGCGCCTGATCGAACACGAAGCGTCCGCGTGCCGGGGCGGACGGAGTCGGGTACATGTTGGTGATAACCAGCGTGCGCATGCTGAGCCAGGGATCAAACCAGTTAGCTTTCCACTACATGAGAGAGGCACAACTTTGCGCCCGATGAGCCAGACAAGGCAACGCAGTTACGGTCGCGCCGGGGACGCGCTGCGGCCGGTCACGATCGAACCCGGCTTCGTCAGGACCGCAACCGGCTCGGCGCTGATCTCGTTTGGCGAGACGCGCGTGATCTGCACCGCATCGGTGCAGGAGTCGGTGCCGCGCTGGATGCAGGGCTCCAAACGGGGTTGGGTGACGGCCGAGTACGGGATGCTGCCGGCGTCCACAGGTGAGCGCAAGCAGCGCGACTCGACCAGAGGACGGCCGGACGGACGCACGGTCGAGATCCAGCGTCTGATCGGCCGCTCACTACGCGGCGTGATCGACTTCGAGGCGCTCGGAGAGCGCACGATCTACATCGACTGCGATGTGCTGCAGGCCGACGGCGGCACGCGCTGCGCCTCGATCACCGGCGGCATGGTGGCGCTGGCGCTGGCGACTGACGCGCTGCTGGCCGACGGACGGATCGAGCGCTCGCCGCTGAGCGGCACGATCGCAGCCGTCTCATGCGGAATCGTCGACGGCGTCCCGCTGCTCGATCTCGACTACTCCGAGGACTCCGTCGCGGAGGTTGACGCGAACGTCGTGATGACCGGCGCGGACGGCTTGGTGGAAGTTCAGGCGACGGCCGAGCGGACGCCACTCTCGCGCGCGCACCTCGACGATCTGCTGGCCTTGGCGGCGACCGGCATCGAAGCGCTCCGCCAGGCTCAACACGCCGCGCTGACGAGCACCTCCTGACCGCGATGGCGCCGGTCGTGCTCGCGAGCCGTAACGCGCACAAGCTCGCGGAGATGCGGAGGCTGCTCGCGCCGGCCGGCATCGAGGTGCAGCCGCTGCCGGCGGCGATCGGCCTGCCGCCCGAGGACGGCGACAGTTATCAGACGATCGCGCTCGCGAAGGCGCGCGCGGCGGCCGGCGCGCTCGGGCGAGCTGCGATCGCGGACGACTCGGGGATCGAGGCGAGTGTGCTGGGCGGCGCTCCGGGGGTGCGCTCGGCGCGCTTCGCCGGCTCGCGGGCCGGCGACGCGGAGAACCTCGCCAAGCTGATGCGCCTGGTGCCGGCGGGGAGCGAGCTGCGGTTCGTGTGCGCGCTCGCGTACGTCGACCCCGTCGGGGGTGTCGAGCGCGTGTTCACCGGCGAATGCCGCGGGCGCCTGGCGGACGAGCGTCGAGGTCTGCGGGGGTTCGGCTACGACCCCGCCTTCCTCGCCGACGCGGGGCCGCCAGGAAAGACGATCGCCGAGTGCAGCGACGCGGAGAAGGACGCGATCAGCCATCGCGGCAACGCCGCCCGCGCGTTCGCGAGATCGATCGGCCGGTGAGCCGGGCGGTCGGCGGTGAGCGCATCGAACCAGATGCCGGCCCCGGTGCTCAAGCAGCGCGCCGCGCAGCTGTCGGTCGCCTCGAACTCGATCCTGATCGTCCTCAAGGTGATCGCCGGGATCCTCACCGGGTCCGTGGCGATCCTCACCGACGCCGTGCACTCGAGCGTCGACATGATCGCCTCGGTCGTGGCGCTCGTCTCGATCCGCAAGGCCGGCGAGCCGGCCGACGAGACCCACCGTTACGGCCACGAGAAGATGGAGAACCTGGCCGCGGCGATCGAGGGCGTCCTGATTCTGGTCGGTTCGGCGGTGATCGCGTTCGCCGCGATCCGGCGCCTGCTGGGCCACGGTCAAACGCAGAAGCTCGGGCTCGGGATCGCGGTCGTCAGCATCTCGACGCTCATCAACCTGATCGTCTCATCGGTGCTGGGTCGCAGCGCCCGCGTGACCGGATCGCCGGCGCTCGCCGGGGACGCCGCGCATCTGCTGACTGATGCCGCGTCCTCCGCAGCGGTGCTGGTTGCGCTCGCGCTGATCGCGCTGACCGGCGCGCAGTGGCTTGACCCGGCAGTCGCGCTGCTGGTCGCAAGCGGGATCCTGGTGACGGGCGTGCGCTTGATCGCACGCTCCGGCCAGGTGCTGGTCGACCAGGCGCTGCCGCCGGAGGAGGTGAGCGCGATCTGCGCGGCGATCGACCCGTTCGCCGCTCAGGGCGTCGTCGGGTACCACGCGCTACGCACGCGGCGCGCCGGCTCGCAGCGCTATGTCGACGCCCACGTCCAGTTCCGCTCGGGGACCTCACTGGAGGAGGCGCACCGCACCGCGCATGCGTTGACCGATGCGATCGCGGCGGCGCTCGGCGGCGCTGACGTGCTGATCCACCTCGAGCCGGCCGACCGCGTGCGTCCCGGCGAGACGCTTGTCAAGCTGCCGGATCCCGCCCAGGCGTCGGCGCGCGGCGCGCAGTCCGCGAGGGCGCTCGCGGCCGCGATCGACGGCGTCGAGCGTGTCACTAGCGAGCGACAGCCTCGGACTAGAAGAGGTTAATCGCGGCGGACGCCGCCACTGCCAGCGTGACCAGCGCGTAGCCATCGCGACCTCTGATCGCGAGCGCGAGGGCCCCGATCAAGCAGGCCACGACGGTTACGAGCCATCCGATCCGGGCGAGCTTCACGAGCCATATTCTCGCTGTCGACGCGATCGGGCGACTTGCACGATGTCCGCAACTGCGGCAGACCAGCGGGTATACAGCTGCCCAGACATCCGCAAACCCTGTTAGTTTCGTCGCACCTACGACCTGAAGGAGGGAGCAAAGTTGACGAAATCGGAGTTCATCGACCAGGTCGCCGAGCGGTCCGGTCTTAGTAAGAGGGACGCCGCTGAGGCGGTCGACGCGGTGCTCGCGACGGTTGAAGATGCGCTCAAGCGCGGGAGTGATGTGGTTTTCTCAGGCTTTGGCAAGTTCAGTGTCTCTGAGCGCGGCGCCCGCGAGGGTCGCAATCCGGCCACCGGCGAGAAGATCCAGATCGCTGCCTCGCGCGTGCCGAAGTTCACGGCCGGCGCCGCGCTGAAGAAAGCCGTCAACTGACGGCCGCAGCGGCCTTTGCGGACCGGCTCGCGAGCCGGGTCGAGCAGCGAGAGTCGCAAATCGTTCTCGGCCTGGATCCCGATCCGGCGCGATTGTGGCCTCGGGCGATCGAGCTTGCCGGTGGGGCGGGTGCTGCACCCGCCCCACCCGCTGAGCGTGCCGCGAGGTGCGTTTCGGTCCACTGCTCGCTGGTGATCGCGGCGGTCGGGGCTCAGTGCGCAGCCGTCAAGCTCCAAGTCGCGTGCTTCGAGCGCCTTGGAGCGTCCGGCTGGGCGGCGCTGGCCGAAGTTGTAGGAGTCGCACGCGACGCCGGCCTGCTCGTGATCGCCGACGCCAAGCGTGGCGACATCGACATCTCCGCGGCGGCGTACGCGCAAGCGTTCCTCGGTGAGACGCCGACTCCGTTCGGCCTGGTTGCGGGTCTCGGAGTCGACGCGATGACCGTCAATCCGCTGCTTGGCGGCGACTCGCTGGCGCCGTTCGTCGCCGCCGCGCGCGAGCGCGCCAGCGGGCTGTTCGTGCTCGTGCGGACATCCAACCCCGGCGCCGCCGACCTCCAGGAGCGCATCCTGACCGACGGTGACAGCGTTAGCGACGTGATCGCGCGCCTGGTGGCGCAGGCCGGCGCTGCGGGGGTCGGGCAGTCGGGTCTGACGGACGTCGGTGCGGTTCTCGGCGCAACCGCCCCGACCCGCCTGGAGCGGCTTCGAGAACTGATGCCACACGCCGTCTTTCTGCTGCCGGGGGTCGGCGCGCAGGGTGGCCGAGTGCAGGATCTGGCGGCGGCGTTCGCAGGCGGCCCAGCGAGTGCCCTGGTGGCGGTCTCACGCGGTATCGTCGCCGCCTACGAGCGCGACGGGGGCGCTCCGGAGCGGGCTGCGGCGGGCGCGGCCGCGCGTCTGCGGGAGCTCGCATGGAAGCTCGGCGGTTGAGGAATTTCAACCCCGCCGAAGGGGCGAAGTATGATCGACGAGGGATGGACGATGGCTCGGGAGCTCGCCGGAACCCTGCTCGGTACCTGGCGCCGCTGGCGCTCGCCGCGGTTCTCGCGGCGATGTATCTGGTCGTCCAGCAGAGCAGTAGCCCGGGGGCGACTGCCAGTTCGGCGAGCGCCGCGAACGGATCCGCGGGACGGCTGCGCGAGCAGACCCGTCGTGCCGGCGGTCAAGCACAGCGCCAGCAATCGGCGTCGCAGTTCTACACGGTGGCGCCCGGTGACACCCTGAGCGAGATCTCTACCAAGGTCGGCGTCCCGCTCAGCACGCTTGAAGCGCTCAACCCCGGGTTGCAAGCGAACGCGATCGAGGTTGGGCAGCGCGTGAGGCTGCGCCGGTGAGTCGCCTGATCCGCGTCCGGATCCGCATGCGCGGGCGCGGTTCGCTGTTGGCGCTGTGCGCGATCGTGGCGCTGCTCGTGGCGCCCGCGTCGGGGCTCGCGGTGTCGACGCCCGACCTGCAGGTCACCGCTGCCGGACTGATCGCGGAGAGCACCGGCCAGCAGCTGTACGGGCTCAACGCCAGCGCGGAGCTGCCGATCGCCAGCACCACCAAGATCATGACCGCGCTCGTCACCCTCCAGCACGTCAAGCGCCTGGATACGATGTTCACGCAGAACGACTGGTACGCGGCCGCGGCGGACTCGCAGATCGGCCTGGTCCCTGGTGAGCGGATGACCGAGCGTGACCTGCTGCTCGCGTTGATGCTGCCCAGCGCCGACGATGCCGCCGAGGATCTCGCCTACAACGTCGGCGGCGGATCGATCGCGAGCTTTGTGGCGATGATGAACGCGGATGCGCAGGCGCTCGGGCTCAGCGATACGCACTACTCGACACCGATCGGGCTGGACACGCCGGGCAACTACTCGAGCGCCTGGGATCTGGACAAGCTCGCCGCCTATCTGCTGCAGCGTTCGGCGCTGTTCAGGCAGATCGTGTCGCTGCCGGGCGCCACGCTCGCGACCGGTCCAGTCCGCTACGTCGTCAACCGCAACGATCTGATCGGCAGGGTGCCGTGGATCAACGGCGTCAAGACCGGCCACACCGCGGATGCGGGTTACGTGCTGGTTGCCTCGGGAACCCGTGACGGCATGACCTTGGTCGGAGCCGTGCTCGGCACCTCGAGCGAGTCTCAGCGCGACCAGAACGCGCTCGCGCTGCTGGACTACGGGTTTGCCGAGTTCCACCTGGTGAAGCCGCTGCAAGCGGGCCAGCGATTGGCCGTCCTAGCGGTCGCGGGCCAGCCCTACGTGCACGCGTCGGTAATCGCCGGCAGCGGCTTTCAGCGCGTCGTGAAGCGCACCGACGATGTGCGCCTACGGTTGACGCTTCCCCGTCGCTTGATCGGGCCGCTGCGTCGCGATGCGGTCGTCGGGGAGGCGACGGTGCTGATCGACGGCAGCCCGGCTGCGCAGGTCCCGATCGTGCTCGCGCGCGCGCTGCCGGCCGCGCCGTCCGCGTCGTTGGTGGCCGGGATCTCAGCCCGGACACTCGTGTTGCTGCTGCTGATCGTAACCTTTGTGGCGCTCGTGCTGGCCGCCGTGCGCTTGCAGCTGCGCCTGCGAACGACGGCGCGGGATCGCCTGGAGGCTAGATGATCATCACGGTAACCCTCAACTCGGCGCTCGACAAGACGCTCGAGGTGCCGAACTTCACGCCCGGGCGCAGACACCGGACGGTTGACCAGAAGACGATGCCGGGCGGCAAGGGCGTCAACATCGCCCGCGCGCTCAAGCGGCTCGGTCAGCCGGTGATCGCGACCGGCCTGGCCGGCGGCGCCACCGGCAACCGGATCGTCGAGGCCCTCAATGCCGAGTCGATCCTGAACGCTTTCCTGCGGATCAGCGAGGAGTCACGTACGAACACGGCGGTGCTTGACCCGACCACCGGGCTGCACACCGAAATCAACGAGCGCGGACCGACCGTGTCGCCGCGCGAGCTGGAGCTGTTCCGTGAGAAGCTGCTCTACCTGGCGAAGGGCGCCAGCATCTGCGTGTTCGCGGGGAGCCTGCCGCGCGGCATCGAGCCGGATGCGTACGCGAGCCTGATCCGCCACGTTCGCAAGCTCGGCGTGGTCACGATCGTCGACACCGACGGTGAGCCGCTGAGGCACGCGGTCAAAGCGGAGCCCACCGTCGTCTCTCCGAACGAGCTCGAGGCCGAGGAGCTCGTCGGTCATGAGTTCCACGACGCCGACGACCGCGCGCGTGCGGTCAGCGATATCGCCCGGCTGGGCCCTTCGGAGACGATCATGACGGTCTCGGACGGCTGCTACGGGCGGGTGCTGGAGGCCGGCGCTCCGGCGCTGTATCGCGTGTCGGTGGCCGAGCTGGAGGCGCGCTCGCGGATCGGCTCCGGCGATGCCTTCCTCGCCGGCTACGTGGCGGCGCGCTACGCGGGGCGCCGAGGTGTCGACTGCCTGCGCTACGGCGTTGCCTGCGGTGCCGAGTCGACCCAGCACATCGGGGCCGGCATCGTCGAGCCCGCGAAGGTGGACAGGCTGCTCGAGTGGGTTCGCGCGGAGCCGATCCGTTTGCCGGCGCGGATCTCGTAGGGCAATCCCCCGGTCAGCCACCTGAAACGCCGGGCATCCGCGGGAGGGTCTACGATTCGATAATGGAAGTCGAGATCGGACGTGGCAAGAAGGCCCGTAGGGCCTATGGATTCGATGACATCGCGATCGTACCCTCGCGGCGGACCCGCGACCCCGACGATGTCGACATCACCTGGACGCTGGGCCCCTACAGGTTCGAGCTGCCGCTGCTGGCGGCGGCGCTCGATGGCGTCGTATCACCGGATTCGGCGGCTATCATCGGCAAGCTCGGCGGGTTGGCGGTCCTCAACCTCGAGGGCATCCAGTGCCGCTACGAGGACCCCGACTCGGAGCTCTCGCGGATCGCGTCGTTCTCCAAGGACATCGCGACACGTGAGATGCAGGAGATCTACCGCGAGCCGGTGAAGCCGGAGCTGATCGCGCAGCGGATCCAGGAGATCAAGTCGCAGGGCGTGGTCGCAGCAGCTTCGCTGACGCCGCAGAAAGTGCGCCGCTTCTACGAGGTCGCGCTCGACGCCGGTCTCGACATCCTCGTGATCCAGGGCACGGTCGTCTCGGCGGAGCACGTGTCCAAGGACGAGACCCGGCCACCGCTGAACCTCAAGGAGTTCATCCGCGAGCTGGCTCCGATCCCGATCATCGTCGGCGGCTGCGCGTCATACCACACCGGACTTCACCTGATGCGCACGGGCGCGGCTGGGGTACTCGTGGGGGTCGGGCCGGGGGCGATCTGCACGACCCGCGCCGTGCTCGGAATCGGCGTCCCGCAGGCCACCGCGATCGCGGACGTCGCCGCGGCCCGCTCGCAGCACATGCTCGAGACCGGCGACTACGTGAAGGTGATCGCTGACGGCGGCATGCGCAACGGCGGCGACATCGCCAAGGCGATCGCCTGCGGCGCCGACGCGGTGATGCTCGGTTCGGCGCTCGCTCGGAGCTTCGAGGCGCCGGGTCACGGCTTCAACTGGGGCATGGCGACGTTCCATCCAACGCTGCCGCGGGGCACGCGCGTCGCGACCACGCCGAACGGAACGTTCGAGGAGATCATCAAGGGGCCGGCGCGCGAGAACGACGGCACGTTCAACCTGATGGGTGGCCTGCGCACGTCGATGGCCACCTGCGGCTACCGCGATATCGCCGAGTTCAACCGGGCCGAGCTGATGGTCGCGCCGTCGCTGCAGACCGAAGGCAAGCACCTCCAGCGCGAGCAGGGCGTCGGCATGGGTGCGAGCGGCAGGGTCGCGACCGTCGGTGTCTCGGACTGACGCTACCGCGGACGCCCGGGCGCGTGCCGTGACCAGCGCGGCCCCCGAGACCGCCACCGATCAGGTCGTCGTGCTCGACTACGGCGGCCAGTACTCGCAACTGATCGCGCGTCGTGTGCGCGAATGCGGCGTGTTCTCTGCTCTACTGCCCCACCACGTCGGCGCGGAGGAGGTCGCCAGGCTGGCGCCCAAGGGCGTGATCCTGTCCGGCGGACCGGCCTCGGTGCACAGCGAGGGGGCGCCGCGGCTCGATCCGGCGCTGCTGGAGCTCGGCCTGCCGGTGCTCGGTATCTGCTACGGCATGCAGCTGCTCGCGCTGGAGCTCGGCGGCCGTGTGGAGGCGGCGGAGGTGGGCGAATTCGGTCGCTCGCAGCTGAGCGTGCACACCAACGGCGCGCTGCTGGCCGGGACCCCGGAGGCGCAGACCTGCTGGATGTCGCATCGCGACACCGTGTACGAGGCGCCGCCGTCGTTCCTCGCGCTCGCCTCCTCGACCGCCTCGCCGGTTGCGGCCTTCGAATCGCAGCAGCGCGGAATCTACGGGATTCAGTTCCATCCAGAGGTGGTCCACACGCCCTACGGTCAGCAAGTGCTGACGAACTTCCTGCACAACGTCTGCGGCTGCGAGTGCACGTGGAGCCCACGCTCTGTGATCGAGGAGCAGATCGAGCGGATCCGCGCGCAGGTTGGGGACGCTCGCGCGATCTGCGGCCTGTCCGGCGGGGTGGACTCGAGCGTGGCCGCGCTGCTGGTTCACCGGGCGATCGGTGACCGGCTGGTCTGCGTGTTCGTCGACCATGGGCTGATGCGCAAGAACGAGGGCGCCCAAGTCGTCGCGGCGTTCCGTGACACCTTCCACGTGCCGCTGGTCGCCGTTGACGCCTCCGATCGCTTCCTGGAGCGCCTGCGGGGCGTGAGCGATCCCGAGGCGAAGCGCAAGCGGATCGGCGCCGAGTTCATCCGCGTGTTCGAGGAGGAGGCAGCCAAGCTCGAGGGCGTGGAGTTTCTCGTGCAGGGGACGCTCTACTCCGATGTGATCGAGTCCGGCGGGGGCACGGGCACTGCCACGATCAAGTCCCATCACAACGTCGGGGGGCTCCCCGACGACCTCGAGTTCGAGCTTGTCGAGCCGCTGCGGTCGCTGTTCAAGGACGAGGTCCGCGCCGTCGGGGCGCAACTGGGCCTGCCCGAGCGGCTCGTCTGGCGACAGCCGTTCCCAGGTCCGGGTCTGGCGATCCGGATCGTCGGCGGCGAAGCCACCCGCGAGAAGCTGGAGACCCTGCGCGAGGCGGACGCGATCTTGCAGGATGAGATCCGCAAGGCGGGCCTCTACCGCGACCTATGGCAGTCCTTCTGCGTGCTCCCGGAGATCCGCACGGTCGGTGTCCAGGGTGACGAGCGGACTTACGGAAACGTGATCGTGATCCGGGCCGTGACCAGCGACGACGCGATGACCGCCGACTGGGCGAGGCTGCCCTACGACCTGCTCGAGCAGATCACCAGCCGGATGATCAACGAGATTCGCTCCGTCGGCCGCGTCGTGCTGGACATCACGAGCAAGCCGCCGGGCACGATCGAGTGGGAGTAGCCGCGCCCGCCTGCGAGCCGCCGTCTGCGCGCCGGCCGCAGATCCCCTATCATCCGCTGGCCGCGCCACCTTTGGGCGTGGCTTTGTGTGCCATGAAGACCTACGTCGCCAAACCCACCGACCGCGAGCGCAACTGGGTGCTCGTCGATGCCACCGGCCTGACGCTCGGACGGCTCGCGACCCAGATCGCGGATGCGCTACGCGGAAAGCGTAAGCCCACTTACACGCCGCACGTCGACACCGGTGACTTCGTGATCGTCGTCAACGCCGAGAAGATCTCCGTGACGGGAAAGAAGCTGTCCGACAAGCGCTACTACCGGCACTCGGGCTATCCCGGCGGGCTGAAGTCGCGCACGCTCGCCGAGATGCTGAAGCAGCGACCCGAGGAGGTCATCCGGATCGCCGTCAAGGGAATGCTGCCTCGCAACCGACTTGCGCGCAAGCAGTTGACGAAGCTCAAGGTGTACGCCGGGCCCGATCATCCGCACAAAGCCCAGCAGCCGCAACCGATGGAGATTGTTCAGTGAGTGAAGCCGAAGAGCCGACGCGCGGCGAGGACGCTCCGTCAGAGGCGTCCGCCTTCTCGCAAGAGACGTCCGGATCGAGCGTAGGGCCCTCGCACGGCGCCGACGACACCGAATCGGGCGCCGTCGCAGAGCCGACCGGAGCGGAGCTCGAGGAGGCGCTCGCCGAGGAGGCGATCGCGGAGATCGTCGCTGAGGAGGTTCTCGAGGAGGCGATCGCGGAGATCGTCGCTGAGGAGGTCCTCGCGGAGATCGTCGCTGAGGAGGTTCTCGAGGAGGCGATCGCGGAGATCGTCGCTGAGGAGGTCCTCGAAGAGGCGATCGAGGAGATCGTCGCCGAGCAGGCGATCGCGGAGCCGTCCCCCGTCGCGGCCGTCGAGGAGTACATCGACGAGGAATCGACGCCACGCGTGAAGCCGACGATCCCGGGCGCCGACCTGATTCCCGACATCGTCACCGACGGCGACCAGTTCCTCAGTGCCGAAGCGCAGGCGGCCGCCGAGGCGGAAGCTGAGGAGGCGGCACTACGCGCCGCTGAGCAGGAATCCAGCATCGAGTCGCAGCCGATCACGAACGTCGCGATCGACCTGGCCGCAGGCGCTCGCTATACCGCCACCGGCAAGCGCAAGACCGCGGTCGCCCGCGTGATCCTGAAACCGGGCAGCGGAACGTATGTGATCAACGGTAAGACGCTCGCGGAGTTCTTCCCGCGCGAGACGCTGCAGCGAATCATCCGCCAGCCGCTCGAGACGGTCGCCTACGAGAGTCGGATGGACGTCGTCGCGCGCTTGCACGGCGGGGGCGTCTCCGCCCAGGCGGGCGCCTTGCGCCACGGGATCTCGCGCGCGCTGATCGTCGCCGATCCTCACCTCCGCGGCGAGCTGAAGCGTCGCGGCTTCCTCACGCGTGACCCACGCGTCAAGGAGCGCAAGAAGGCTGGTCTCAAGAAGGCCCGCAAGCGGCCCCAGTTCTCCAAGCGCTGAGCGCTACGGCGCCGGCGTTTCGGTAGAGCCATCGTATGTCGCGCCAGCTGTTCGGCACCGATGGCGTCCGTGGTCGCGCCGGCGAGTTCCTCACCGCCGAGTTGGCGCTTGGCCTCGCCAGCGCCGCCGTGCGGCGCTGCGAGGCGTCACGCCCGCAGGTCCTGATCGTCCGTGACACGCGCGAGTCGGGGGAGATGCTCGAATCCGCGATCGCGGCGGGAGTGACCGCGGCGGGCGGCGACGCGCTGCTCGCGGGAGTCCTGCCGACGCCGGCGGCGCCGCTGCTCCTACGCCGACACGGCCTCGCGCTCGCGGCCGTCATCTCGGCGTCGCACAACCCGTTCGCCGACAACGGGATCAAGCTATTCGCCGCTGATGGCTACAAGCTCGACGACGACAGCGAGCATGCGATCGAGGCCGAGCTGGAGCGACCGGCCGCCCCGGTGGCGCGGATCGGGCGCGTGCGCCGTATGCACGGTGCGCTGGAGGACTACCTGCGTGAGCTGCACACGAGCTTTGCGGAGCTCGACCTGAGCGGCCAGCGCGTCCTGCTCGACTGCGCCAACGGCGCGACCTACCAGGCGGCGCCCGAGATCTTCCGCCGGCTCGGCGCGCACGTGGTCGTGCTCGCCGACCAGCCGGACGGACGCAATATCAACGACGGCTGCGGCTCGACCCACCTCGAGCTGGTGAGCGGCGAGATCGCCAAGGGCGAGTTCGACATCGGCTTCGCATTCGACGGCGACGGAGATCGCGTGCTGGCGGTCGACCGGACCGGGACGATCGTCGACGGCGATGAGCTGATCGCGCTCGCGGCGCTTCATCTGCGCGAGCAGGGGCTGCTCGAAGGGGGCGGCGTCGCGGTCACGGTGATGACCAACTACG
>JBKQKK010000286.1:0-3063 GCA_052147535.1 Solirubrobacteraceae bacterium | reverse complement strand
GAGAAGGTCTGGGTCCGCTCTGACGGCGAGCACTTCATCGTCGTGCATATCGATCAGCAGGGCCCCAGGGAGGTCGCGCGGCACGCGCTGACGACGCCGGGGCGTCCGAGCATCAACGACGAGCACTACCCACCTCGCCCGGCGGGCGCCTTGGAGCGCAAGCCGCGGGCGCTCAGCGAGCAGGAACGAGAGTTCCTGGAGATCGGTCCTGGCGCTGAACGGTGGCTCAAACGCGCCGCCGGCGAGGGAACGGCGCGGATCCGTCGCAAGATGGCCGAGGCCGTCGACTTGGCCAAGCTGCACGGCGCCGACCCCGTCAGTGAGGCGCTTGAGCGGTGCGCGACCTACAGCCGGTTCGCTGACGGGGATCTCGCGCGCGTCCTGGCTCACCAGCAGCAAGCGAGGGTGATCACGCTCCCGAACCGCTCGGAGGATCCGTCGTTGCAGGCCTCGACGCGGGGGTGGGAGGCGATCGGGCGATGAGGAGTACACCCACGTCCGCGCGCACCTGGACGGGCTCGGGCTCATACGCACCGAGGATGGATCGGAGTGGGAGATCGAGCTGGTCCTCAGCGACGACCCAGACCGCGATCCACCCAGCCTCACCGACCCGGTCTGCTACCTGAACGCACACCGCGCCCGGGCGCTAGCGCACGATCTGCTGGAGCTCGCCGAGCAAGCCGCCTGGCGGCCCCGGCGCCCGGGGAAGGCGCCACGATGACGATCACCCCGCCCGCCCCGCCGCCGCTGCCCGACGAGCTCGACCGGCTGCTGCGGCGGCTGCGGCTCCCGTACGTCCGCCGCGCAGCGCCCGAGGTCCTAGCGACCGCCAACAGCCAACGCTGGGACACGCCGAAGTCCTGCGAGTGCTGCTCACCGAGGAGGCCGCCGGCCGCGACACAGCAACCGTTGCGATCCGCCGCAGGGCGTCGGGGCTGCCAGCCGGTAAGACCTTCGAGACCTGGGAGGCCACCAAATCCGCGATCCCGAAAGCCACCCAGCACGCGCTCCAAACGCTGGAATGGGTCCAGCGCGCCGAGGCGCTCGTCCTGGCCGGCCCGTCCGGGACCGGCAAGAGCCACTTCATCGAAGCGCTCGGACACCTCGCGATTGCGAGTAGCCTCGTTTGGTTGTGCATCCAGCCTTCGCGCAGCAGCTGGCGCATTCCCGCGTCGACCAGCGGATAGCCGGTCCGTCCCTCCCGCCAGGCGTCGAACAGCCGTTGGGCGCCGCTGAACGCGAGCTTGCCGCGGTAGCGCGGCTGGTGCTCGGCGCGCGTATTGGCGGGGAAGTGCAGCAGCACCTGCGCGTAGAAGTCGCGCCAGCACAGCTGCCTGCGAAACGCCGCGAGCCCCTCGCCCGCTGTGGCGAGCTGCTCTAGTTCGCGCGCGGACACGCAGCCGAGGTGCAGGTAAGGCGACAGTCGCGAGACGCCGTCGCGACCGTGGCATGTGCGAGTCGGTTTCGTAGCCGGCAATGGCGGCTGACATGAACTTCCGCATCCGCTCGCGGCCCGCCCGTTCGCCGCCCGGCATTGGGTCCTGGAGCTCTTGGCGCAGCTTCAGCGCGGCGAGCGCTGGCATGGTTCCGGCGTCGAGCCCGGGTGCAGGCGGCGGCAGTGACCGCGGTGCGGGCGCGACAGCCCTGCGCCCCGCCGCGCTCCAGGTTCTGTAGAAGGGGGTGAACACGGTGTAGGGCGTGCCGCGGGCAGTCCGGATCGCGCCGAGGTCGTCAGCGACGAACAGCCCCGGATGGACGTGTACCTCGATTCCGGCCTGGCGCAGGCCCAGTGACACGCGCTCGTCGCGTGCGCGCGCGAACGGCCCGACGTCGGCGCTGAAGTGCACGCGCTCGGCACCGAGCTCGCGGGCGAGCGAGACGAGCACTCGCTCGGCACGCCGCGGCGGATCACCAGCTGGCTGCCGCGTTCGCGTAGCGAGTGATCGAGATCCTGGAGGCTTTCGAGCAGGAATTGCGTCCGCGGCCCGGAGGAGTGGCGCCCGTGAAGGAGGCGGTCGTCGAAGCAGAACACGGGTACGAGGTGCTCGACGCCGGCGGCCGCAGCGAGCAGCGCTTGCTGGTCGTGAACGCGCAGGTCGCGCCGCAGCCATAGCAGCGAGATCATCCGAGCAATTGAGAGACCGCTTGGCGGCTGAACTCGAAGATCCGCTCGAGGTCGCGGCCGACGAACCCCTGGTGGGCGAGCTCCCCGAACCGGCCGAGGGGCAGCGTGTAGCGCACCCGGTCGCGCACGATCGTCTCCTCGCCGATCGCCGCGAAGTCGTGCTGGTGGCGCCATAGCCGGTAGGGGCCGCGGATCTGCCGGTCGACGAACGCGCGGCCTGGCTCCCAGAGCTCGATCTCGGAGACCCAGCGCAACGGGACACCATGGACGCGCAAGCGGTACTCAAGCAGCGTTCCCCGCCGCAGCTCGCTCGGCTCCTCACCGACCAGTCCGAAGCTCAGCCACGGTGGAGTGATCCGCGCGAGGTTCTCCGCGCGCGCGAAGAACTCGAACACCTCCGCCAGCGGGCGCGCCACCCGCTGCTCGCGCTCGAGCACGTGAACCTTCATCGGTCGCCAAGCACGTCCGCGCTGTCGCTGACGACGGTAGAAGTCGATCGCCAACCGAGATGAGCACTGCAGGGCGGCTGTCGCCGGTTAGCTCGCGCAGCGCCGCCGCAAGCAGCCGCGTCCCCTGCACGCGCGAGTCCCGGATCCTCGCCATCGCCTGCTCGCTGTAGCGCGGCGCGACCGCCTCGCCGGACAGGTGAACGACCGCGTCGGCGCCCGCGAGCGCGGCGCAGACAGCGCTGCCGATCGTGCCCATCGCGCCGGTCACCACGACGCGCGTCGTCTGCCGAGGCTTCTGATCAGCGACTCGCAGCCGTCGGCGGTCGAGTCGCTGCCTTGTCCCGCGTCGAGTGTCGTGAGCTGGGCGGCCGTGCCCGTGCCCGCCGGGACGCGAGACGAAGAGACGTCCGAGCACTCTCACGCGTTCACCAGTTCCGGGTCTTCGGCCACGGCTTGGCGGAGCGCCTGGTCGAAGTCGATGGGGGCGAT
>JBKQKK010000285.1:0-14792 GCA_052147535.1 Solirubrobacteraceae bacterium | reverse complement strand
CGGCGGGAAGCGGCCAAGCCCGATGCTCGACGTCGTCCCGTGCTTCGTGCCCGAGTTGCCGCTCACGCAGCAGTCTGGCGTGCTGGTGTCAGACAGCTGCTTCCGGCGAAGAGCAGCCAGAGATCCTGCCAGACGCTGAACTGGTCCTGGTGCCAAGCAGCAGTCGTCTGACGCTTGCTTTCCTCATTCGAGATCGCGTCCGCCGGACGCTCGCTTTGCGACGAACTCAGCACTGCGCGGTCGCTCCTCATTGGCTGGTTTGGTACGGTCCCAGCCGTCGGCGAGGGAAGTGCCTAGGCGATGCCTCCGGTCGGGAGCTGCGGATCTTGTGTGCTTGATCGATCAGCGGTTCAGCGCCAGTCGATCTCCTCGAACAGTTCGCGGAGCTTCTCTGCGCGTGCGGGGTTCAGCGACAGGACCCAGGAGATCCGGCCGCGGAGGTGGGCTTTGAAGTCGGCCACTGCCAGGTGGTTTTGGCTGGCTGGACCGTGAGCGACAGCGTTATGGAGTGTCGCTTTGAGCTGGTCGTAATCGCTACGGCGCGCGTTGGGGTGAACGTTGACGACGATGCCGCAGACCGTTTGGCGCCCGCCCGCGCTTTGGATCGTGGTCTTGGTCTCGTTGATCGCGAAACCCTCTGCGCGGATGATCGTGGCGGCGATCGCTTCGAACTGTCGGCGGCGGCGGTGCAGCCGCGCCGGTCCGGAGAACGTGAGGTCATCCGCGTAGCGTGAGTACCGGAGTCCCGACGCGAGCGCGAGGCCGCAGAGGCGCTGGTCGAGTCCGAACGCTGCGAGGTTCGCGAGCGCGGGCGAGGTCGGCGCGCCCTGTGGGAGATGCGGTGTCGCGAGTTGCCGGCCCAACCAGAACCGCGCCTGGACGGCGCGCTCGGGCGTGGCGCTCGCAATGACCTGCCACACGGATGGCGGGATCGTATTCGTTGTCAGGCCGGTCAGCGCGTGCGCGACGGGCGGGGAGTACCCGAGCGTGCGCCAGATGCCGTACACCCGTCCCGCGGAGACAGACGCAAAGAAATCCTTGAGATCCAGTCGCAGGACGGCGCCTTGACCGGTGTGGATGTGCGCGTGGGTGACAGCCGAGCGACCCACCGTGAACCCATGCGCGGCCTGATGGGGCGGGACGTGGTCGAGGATCTCCCGCAGAACCCACCGCTGGATCTCCTTCAGCCGGGCCTTCGGTGCCTCGATCACCCTCGGTAGACCACCCGGCCTGGCAATGGCGCGGTAGCGATAGTTGCGCAGCTGCTCCCGACCCACGGTGCGCTCGAGGCTGCGGACATCTGCCAGCCACGCGAGCTGGCCGTCGCTCAACTCCAGCCGCTCAGCAAGCACCGGGACCGAGACGATCTCGGCGATCGCCCACCCGTGCCTCAACGCGCGTTCTGCCCCCGCGCGCGACCCGCTGTCAGGCCGGTCGACGAGCAACCGGACGATGCGAGGCGGCTCGCTCTCCCCAACTGGCGCAACGTGTTCCTCGAGGAAGGTGGCGATCAGCGCGAACAGCTCGCCGCGTCTGTCTACCGGTGCCGCATGGTGAACGGCGACCACGCGCATCGCCAGCGCCGTCATCCAACTCGGCCAACGGTCCAGGCATGCAGCGCCGCTCTCGGCGATCAGCTCGACCGTCCATGGGGCGTCGAGGAACGCGTCCGTCAGTTCACCGGCCAGCACCGCGCGTTCGTCAGCGTCATACATGGGCGTCATGATCGCGGCGTCGCGCGCCGACTGCTCCTGTCGCGCGTGCCCGGACGTGCCTCCGAAGGATGCACCATAGGGCTCGCGATGCACTGATTTACGTAACTGACCATCCCCGGGGTAACCCCGGAGAGGCAGCGCACCCGAAGATGCGCCCGCCCAACTCGGTGCCACGACGCCGCGCCTGGGCACGCTACCGCACCCAACGACCAGCCAGACGCCTCCGCTGCCAGATGCCCGCGCTACCGCTCAATCAGCCTCTCGCACGCGCGCGCAACAACTCAGCCCGGCGGGTAGCGGCCACAGACCCACCGCCACCCGCTTGGAACTACTGCCGAACAGTCGCCGGCTGACGCTCGCTTAGCGCGTCCGAGATCACGTCCCGCGCACGCCCGGTTTGCGACGAACTGGGGCGTCAGCTCGAAAGCGCTGCAGCGCTCCCGCCCGGCGGGGGCGTGCTGGCCGGCGGCCCGGCGCCGGACGCATGCTCACTGCTGGAGCGATCGTGGTCTTCGGCGCCGTCGGTCCTGACCGGGGCGAGCGGATTGGCGCCTCTTGCGATCATCGGCGGCTGATACGGCTTCGGCGCACGGCTGGGCCGCCCGCCCTGCTTGTTAGGCCCGGTCGCCCGGACACGCTCGTACCCCCGGCGCTACTATCGCGCGGACAGGCGCGACGGGACAGTTGGAGATCACAGTGTTTGGCCGAGGGAAATGGGAGAAGGCGGAGGCCGTGATCATCGCGTCGGCCCTCACGCCAGGTCGTGCCCTAACCAGGGAGTACGTCGCGGACGTGACGACGGCCGACGGGCACACCTTCCGAGTCACGATGGAGGATCCGCTCAAGCTCGCGAAGCTCTCCGGGAGCCCCGGGAAGTTCTCCCAGCCCGTTGGTGACCACGAGGTCCGCGGCGTGGAGTTCAACCGGGAGAGCGGGAACGCGTGCTTCGACATGTCCGACCCCAGAAATACGCTCACCGGCATCGTGGCCCCGGCTGACGGGGCAGGGTTCGACGCCCTGTTCCCGGTCCTCCGGTCGGCGTCGAGGGCGGCGCCCGCCGTAGGCGACAACGTGTCGGTCGTGTACGACCGGCCGACCACTCCCGGATCGCCGAGAATCCGGAACCCGGATAGACGGCTCCGGCGCAACAGCCGTGACAGGTGCCTGAGCACTGCCCGCAGTGCTCGCCGCCGTCGACCAGGCTGACAGCGGCGAGCCGTCCGCACGTCTGCTTTTGCGATCCGGCAGGACCGTGGCCGTGCTTCCGCTTTGCGACGAACGCGAACGTCCGGCGATCACGCTCGGTCTTGTTCGTTCTCGATCAAACCGGAAGGGGGACGCGGACTTCGTGCGCTGGTCTCTCCCAGATCGATGAGAGAGACGTGTCCCACGGCATCCGGGGTACGTTGGACGCGTTCCATGTGATTCGGATGCGAAGCATGGTTGCTGGCGGGGGAGGGAGCGGCATCGTCAGCCTGCCGCGGGCGCGCGTGTTGGCGTCGTGAGTGCTGTGGGTACTCCCTTGGTCTGCGGTGAGGCCGAAATAGCTGCCGAGAGAGCGGTAGTCGTTGCCAAGGTTGTCCTTGGCAACGGCGTCGGTTCTCACCGAGCTTGCCGCGACGGGCGGGACGACTTCGTAGTTGACGTGGATCGTCGCGTTCGACGGATGTGATCGTGACTCGGTCCACCCTCGAGAGACCGCCGCGAGTTTCGGTGACTTCGAAGCTCAGCGCAACGGGATGCGATTCGGGCATCGGTGCACGAAGGACCTCGAGCGCCTGCGCGACCGTTCCGGGGCCGCTTAGAGTCCTGAACGCGTGCGCAATCGCTCGCGGGCCGTAGCCCAACGCTTCTAAGCGCTTCTCGAACGCCGGCCACTGCTCTTTGGCGGCTTTCTCCCGGTCTGCTGCCTTCGCGGCGAGGCGCAAGTCTTCATATTCGCCTTCCCCTGGTTTCAAACGAGCGCCCCGCGCCGGTGATCCCCGCGACCAGCGGACTCGCCGCGACCCGCGACGGATGAGAGGGTGCGACGCGGTACGGGTGAGAGATCCTCGGGCGACGTCTCGCAAGAAGGCGAACACGCGGCCCAAAGGATCTCACTGAAAGCCAGACGCGCGACAACGGGAGATTCCGGCAGCGAAGGAGGCTGAGCGATCTCGGGATTCTCGGGTCGACACTGATCGTTCGGCGCCGGCGCCAGCCTGTGTCGCGGTCGATCAGCCGATCGCGAGCTTCGTTGATCACCAGGGCCGAGAGGTTGGTCTGCTGGCACGCGTTTGGGAGGGCAAGGACGAGCACCGCGGTCGATCATCGGTGCGACCATGCGCACATGACGTCATGGCACGCGGTCGAACGGACCGTGCCGGAGTTCGCGAAGTGCGTGAGAGCCCTGTTTGACGCTCACAGACACAAGACAATTGCCACCTTGCGAGCCGACGGCTCGCCGCGGATCTCCGGGATCGAGGCGGTCTTCGAGGACGGCGAACTGGCTTTTGGCTCGATGCCAGACGCGCGCAAGGGCGCGGATCTCCGGCGCGATCCCCGGTTCGCCCTGCACAGCGCCACGGTCGACCCGGTCGAGGGCGCCGAGGCGCAGTGGCCGGGCGAGGCGAAGATCTCCGGTCGGGCGATCGCTGCCGAACCGACCACTACAGGAGCGGACGGTGACCGCTTCCACGCCGACATCGCCGAGGTTGTGCACACCCACCTCAACGAGGAGGCCACGATGCTCGTCGTGGACTGGTGGACACCCACGCACGGGCTGCGACGGACCGAGCGCAAGTGACCCGCAATGGCGTGCCAGAACCGCGCCCGCTTGGCCGCCACACCCCGTTGAGGCCGCAGACGGACGACTTACGTGCGCCGGCGTCGAGGGGAGCTGGGGTCGGCGGCGGAGGCGTTCTGCCCGCAGGTGCACGACCCTTGGTGTTGCATGGCTATTGGTGACCGAGGGTGAGGTGGAGGCTTGCTCCGAACAGGACCAGCGGCCAAAGCGCTGTCGCCGCAGCCGCCGAGACGACCTGGGAGACGGTGACCAGATGGGTGTAGTAGTCGTGCTGGGAGGCGACCAGCACGCCGAGCACCACGTATGCCAGCGAGGCCAGCCTGCGCACTCGATCATCTTAGACTTAGATGAGTCGGGTGTTCGCCGTGGTTGGCTTTTGGGGGGCTTCGAAGCGGGTCGAGTCCGATCGCAGGCGCAGCGCAGATAGGCCCTCTCCTCAGGCGCCGTCGGCAGGGATCCGCGTAGTTGTCGTAGCGAACCTGCGGGGGAATACGGTCCAGGCTGGAGCGCTGTGTGGCGATGACCGTGAGTGATGGGCTCGTTGCCCTGTTCGGCTCGTCCTGCTCGCACGTGCCCGCCGGGCTCGCCCGATGAACGGCGCGCCGGGGATCGCGTCGCTGGCATCATCATTTCGCTCGGCGTGCTCGTGGCACTTGCGGCGGCGCCACTGGTGAGCCACCCGAGCGTGCCGGCCTCGTTCCGGCTGCTCGCTACGGGCGCGCTGTGCTCCGGCGTCGGGTGCATCGTGATCCCGTGGGACAGGCTCTCGCCGTGGTGGTTGCAGCCGATCCCGGTGCTCGCGACCACCGAGGTGGCGCTCGGAGTCTGGCTCGCCGGCGTGTACGGCAACATCGCCTCCAGCTACTACGTGTTCGTCGCGCTGTTCGCCGCCTACGCGTTTTCCAGCCGCGCAGCAATCGCGGTGCACGTGATGCTCGCGTCCGCCGCGATGACGCTGCCCCTGCCGTACCTTCGGTCCGACGGAGGTTAAATCGCCGCCCAAACGTCGGTGGGGGTGCTGGTACTTGTTGTTTGTCGCGGGCGTGGTCACAGTGCTGCGGGAAGGGCTGGGGGAGCGCCAGCACGCGCTCGAGCAACTCGCGGTCCGCGATCCGCTGACTGGCGTTGGGGAACTACCGTCTGCTCGCAGAGCGACTGGAGTACGAGATCGCGCGTCATCGCCGCTCACGCGAATCGCTGGCGGTGTTGTTGTTGGACCTGGACGGGTTCCAGGATCAACGACACCTTCGGGCACCTGGTCGGCGACCGCGTGCTGATCGAGGTCGCAGACACGCTCGCGACAGCGGTCCGCGCCGAAGGCACCCTCGCCCGCCAAGGTGGCGACGAATTCTCGATCCTCGCTCCGAACACCAGCGACGAGCAGGCGGCACGACTCGAATGACGAGCACAGCACGCCGTCAGCGCTGCCACGAATGGTTGGCTGACGACGAGCGTCGGCTGGGTCACCTGTCCCGCTCATGCCGAGACCGCGTCCACTCTGCTCGCCGGCGCCGACGCCGATCTACGGCGCGCCAAGCAAGCGCGTGGGACTGATCGACACGCACGGGCAGCCCCCCAACACGTCGGCATTCTGCTTCTCATCGAAGGCACGCCCGGCTAGCGCTTCGGCGATATCCGCCGGCGTGCCTTTACGTCGCATCGGCGATCTGATCGTCCAGCAGCCGCTTGGGTGCCTTCTGTTCCCAGGCGTCAGCCAGCAGCTCGCGGATGAGCTGCTCGTCTGCGAGGGCGAGATCGACGCGCGCGGCGCGTAACCGCTTTCCCCACCAGAATGCCTCACAAATGCCGGGCCGGGCCTCGGCCGCGGTGCGGATACCGGCCTCGTCGAGCATCACGTTCATGTGCTCCTGATCCCACAGCGTCGCGAAGATCCGCCCCGACACGCGAAACGATGGCCGCCCGTGATGGTCCTGCTCGATGACCTCGGGCAGCGCCAGTGCGAGCTGTCGAACCTGGTCTCGCGACACCATGTCGCGGCTCACGATAATCCTTCGGCTGCTTGCAGAGGTGTCGAGAATCGGGACGTCGGCTGGTGCTGGATGTCCTAAACCGCGGGGTTCACGCTGAGAGTGTCTGGATGGATTGGCCGATTAGCACGAAGCCGAAGATGACGAACAGGACGGTCATGACTGTGGCGTTGTTGTGCTGCAGCCATGCCTTCCAGGAGTCGAGTGTGTGTTGCGCGCGATCGCCGCCGAGCAGGAAGTAGATGAGGGGCGTGGCGACTGATGCGCTGGCGAGCACGATGAAGATCAGTGCTGTTGCGAATTGTTGCCCGGTCGGGATGTTGGTCTGCCCGATCGTGGCGCCTGCGGCGGCGCTGAGCGCGAGGTTCTTCGGGTTCACGGCGCCGAGCGCGGCGCCGAGTGCGAGTGCCCGGCTGGTCGTGAACGAGTCGATCCCGGCCATCCACTTTGGCATCGCCGGTGCAGATCCGGGCCGCGGTCGGGATCGGTACTGGCGCAGCGCGCCGGCGAGCAGCAGCACGCCGAGCGCGAGTTTGACCCATGAGACGGCGTCGCTGCCGCTGCTGGCGGCGCTGGCGCTCGATGCGTTTGCGAGCAGCATCGCGGCGAGCGTGATGACCGCGATGCCGAGCACGAATCCCAGGAGGAATACCGGGCCGTTGATCCGGGCGCGTGCAGAGAACAGCATCAGGATCTCGGCGATGATCGGCACCGGGCTCAGTGCGACGCCGACCGCCAGCGGCAGGATGGCTCCGATCGCGCTGCCCATGCTCTGACGCTCTGCCCGGCCCTCGGGAGGGTGGCTAGTCGCGGATCGTCATCGCGACGGCCTCGCGTCCGAGGTTGGCGTGGTCACCAGTGCATCCTTGGTGGCGATGATCTTCTGCTCCGGCCTGCCGGTGACGTTGTAGACGCAGTGCACGCGATCCTTGCGAGTCTTGGGGGTGCCTCCGCGCCTGAGCATACGCTGACCCCAGGCACCGAGGGGAGCTGGTCTCCTCATGGCCCTCTAAGGGCAAGCAAAGGATGGCTCTCCCTCGGCGGTGGTCGAGGCTCCAACACCACATAGGATGACCCATAAGCCAAGGAGCGCGTAGGCCCAGCACCGACGGCGATGGGATCGGGAAGCCGCGATCCAACAAAAACCGGATCACCTGACCCGCCGTCATCAACCTCGGCACGTACCCCTGCACGAACAGACGGTCGACCGAATGGACCTCCAAGGTCACATGGTCAGCGAGTAGGCTAGAGATCGTGGCCACGGGAGCCTCCCAGCGATCGAAAGGTCGCTAAAACTAGAGCCCCGCGAGGCCGACCAGGATCGGGTTCAAGGACACCGCCAGCGAGAGCGAGACCCTGAGCGAGCCATCAGCTGCGCTCGGTGCTCGACCGACGCGACGCTGAGGAGCGGGCACGGGTGGCCGCTAGCCGCATCGCTCGCCGGTCGCGCCACCAACTCCCTAGTGAGCGGCGAGCCTTCTGCTTGAGCTGATCGAACTCGGTCTTGGTGATCGTGCCGCTATCGAGCAGCTGCTTCGCCTTCGAGATCTGCTCCGCCGGGTCGGCCTGAGCCGCCACCGTCTGCACGTATTGGTCAAACTGCGACTGAGTCGCCTGCTGCTTGACGTTGCGCTCAGCCATGCCCGCGTGCTCAAAGATCAGGTAGAAGGACACGCCTAGGTAGGGCAGCACGATCACAAAGAGCATCCACAGAACTTCATCCCGCCGCCGATATCGTGGCGACGGAACGGGTCAGCGAACACCGTGATCAAGATCCAAAACCAGACCACGAACATGAAGAAGACGAGGATCGTCCCAACGGCACTGATGAACGGGTAGTCGGAGAATCGTCATCGTCAGTCCTTTATCCGGGTGAGAGCCGAGCCCGACCAACCAACCACCCAGTCAAGCGGCGACTCTACATCGAAGCGACCATCCTGCGGGGTCGGCTGCCGGTTACGCTAGGAGTATCGCTGCCACGGGACTGTCATCGAATGCCAGGCGGCGGCGGGGATCGTTGACTGGGCCGACCGCTGAGGCTGGGTTGGGCCAGTCGCGACGTCCCCTGAAGCGGCTCGGGCTGGCGGCTGTCGAATCGACGATGATCGGCCGGCAGCCATGATTGATCGCGAATTTGCCGATCGATCGACGGCCGCGGAGGCTGGTGGCTGGCTTCGGCGGGCTGTCGGGGAAGTCGCGCGACTGGACTGTGCCGTCTACTCCGCGGTCGCGGACACCCCAACCCCGAGCCTCGATCGCGTGTTCGGTCGCCTCAGCCAGGCCGCGAACTACTCGCGCCTGTCAATCGCGTCGGCCGTGGCGCTCTCGCTGACCTGCGGGCGGCGGGGTCGGGTTGCGGCGGCGATGGGACTGGTGTCCGTTGGTGTCACCTCGGCGTCGTTGAACCTGGGGGTCAAGCCGATCGTGCGCCGTCGGCGCCCTGACCGCGCCGCACGCGGAGTACCGAGCGCGCGATACGTCCGGATGCCGTCCTCCACCGCGTTTCCGTCGGGGCACTCGGCAGCGGCGTTCGCGTTCGCCAGCGGGGTCGGGTATGTGCTGCCCGTCGTCGGCTTTCCGCTGCGCGGGCTGGCGGCACTGGTCGGGTTTTCGCGTGTGTATACCGGCGTTCACTATCCGGGGGACGTGCTCGCGGGCGCGTTGCTTGGCGGCGCGATCGCGCAGGCAACTACCCACACCCTGGACCGCGGCGCTCACCGGTGGACGGAGTGGGAGTGAATCGGCGCCTGGCGGCGATCGCGGCCGTTCTGTTGCTGGCCGCCTCCGTCGTCCTGGCGGTGCTCGTCGGCATAGAGAGCTTTCCGCGGGGCGTGTCGGTGCTCGCGTGCGTGGCGGGCGCACTGGTGGGGGCGTGGTGGGCGCTGGTGCACCGCGGCGCGGCACGCGTTGCCTTTGCCGCGGGCGCAGCGGTACTGCTCGCCGGGGCGCTGGTCCTGGTCGTGCTCGACGGCGTGCTTGACAACGCGCTGATCCTGGCCGGGCTGCTGCTCTCGGTCGCGTCAGCACGACAGGTGTTCACCGTCCACGCAACGCTTCCGGCAGCGCCCTCACCACAGCGCCCTGTGTTGTTCTACAACCCCAAATCGGGCGGCGGGAAAGCCGAGCGCTTCCACGTCGCGGACGAGGCGCGCGCCCGCGGTGTCGAGCCGGTCGAGCTCAAGCTCACAGACGAACTCGCGACGCTCGTGCACGACGCGATCGAAAACGGCGCCGACATGCTCGGGGTCGCAGGCGGCGACGGCACCCAGGCGATCGTCGCAGCGATCGCCGCACAACACGGACTCCCATACGTCTGCGTGCCCGCAGGAACACGCAACCATTTCGCGCTCGATCTCGGCGTCGACCGGAACGACGTCGTCGGAGCGCTCGACGCGTTCACAAGCGGGCGCGAGCGCGTCGTTGATCTCGCCGAGGTCAACGGCCGTGTGTTCGTGAACAACGTCTCGCTCGGCGTCTACGCCGAAGCCGTTCAGCGCGATGGCTACCGCGACGCGAAGCTCCGAACGATCGCCGACACAATCCCGATGGTGCTTGGCCCTGGCGGCGAGAAACTCGACCTGCGCTGGACCGGCGCCGACGGTCGCGACCACCAGACCGGCGCGGTCGTGCTCGTCTCCAACGACCCGTACCGCCTCGGCCGCGTGATCGCCTCCGGCACACGCCCGCGCCTGGACGCCGGCGTCCTGGGCATCACTATCGCCGGAGGCGACCCGGCCACGGGCGCCCGCAACGCCGTCGAGCAATGGACCGCATCAACGTTCGAGATCCGCTCCGACGGCCCCGTCGCCGCTGGCATCGACGGCGAGGCCGTCAAGCTCGAACCGCCACTGCGCTTTCGCAGCAGACCACGCGCTCTGCGTGTGCGCATCGCGCCGCAACACCCAGGCGCCTCCCCATCGGCCGCGATGCCCGAAGGCTCGTGGGACGCAATCCGCACAGTCATCCGCACCGCGTCCCACGGAACCTCTTAGCCCGAAGTTCCCCGGCCTTGCGACGCAGGTCTCAATCACCAGGGTCGTCACCATGACCAGTGACAATTGGAGCGCCTCCGCGCTCGCAGTCGCGAGGACCCCGATGTACTACTCGTGCTTGACGGCGAGCGCGCACAACACACACTCAACTCCGGGCGTGGCTGCAGCACCACAACGCCACAGTCACGGCCGTCCTGTTCATCCTCGGCTGCATGCTGATCGGCCAATCCATCCAAGACTCTCTGACCATGAGCACCGCAGCAGTCCCGCTGCACCCCTTCTTGAGGGAGCAAGCGTGCGGCACCCAGCAGGCCTCGCCGGACCGCGACCGTGGCCGCCACGGATCGTTTCAGCTTGCCCATCGCTCTGGACGATTGCCGGGCACAACCGCTGTCGCAAGAATTGTGCGTGCCAGTCGACCGCCTCGGAGACAACCGGCGAAGATACGCTGCGATGGGATCGATCATCCTGCTTTGCGTTGGGCTCTGCTGTCTTCCCGACGCTGCTCGCGTGCGTCGCGGTCATGATTCGACGGCCCGGCCCGCGCTGGCTCCTGCTCGCCTTCTACGCCGGCGCGCTGATGACGAGCCTCACCTCGGGCATCCTTGTGCTCGCGGCGTTCCGACACGGCCGCTCGGCTCTCGGCAGCACGACATCAACCCCAAACCCAGCGACATCGATCATCGCCGGCCTGCTCTCGCTCCTGCTCGCGTGACTCATGGCCTCAGAGCACGGAAAAGCGCATCGACCACTGGCTCACCGACCACCACCACCACCGCAAGCCCAGACCCGAGCAGAAATCGTCGTGGGTCGAGCGCCGCCTCAGCCAAGCCTCAGCCCGGATCGCGTTCATCGTAGGGGCAGTCATCAACCTCCCCGGCCCGTTCTACCTGCTCGCGCTCGGCGACATCGCACACGGCGGCTACAGCATCGCCCAGCAGCTTGCACTAACGCTCCTCTTCAACGCAATCATGTTCCTGCTGCTCGAGACCCCGCTCGTCGGATACCTCCTGCGACCCAAAGCCACAACAGAGCGAGTCGCGGCCACGTCGCGCTGGCTGAACGCGAACGGACTGCGCATAACTGGCGCTCTCATCGGCGTCCTCGGCGCCGGACTACTGATCCAGGGAATCGCTGCAACAGCCGCCTGAACTGAACGGCCGCAGAGCCGACAAAAGGGTGACCGTCAGCGTGTGCGGCGCCCCTCCCGACCGCGTGGCCGCCGAAGCGGTCCGCGCCCTCAAGCCACGGTTGCGTCGAGGACCTCTGCCGCAAGCACCTCGACCACGAACGACACCACACCTACGAAGCCGCGAGGGTCCTATGCGACGCCTTCACAAACGGGGGTGAGCGCATCGTGCCCGCTGAGGCCAACGACCGCGTGTTCGTCAACAACGTTGCGCTCCGGGTGTACGCCGGATCCGTTCAGCGCGACGGCTGCCGGGACGCGGAGCTCCGGACGATCGCGATACGACCCCGATGGTGCTCGGCTCCAACGACCCGTGCCGGCGCGGCCGTGTGCTCGGATCCGCTGCTCGCCTGCGCTTTGACGCCGGGTCTGCTCGGGATCACGGTGGCTGGTGGCGACGCGGTCGGCGGCGTTGAGAAGCGCGTAGACGAGTGGACCGCGCCGTCGTTCGAGATTCGATCCGACAGCCTGGTCGCCGCCGGCATCGACGGGGGGGCGGCAAGGCTGGAACCGCAACCGCGCCTTCGCAGCAGGCGACAGGCCCTTCGTGTGCGCATCGCCCCGCAGCATCCCGGCGGCTCCCGATCGGCCGCGATGCCGGAGGTTCCGTGGGGCGCGATCGGTACGGTAGCTCGCATCCTTTCCACAGAACCTCCTAGCTAGCTGGCCTCGGTGACCTGGGCTCTGACGATTGTTGGGGTCGCCGTGCTCGCGGTGTCCGCCGTGTCACGGCGTTTGTCGAGCACGCCGGTGACTCCCGCGATGGTGTTCGTCGTGATCGGCGTGCTCGTCGGTCCGCTGTTCCTCGATGATCTGAGCGTCTCGCCGAGGAGTTCTTTGGTTCGGACGTTGGCGGAGGCCACGCTTGCGCTCGTGCTGTTCTCCGATGCGTCGCGGATCAACGTTCGCACCCTGCGACGCGAGTCCTCGATCCCGGTGCGCCTGTTGGGCGTCGGATTGCCGCTCACGATCGTGCTCGGGTCGCTGCTGGCCGCCGTGCTGTTCGGGCATCTGTCGGTGACCGAGGCGGTGATCATCGGCGTGATCCTCGCGCCGACCGACGCGGGCCTCGGGCAGGCGGTCGTGACCGACCGCCGGCTGCCGCAGCGCATACGCCAATCGCTCAACGTCGAAAGTGGCCTCAACGACGGAATCTGCGTCCCGATACTGGTGATCTCGTTGGCGGTGGCGGCGTCGAGTTCTGCGCATCCCGCTCACGTCGTGCTCGAGGAGATCGGGTGGGGGGTCGTTGCTGGCGCCGGCGCTGGCGTCGCTGCCGCGGCCATTGTGAAGCTCGCCGGTGGCCGGAGCCTGATCGAGGGATCGTGGCGGCAACTGATCCCGGTAGCTGCCGCAACACTGGCGTATGGGACTGCGGCCGGCCTCGGCGGGTCGGGATTCATCGCCGCGTTCGTCGCCGGCATGGTGTTCGGAGGGCTGGTGGGCGGGGACACCGGTGAGATCACGATCTTCGCCGAGGAGGCTGGCGCGCTACTCGACGGCGTCACCTTTCTGTTCTTCGGCGCTGTGCTCCTGGGACCCGCGCTCGAGCACGTCACGTGGCAGATGGCGTTGTACGCGGTCCTCAGCCTCACCGTGATCCGTATGCTGCCGGTCGCGCTCGCGCTCTGGGACACAAAAGCACGCACGCCCACCGTCGCACTCATGGGGTGGCTCGGACCGCGCGGCCTGGCGTCGATCGTGTTCGCCGTGATCGTCGAGGACGCACAACTCGTGCACACATCGACGATCATCGAAACAACCTACCTCACGATCGGGCTTTCGGTGCTCTTGCACGGACTCTCTGCCGCCCCGCTTGTCGACCGGTACGCAAGGTGGTACCACGGGGAATCGGATGACGTAACGCCGTCGATGGAGAGCAAACCCGCGTCAGAGTTCCGAACGCGTGGCCCAGTCCCGCATGCCGCGATCGCGCCCGCGGCCACCCGATGACGGTCCGGAATCTCATGCGGCTGCGGCCGTCGACTGCCGACGTCTGCGGATCAGAAATCGGATCCAAGGATGAATGCAGCAGAGCATGAACTCACCAGCTCGTATACAAGGGGCCCGCGTGGGCTGAGGTTCCGGCCCTGCGCCGCGCGGTCGCTGCCAGGTCATTCGGCGGCCACCTGATCATCAGGAGCTTCGGTGTCGCGTCATCGCACACCCACGGCTTCGACTACGACACCGTGTTCGCGCAGACCGACGGCGCGCTGTTCCACGCCAACAGCAGCGGCTGGTTTGCTTCCGCAACACCAGCTCCCGAGCACACGCACACCACATCCAAATAGACCGCGCTCCAACCCACGCGAACCCAGGCGCAGCCTGGACAAACGCGCCCCGCAAAATCGCGCAAACACCCAACAACAAACACTACACGCGGCCGAGCGGGCTCAGTGACCACTGCGCGATCCGGTACCGACCGCCTGGCCTCCTTCCAGGCATCCACAAGCTGAACGTCGGGCGCGTCCTCTCGTGGAACCAGGAAGCCCGGGTTGCGGGCACCGCCGGACGTCTGCTTTTCGTCGGCGGCCGGACGCATGCATTCAACGGAACGCGAGCGTGGCTGAGTGCTTGCTGGGAAGCGCGATCGACGCCCACGTTGCAAGCGGCAGGCGTCATCGACGGTACTGCTGTGGTCGGGTGGTCGGGCAGCCATCGCCGCCGCACTGGGACGAGCGCTTTCGGCGGGTAGCGATCGTGCCGCGGCTCGCAGGCGGACGATCCCTATCGCGTGAACTCGACCACCAGTTTCCCGCGGACCGCGCCAGCCGTCGGCCGGCCGGGCGACGGACGCTTTCACGATCGGGCGACACCACCTCCGCCATGCCTTTGTCGCCCCACGATTGGTTCCGACGCACAACGGAAGCGCTCGAACCGCGCCATCGGCAGGTGGCTGGTTTGCCCATAGGTCATCCTTATTGGTGTTGGTGTCTCGACCGCCGCCGAGAGAAGGCCTCGCTTTGCCTGCCCGTGTGAGGGCCTTTAGCGGACCAGACATAGCCGGTGTTCTCCTCGCCTTGGTTTAGGTACATCAGGTCGACAAAGTTCCAGAGCTTGTCCTGCTCGGCGGCGGCCGCTGCCGCCCGACCCGCGGCAACGGAGTCCGGTCCGATGAACGAC
>JBKQKK010000284.1:0-2589 GCA_052147535.1 Solirubrobacteraceae bacterium | reverse complement strand
CCCTTCGCCTTTCGGGTCTGGGTAAGCCATTGGACCCAAGAACCTTCCTCCGAGTTCCTCCCGGCTGCGCCGGGGATACAACAAGCCGCCTCGCGGCGCAGGGATGACGGGAGACTGTCACGTCCGGATCCGTGGGAGCCGGGGGCTGCGATGCCCCCGGCGACCCGACCCAATAGTTTTGGATTGCATCCCGGCCACACCGTTCAAGTCGGGCACGCCTGGGTCGCCGGATGACCAGATCGCCGTCGTATCGGTCCGGGTCGAAGATGCCGGCGGAGGGCAGAGGCGAACCTCGGTTGCAGTGGGTGGTGCTATCTGCTCGCACTCTCGGCGAACTTTCGCGGACGACGGTTCGCCGGCCTTCCGCGCTTCATGCGTCGTATTGCGTTAGCGCGTTGGCTTGCGCTTGGGTTGGCGTTTTGCGTGTAGCTGTTCGTCGTTGGCGATCATGAGCGCGAGGTGTGCTTGGAGCTCTCTGGGGCCGGCGTGCGCGAGTTCGGCGTCCAGGACGGCGTTGTGGATCGAGCCGGTGGCGGCGATGAAGCCGTCGTCGGTGCTGTCCATGATGATGTTCTGCTGGCCGTCGGTGAGCTCGTAGCAGACCACTCGGTAGCGGCCTTTGGGCTGGCGGGCGGCGGGCCGCGGCGTTCGGTTGGCCATCGTGTTTAGGCTGCGAGCGCGGGGTCTGAGCGCGCGGCGGGGAGTTTGAGGCGGTCGCTGACGGTGGGGGTGCGGTGCAGTTGTGCTGTGGCGATCAGTTCGATCGGGTCGTGGTGTTGCTGGCGGGCGGTGCGGATCACGCTGGTGGTGATTTCCATGGTGTGCGCGCCGGTCCAGGTGCGGTTCCCGCCCCAGCTTTTTCGGTTGACGATCGCGGGGCGTAGCGCTTGCTCTGCGCGCCAGTTGGTGGCCTGCACCCCGGGTGTGCGCAGGAATGTCGTGAGGTGCTCGCGCTCGTTGGCGAGGTGCCCAAGCAGCCGCTTGTTCGCGGGGTGGGTCGGCTCGCGCGAGAGCAGCGAGTCGATCCGGACTTCCAGCGCTGCGATCTCGCGCGCGAGGCCGGGCTCGTCATACTCGCCACGGTCACGCGCGTCGCGTAGCGCCAAGCCGTCTTTGAGGATCGCCCGCAGCGTGTGCGGGACACGGGCCTGCCCGCCGATCGAATCCGCGATCATCTCGCTACAGCGGCGCAGTAGGTGCGCATAGCAGGTCTGGTGGCGGGCGTGCTCGAACCGACGGTAGGGCGCCCACCCGTCGCGCTCCAGAACCCCGCTGTAGTCGGCGCCGAGAATCACCTTCGCGTCCTCGTACCCGCGGCCGTTGGCGATCTGGTAGACGGTCACGTCCTCACCGGCGTACCCCCACAGCCATGCCTTGCGTGCACCGACACGCCAGCCCGTCTCATCCGGCGCGACCGCGTCGCTGGCGCGGACCGCATCGATCAGCGCCCCGTAGGTCGGCTCCAGCACCCGCGCTGCTCGCGCGACCGCCTGAACCACGCCGCCCGCCGTCAGCTTGATCCCGCCGAGCTGCAAAAGCGCCTTTGCGGTCTTCGCCGGCGAGAGGCCGAGCTCCTTGTTGAGCTGCGTGACGGTCGCGACCGCGCGCGGCCCGAGCTGCGAGGCGGCGGCCCCCAACGCGTCCGAGGTCTGATACGGGTGCTGTCCCTGATGACGGCGCCCGCAGCACTTGCACCGCCCGATATACACCTTCACGCAGCGCCGCAACGGCCGTGGTTCGGGGAGCTCTTCCTGATACTGGTAGTCGACCCGCTCAAACTCGATCTCCCCGCCACACTCACACCCCCCGTCAAGCGGCGCCTCGACCGTCTCGTCGATCTCCCGCGGCACCGGCCGGTGTGCTTTGGTGCCGTACTCGCTGCCAGGCCTCCGCCCCGGCCGGCGTGGCTGCCCAGAAGGCTTGCCGCGCGAGAACGGAGCCGCCTGGCGCTTCTCGGCGCGACACAGCTCCTCGACCTTGCCCTCAAGCTCGCTCACGCGCGCTCTCAGCCGCTCATTCTCACGCGTTAGCCGCGCGCACCCCTCACACCCACACGCGACCGGCAAACCACCCGCAGCAACCGAGTCCACAGCCATGCGGACTCAGTTCGCCAAGCTTCACATAACACCTTCCCGACGCGCTAAAGCAATACCATGCGTCTTGTCAGCAGCCAACCGCGGCGCCGTTGTCATCCCAGAAATCACCCTCCCAATTTCGGTTCGGTGCAGTGCAGAACATCGCATCGTCAACCCCGAAGTAGCCTCCACGTGGCCAATCCCCGTGCGCATCCGCCCCGGCGTACTCGGCCGGTCCGCAGGTTTCGCCCCCCGTGGCAGATTGGAAGGTGGTGACCTGGGTGTCGCATCGCGCGATGTCATTCCCCGTGAAGGTAACACGGCTCGTGCCCGCACTCGTACCGTTTCCACAGGCGTAGAGCACAAACCCTCCACCAGCAAGCAAGTTATTCGTAATGCTCAACTGGTTCACGCAAGGGCCACCGGCTCCGCCGTCGACATTGCAGAATACCTCTGCAACCCAGTCGGACGTGTTGAAGAGGACGTTGTGGTTGAGCGTGTCGGCTCCTTGATT
>JBKQKK010000283.1:0-21459 GCA_052147535.1 Solirubrobacteraceae bacterium | reverse complement strand
CCCCGAGCAATACGGGCGCTTCATGATCGAAGCGTTCGAGGAATGGGTCCGCCGTGACATCGGCCGCGTTTACGTGCAGATGTTCGACACCGCGCTGGCGAACTGGGTCGGCGAGCCCCCGGGAATGTGCGTGCACGCCGAGACCTGCGGGCTGGCACTCGCGCTCGAGCACAACGGTGACCTCTACTGCTGCGACCACTTCGTCGAACCGGACTATCTGCTCGGCAACATCACGCAGACGCCCATGCAGCGGCTGATCGCGTCAGCCAAGCAGACGCAGTTCGGCCTGGACAAGCGCCAGACGCTGACCCGCTACTGCCTCGATTGCGACGTGCGCTTTGCATGCAACGGCGGCTGTCCCAAGGACCGCTTCGCGACCTCGCCCTACGGCGAGCCCGGGCAGCACTACCTGTGCCCCGGCTACAAGCTGTTCTTTCACCACGTGCAGCGGCCGATGCGAATCATGGCCGAGTTGCTCGCCGCCGATCGGGCGCCTGCCGAGCTGATGGCGACCTACGCGTCGCAGGACGCGCGGCGCGGCCGCAACGAGCCCTGTACCTGTGGCAGTGGCCGTAAGTGGAAGCATTGCCACGGTGCGACCCGCGCGGCGTGAGGCGCTGAGCCTGGCGACCTCGCAGCGCCGCGACCAGTAGCGTTTCGCGCGATGCGGGTTCGTCACGAGGCACGTCATGGATGAACGCAGCGCCGTCCCCGGCGGGGAGGCGAGCAGGCCGATTCCGGGTCCGCCGACTCCTGGTCCGGGGGCGAGCGGGCTGACTCCGGGTCCGCCGACTGCTGGTCCTGGGGCGAGCCCCCCGGATGCAGATGATCCAAGCGCAGTGCTCCTGAGCAAGGGGTTCCTCGTTCTGCTGGCAATCGCGGCGATCGTGGGGATCGTGGTGTCGCTCGCCGCGTGGTGCTTCGTGGAGCTCATCTACCAGCTGCAGCGAGAGTTGTACAGCCACCTCCCGAGCGCGCTCGGCTACCACAATGGGCCGCCGCTCTGGTGGTCACTTCCGATCCTGGCGATCGCTGGGGTGCTCACGGCGCTGGCGATAACGCGCCTGCCGGGAACGGGCGGACACGTGCCCGCCGATGGTCTGAAAGTCGGCGGCGCCCCCGTCCAGCCGGTCGAACTGCCGGGAATCATCCTGGCGGGCCTGGCGTCGATCGGCCTCGGCTTGGTGATCGGTCCGGAAGCGCCGCTGATCGCTTTGGGCGCGGGACTCGGGGTGGCGATCGTGAAGCGCGCCCGCCGGGAGGCGCCGGCGCAGCTGCTGCTCGTGGTCGGCGCGGCCGGCAGCTTCGCCGCGCTCTCGTTCGTGTTCTCCTCGCCGATCATCGCGGCGATCATCTTGATCGAGGCGACGGGCCTGGGCCGGGCACGGCTGCCGGTGATCCTGATCCCCGGCCTGGTCGGTGCCGCCACCGGGACGCTGGTGTCGATCGGCATCGGCGCGTTCACCGGGCTGAGCACCAGCGCCTACGCGCTCGGCCCTCTGTCACTGCCGGCATTTCACCGCCCGACTGTGGTGGATTTCGCCTGGACGATCGCCGTGGGGCTGCTTGTCGCCGTGATCGCCCACGTGATCCGGACCGGCGGACTGTGGACCCACCGGCTCGTGAAGGCGCGCCAGCTGATACTGCTGCCAATCGGCGGCCTGGCTGTGTCAGGGCTGGCAATCGCGTTCTCGCAGGCCACCGGCAAGGGCGTCAACGAGGTGCTGTTCTCCGGTCAGAGTGCGCTCCCGGGACTCGTCTCCGCGGCGGGAACATGGTCGCTCTCGGCGCTCGCCCTGCTGGTCTTCTTCAAAGGTGTCGCCTACGCGATCTCGCTAGGCAGCTTCCGTGGCGGCCCGACGTTTCCCGCGATCTTCCTGGGTGCGGCCGGCGGCATCATCGCCTCGCGTCTGCCCGGGTTCGCGATCACGCCGGCCGTGGCGGTCGGGATCGGCGCCGCGACGGTGGCCATCCTGCGCCTGCCGCTGGCGGCGATCGTGGTCGCAACCCTGCTGACCGCGAAATCCGGCACGGGAGCCGAGCCGCTGACGATCATCGGAGTCGCCGTGGCATACCTGGCGACGCTCCGGCTGGCGAGGATCGGGACCCCGGTGGCGGCGGACTCACCAGTTGACGATGCCACGTAGGATCAGCAGCAGGCCGATGGCCGTGGCGCCGATCAGCGCGACCCGCCCCCCGTCTCGGCTGAGAAAGTCGCTGAAGCGCTGGACGGTCGCTGCGGTCCACTCAGGCTTGGTCGCGTAGCCGATCAGCGGAATCTCGAGCAGCATCAGCATCACCAGGTTGAAGCCGAGCACCGCGAGCACCGTTGCGGCGTTCCCGATGCCCTGCTTGCTGAGCAGGTCCATGCCCGCGATGTAAGACGCGCCGGGAAAGCTCAACAACACTCCGACGACGAACGTGTCTCTGGCGGAGCCCTTGCTCAGCTGGCGCTTCCAGCGCGGCGGCGGCTTGTGCTGCGCCTGCTCGCGCTTGCGGGCCTGGTGGGCTCGCCGCCGCTTGTCGCGGCCGGTCCCGACGACGAACGCGACCAGCAACACGAGCGCCCCGAGCGCCACGTTGATGATCGGGTTGACCGTGTGCTTCGACGTGCTGGAGGTGCCTGAATCGTTCAATGTGAACACCAGCAGCAGGCCACAGATGAGGCTCGTGACGTACGCTCCTGCGAGATAGCCGGACAGCAGCCGCTTGGGGCTCTCGAGGGTCAGCATGATCGTGACGGCGGCCAGCAGCGTGGGGTTCAGGGCAGCGGTCAGCGACAGGGTGAACACTCGGCCCATGGGTCAACCGTGTACGACGGCTAGCGGACGCACGTCATCCGATTCTCAGACGGAGCGGTCCCGTCCCGCGCGCCTCGATGCCGATCACCAGGTCATCACAGGCCGGTCTGGGCGACGATCTTGCCCGCGCTGACCGCTGCGGTGAGCTCCCGGTAGTCGCGCTCGTTCTGTTCGGCGTAGGCGTTTGAGAACTCCAGGATCGCGCGGTCGAAGCTCGCGCTGCTGCCTAGGTAGGCGGCGATCGCGATCCGGTCGCCGCTGCGAGCGTGAGCGCGCGCGAGCGTCCAGCCGCACAGCTTGCCGTACATGGCCATGCCCTTGGGGACCATCTGCTCGACCTCGGCTGATCCCTTCCAGTCGCGAAGCTGGCGTACGTAGAAGTCGCGGGGCTGGCCGTCGAGGCCGCTGTCGACGTGCAGCCAGCCGAGGAAGATGTCGCTACTGGCCTGCATCAGCCGCTGCCCGACGACGACCCGCTCGCCGTGGTTGGCGAACCCACTGTGGCCGAGGAACGGCTCGAACACGGACGCCTCGGCCTCCTTCATCTGCAGGAACAGCGGGTCCCGCTCGTCGCGGCCCAGCAACAAGGCGATCCATGCGCGCGTGCCGACGCTGCCGACGCCGACCACCTTGCGGGCGAAGTCGACGAGCTGGAACTCCTCCAGCAGCACCCGCCGGTCGAACTCGAGCGTCCGGCGGTAGCTACGCAGCAACCCGTGCAGACCCTCGTACATCTCCTCTCGCTCGCCTTCGGAAACGAGCCGATCGAGCGGCACGATCAGCGGCGCCTGATCGACGATCCGAACCCGGCCGTCGACCGTCTCGGTCAGCTTCGAGAACGCGGACATGCTGTCGCGCGTTCGGGCCTTCGCGATCGTCTTCTCGGTCCGCTTGAGCATCGCCGGCTTGACCTGCGAGCCCAACTCCTCGAGCACGCTGTCGGCGTCCATCCGCGCGTACCAGACCTCGAGGTGGTTCATGCCGGCGAAGCCCTGCATCGCGGAGCGGTAGCCCTCGACCGTGTCGAGCACGATCCGCTCCTGGTCCTTGACCGCGTAGCCGTTGTTGACCGCGGCGATCATCATGCTCGCCGCCAAGCGCTTGACGTCCCATTCCCATGGGCCGGGGAGCGTTTCGTCGAAGTCGTTGAGATCGAACACGAGCCGCCGCTCGGGAGACGCGAACATGCCGAAGTTCGACAGGTGCGCATCGCCACAGCACTGCACCGTCAGTCCTGAGCGCGGCGTTGCTGCGAGATCGCCGGCCATGATCATCGCGGCTCCGCGATAGAACGTGAACGGCGAGACGAGCATCCGGCCGTAGCGAATCGGCACCAGCTCGGGCACGCGCGTGGCCCCCTGACGCTCGAGCACCTCGAGCGGGTCAGCGCGGTCCGGCGCGGGCGTAAAGACGGCGTGGCTCGCTCGTGGCACCTCGGCGCGCGCGGCTTTGCCTCGCGCCACCCGCTCGGCCACCGTGAAATGCGCCACGACGCTGTCGCCGGGCGAGGTGGCCTCCTGCGTCGCACCGGTCTGCTTGCTCGCCGTCGTCCGGGTTGCCATCACTTGCCTTCCTCAGCCGCATTGCATTTGTGAAGATGCTCCCACAGTCATCAGCACCCGGCGAGGGTGCGAGCACCACTCTCGCCCGCGCATCCGATCCACGATCCACGTAGCATTGCCTGCGGTCCGGCATCGAGCGTGAGATCCGGGTCAAGCCGCATGCGAATCGACCTTGACATTCCAGTCTCCTGCACCGACGGTCCGTTCGGGGAGCTGACGGATGTCGTGATCGACCCGCTGACGCGACGTCTGACGCACGTCGTCGTTGCGCCGGCGGACGGTCATGAGCAGGCACGGCTAGTTCCGATCGAGAGCGCGCGTGAGGCCGACGGATCGGAAAGCATCTCGTTGGAGTGCACGCTCGCGGAGATCGCCCAGTTGCAGCCAATCCACGAATCCGCGTTCGTGCTGCCGGGCCAGCTTCCCGCGGGTGGCGAGGATTGGGATGTCGGAATCCAGGAGATGTATCCGATCTCCGATCTCGGCAGCCTCGGCCCCGGCGTGATGGGAGCGGGGATGGCGATGGAGTATGACCAGCACGTGGTGGTCAGCTACCACCGCGTCCCGAAGGGCGGCGTCGAGATCCGCCGCGCCAGCCCGGTTACCTCGTCGGACGGCCATCACCTCGGGCATGTCGTGGGGCTTGTGATCGACGATCACCAGAGGGTCACGCTGCTGGTCCTCGAGCACGGCCATCTGTGGGGCAAGCGGTGGGTCGAGATCCCCGGCGCGTCGATTGACCGCTGCGCCAGCGACGAGCTGCTGCTGAGCTTGACGAGCGATCAGGTCGGAGAGCTGAAAGCGCTGCCGTCGCACCGGCTGGGAAACTGACCGCAGGAGCTAACGCTACAACGCCCGCTCGCAGAACGAGTAGTGGGTGTAGAGAGCTGGCCCGTCAGCGCAATCGGAGGCAGCGTGAAAACAGAAACTGATGTTTCACGCAACGGTAGGCGCATCCCGGCTAAGACACTGGCACGCCACCTTGTGGCGGCGAAGTCTCGTGGTGACGCTTAGGGCTCATGACCGGCGCGAGCACTCTGAATGACGGGCCGCTGACCTTCGAGTCAGCTCGGTTGGGCGCTGGATTCGCTCGGGCGGAGCCGAAGTTCAGGGCGCCGAACGCGGGTAAGGAGTCCGTTCGGCGCACCGGATTGCTCGCCCGGCTCGAGGCGGAGCGGGACTGCCCCCTGGTCCTACTGACGGCGCCGGCCGGATACGGCAAGACGATGCTGCTCGCGCAATGGGCCCAGCAATGGTCCCAAGGCAGCGGGCGCCCGTGCGCGTGGGTGACGCTCGAGCGAGCTGACGCTGACCCGCGCGTCCTGGCGGATTCGATCGCGATCGCGTTGGACGCGATCGGCATCGTGCCTGGCCTGGGTCGTCGCTTCGCGCTGGTCCTTGACGACGCTCACCTAGTTGCGCCACAAGTGCTGAAAGACGCCGTGCTCGGCATCCTCGGCTGGCTCCCCGAGGGAGCTCAGCTGGCCGTGGGGTCGCGCTGTGTGCCGGCGCTCGCGCGCGGCCGGATGCGCGCCCAGCGGATGCTCGTCGAGCTCAACAGCGAAGATCTCTCGATGACGGCGTCGGAGGCGGCGTCGCTGCTTGCGAAGGCCGGGCTCGCCCGCAGCCTCGCCGCGGTCTCGACTCTCGGCGAGCGGACGGAGGGCTGGCCGGCGGCGCTCCAGCTGGCTGCGATCCGCTGCGCGCAGCGGCCCGATCCGGCGCAGGCGGTCGCCCGCCTGAGCGGCGACGACCATCTGATCTCCGAGTATTTCCGCGACGAGCTGCTGGCCGGGCTGTCGCCGGCGAACGTCCGTTTCTTGATGCGCAGCTCGGTGCTCGAGCGCCTATCGGGGTCACTCTGCGACGAGGTGCTGGGCTGCAAATGCGCGGCGACGGTGCTCGCCGAGCTGGCGCAGGGGAACGTGCCGCTCCGGCCGCTTGACTGCAGCCACGAGTGGTACCGACTCCACGGCCTGTTCAGGGAGATGCTCCAGACCGAGCTGCGGCGCTCAGAGCCGGAGCTCGCTGGGGCGCTTCACCGGCGCGCGAGCGACTGGTACCGCAGAGCCGGACAGATCGACGAAGCGCTCGAGCATGCGCGCAGCGCCGGGGATCTCGATCGCACCGGAGAGCTGCTGTGGGCGAATCTGCACGGCTATCTCGGCGAGGGACGCAACCACATCGTCCAGCGCTGGCTGAGTGGCGTCACCGCCGAGGGGGCAGCTGGAGGTGCGCGGCTCGCGCTGGCGGCGGCGCACAGCAACCTGACGCTTGGACGGGTCGCTGCGGCGGAGCAGTGGGCTCGCTGCGCGGCGGTGCGTCTGTCCGATGCCGATGCGCCCGCGCGATCGACAGAGCCCGAACGAGCCGGCGTGCTGCTGATCGAGGCGTGGGCCGCGCGCTCCGGTGCGCGTGAGATGGGCGAGCTCGCCACGCGGGCGTATGAACTGCTGCCGCACGACAGTTCCTGGCGCGCGAACTGCTGCTTCTTGCGCGGGACAGCTGCCCTGTTGACGGCGTCGGAGCTCGAGGCCGAGCGATGCCTCCAGGAGGGGGTTGCGCGCGGAGCGCTCGTCGCACCAGACGCGGCGGCGCTATGCCTCGCGCAGCTGGCTGTCGTTGCCGCCGGGCGCGATCAGCCCGTGATCGCATCGGACTTCGCCCGGCGGGCGCGCTCGGTTGTCGCGAAGCACCGCCTCAGCAGGACCGCGGCCTCGGCGCTCGTGTTCGCGGTCTGGGCTGGCGCCGCGATGCGGGAGGGCCGCGTCGACGAGGCGAAGGCGGCGGTGTCGAGCTGCCGGACCCTGCTCGAGGCATTCGAGGACTCGCCCGCCTGGTTCGGTGCCGAGACGAGAATCCTGCTCGCGCGCGTTTCGATCGTGCTTGGGGAAGTTGCCGGCGCCCGGGAGTTGCTCGCCGATGCTTCGCGCTTGGCGCGTCGCACACCAGATGTCGCCGTCTTCGGAGGATGGTTCGACGATGCCTGGGGTCAGTTCGATCAGCGGGCAGAAGCCACCCTTGCCGGGATCGCCTCGCTGACGACCGCCGAGCTCAGGGTCCTGCGGTTCCTTCCGACGCACTATTCGTTCCAGGAGATCGCGCAACGCCTCCGCGTCTCCGCGAACACGGTCAAGACACACGTTCACGCGGTCTATCGAAAGCTTGACGCCTGCTCCCGCTCAGAAGCGGTTGCGCGCGCCAACCAGGCCGGGCTGCTCGGCTCCTCGGTGCCCTCAGGGGCGTCTTTTGACAGTCCTGCCCTCACGGATCAGGAGCCTTCCCACGCAGGACTCGGCTCGAGGAGAGCTGCGCCGGCCGCATCTCCCCGCGACGATCTGGACACGCTCGGCTGGCCCTGAGATCGCTTATGCCGCCCCTTGAGCCAAGCATCGGAGGGGGCGGCGCGCTGCCGGAGAACGAACACATTGGCGCCGCTTCGGGCGCCGGCCAGCCGCAGTTCCGCTATGCCGCCGTCCTGGTTCTGATGTTGGCAGCGGTCGTGTTCTTGATCGCGGCGCCGGACGCGAACTGGTCGCTTGCGGCGGGGATCGCGATCGAGGCAGCGGCGCTGATCCTCACCGTCGCAACCTCACGCGAGCGCGAGTCGGTCCGCCTCCGCAGGGCGCTCGCGCTTGGCCTCGTGATGATCGTCGGCGTCATCCTGATCGCGCTCGGGGTCGGCCCTCGCTGGCTGAGCCCCGCGGCTGCCATCTTCGTGACCGCCGGGATCCCGTTCGCTCTGGCCCGTGGCCTGCTGCGACTCCTGCGCTTGGAGGGCGTCAGGTTCAACGCGGTGGCCGGGTCGCTCGCAATATATCTGTCGACCGGTCTGATCTTCGCTTGGGTCGTTGGCTTCATCGCGGCGGTCACGAGCACGCCGTACTTCGCTGCGCAGGCCGCCCATACCTCACCGGGCGACAAGGTGTACTTCAGCTTCACCGTCTTGACGACGACCGGCTTTGGCGACTACACCCCTGCCACCCCGGCCGGGCACGCGCTGGCGGTGATCGAGATGCTCACCGGCCAACTCTACCTGGTAACCGTGATCGGACTGCTGATCGGAAACTTCGCCGCCAGGCGCCGGCAGCCGTAGAGCAGGTTCGTCGCTGCGCATCGAAACCAAGTGGCGAGGCGCTGTATGGGGGTGCACACCCCAACGATCGGGGTGTACGCAGGCGAACGACGAGCGACGGGCATGCCTGCTTGCAAGATCGACCACCGGGGATCTATGCTCGCCCCGTGACCGAAGCGCCGGGCAGCGCCGTCCCCAACCCTGATCCGCCCCCAGCCACAACGGCTGCGGGTGCGACGGTTCCAGCCGCGACGGATGCGACGGCGCCAGCTCCAGCCGCAATGCCGGTTCGAGCACCGCACCGGCATCGTCTGCTGATCGCCACCCTGTTGATCGTCGCGACGATCTTCGGCATCGGCGCGATCAACGCCGTATGGATCAATCGGCAGGCGTTGAACACCGAGAACTGGACCAATACCAGTACGCAGCTGCTTGCGAACAAGGAGATCCAGGCCGCGGTCGCTGCGTATGCGGTGAACCAGCTGTTCAGCTCGGGGATTGTCGAGGACGAGATCAAGAACGCGCTGAGCGTCCTGCCGAAGCCGCTGGCACCGCTCGAGGCTCTGGCAGGCCCGGCCGCCTCGGGTCTGCAACAGCTCGCCGGGCAGGTGGCACCGAAGCTGTTGGCGTCCTCACAGGTCCAGACGGCCTGGCGTGTGGCCAATCACGCCGCCCATGCGACCTTGATGAAGATCATCAACGGCGGCGGCAAGCTTGCGTCCACCAGCGGCGGGGTGGTGACGCTCAACCTGCACGCGATCATCAGCCAGCTTGCGAGTGCGCTGGGGGTACAGCAGCAGGTCGCTGCGGTCGTGTCCAAGCTCAAGGCGAACGCGGGCACGGTCAGAGCCGGCGCCAGCCAGGTGGGCATCACGCTGCCCCCGGCGAGCGGCCAGCTTGTGATCATGCGATCCAGCGAGCTGAAGACCGCGCAGGACATCGCCGCCGACATCAAGGGTCTGGCGCTGTGGCTGCCCGTGCTCACGTTGGCCCTGTTCGCCCTCGCGGTCTACCTGTCAAGGGGCCGCCGGCGAGCGGCCCTGCGGATGGTCGGCTGGTGCTTTGTCGGCGCCGGCGTGTTCACCTTGCTGGACCGCCGCATCGCCGGGAACTACGTGATCGATGCGCTGGTCAAGAATCCGGATAACAAGCCTGCCGCCCACCAGGTGTGGACGATCGCGACGACGATGCTCTACGACATCGGCGTGGCGGTGGTGGTCTACGGACTGCTGGTCGTGATCGCCGCCTGGATCGCGGGCCATACGCGTCCAGCGACAGCGCTGCGCCGCGTGCTCGCCCCGACGCTGCGCGAGCGGCCGGCGGCGGTCTATGTCACCGTGTACATGGCGCTGCTGCTCGTGATCCTCTGGGGTCCGACGCCGGCGACGCGCCAGATCGCCTACATCATCGGCTTCATCGTGCTGCTCGGCCTCGGTGTCCACGCGCTGCGCCGCCAGACAGCACGCGAGTTTCCCGAGGCGCACGCCGGCGATACCGGGCGCGCGCTACACGCCTGGTTCTCCGCCCGGCGACGCGGAGCGGTGCCGGTCGCGGCGAGCGCCGGACCCGGGGGCGCTGGTGGCCGCGTCGTCGAGCTGGAGCGGCTCGCGCAGCTTCACGACCGGGGCTCACTGACAGATGCGGAGTTCGCTGCTGAGAAGGCGGCGCTGACGAACGCCTCCTGAATGGATCGCAGGGCGCACTGATTCGCCCGGTAGTCGTCGGTTTCGCGCGAGCGGAGTTCGTGGGATAGTGTCCTGCCATGAGCTTCCGCGTGATGATCGCCGAGGACAGCTACCTGGTGCGGGAGGGGTTGCGTCATCTGCTCGCGAAGGCTGCCGGCGTGGAAGTCATCGCAGTCTGCACTGACGCGGTTTCGCTGGTCGAGGCGATCGAGCAGGACGCTCCCGATGTCGTGCTCAGCGACATCAGGATGCCCCCCTTTCGGGATCGTGATGGCATCGGCGTGGCTGCGCGACTGCGTGAGACCCATCCGAAGATCGGCGTCGTGATCCTCAGTCAGTACGCCGATCCCACCTATGCCCTGGACCTGTTCGAGCACGGATCCGAGGGCCGCGCATACCTGCTCAAGGAACGGGTGGGGAACCTCGGCGAGCTGGTGGGCGCGATCGAGGCGGTCGCAGAGGGCCGGTCCGTGCTCGACGCGAAGATCATCGATCTGCTGATGGCCGAGCGCGCGCGCTCGGCGTCGTCGCCACTGGATGAGCTCACGGCGCGTGAGCGTGAAGTTCTGCGGGAAGTGGCGACCGGGAAGAGCAACGCCGCGATCGCGGCGTCGCTGTTCCTCACCAAGCGTGCCGTCGAGAAGCACATCAACGCGATCTTCATGAAGCTCAACCTGCGTGAGTCCGGGGACACGAGCAGACGCGTGAAAGCCACGCTGATCTACCTTGCCGACGCAAGCTCCGTCTCGGTGCTCCCGTCCGAACGGTAACCACTAACCAGCCGGGGCGACTACCGTCGAGTTGAAGCTGCGGTCACGTACGTCGGCGGGTGGCAGCGGGATCGAGCCCCTAAGCACGGTTCCCTGACCGGGGGCTGACCAGATCGTCACCGTGCCGCCAACCGCGCCGAGACGGTCGCTGAGATTGCTGAGCCCGATGCCGTAGGGCGTGGTCGGCAAGTCGAAGCCGGCTCCGTCATCGCGGATCTCGAAGCTCAGCGCGTCGTCTTCCCACAGCGAGATCGTCACGCGGCTGGCGGCGCCGGCGTGCTTGGCGGCGTTCTGCATCGCCTCCGAGCAGGCGAAGTAAACGGTCGTCTCGATTTCGGTCGGGTAGCGCCCGAGTCGCTCGTCGGCGAGCACTGTCGTCGGCAGCGCGGCAGCGCGAGCCGCCTCGCGCAGAGCGTCTGCGAGCCCCGTTCGTGCGAGCAGGGGAGGGTAGATGCCACCGGCTAGCGAGCGGACCTCGGCGATCGTCGCGTCGACGTCCGCTTCGAGCGCGCGGACAAGCTCGGCGCCCTCAGGATCCCGACCCGCCAGTCTGGCGGCTGCCATTCCCAGCTTCAAGCGCAGCGCCACCAGCCGCTGCTGGGCCCCGTCATGGAGGTCACGCTCGATCTTCCGGCGCGTGTCGCGCTCCGCGGTGAGTCGGCTCGCTCGGGATTCCGAGAGGTTCCGAAGCGCGCGCTGAAGCTCGTCGATTAGGCACTGGTTCTCGAGTGCTGCCAGGGCATAGGAGCCTGCACTCAAGACGAGGGCGAGGCCCTGTGAGGGCGAAGCAGCCGGTGCCGGCGACGCCTCCTGCAGGATCGCGATGCGCCAGTTGCCGCTCGCGACCTGCGTCGCCCGCCGGCCGGCCGCGGCCGCCGCCAGCTCCACGGCCGCGCCGGACTCGTCGACCCAGGCATCCAGATCTCCCGGAAACGAGTGCAGGATCTGCAGCGACGGGTCCGTGAGGGCGTCGGCAAGGGCGAAGCGCACGTCCGCGGCGCTGGCGCTTGCGCTGAGGTTACGCGCCAGGCGCTCGAGCACATTTGCGGTGTGGATGCGCTGATAGGGCCGGCCCGTGGCGCAGGCCAGTCCGACGGATGGGAATGACAGCACGAAGATCCAGGCCAGGACCGACAAGGCGCCGGAGAACGGAGCGACTTCGTGAAGCGGGAAGTAAAGCGCTGAGGCGACAGCCTGCAGGATTGCGAACGCGACGATCGGCGCATGCAACCGTCCGAGCGGCGACTCCGCCTTGCGCGCGCGCAGCGTCGCGGCCACGGCGACGGCGGTGAACAGGGCCACGGTTAGGACCTCACGCAACGGCATGACTACATCTCGCACGAACGCGGGCGTCGAAGGCACGAGCGAGAAGGCGTTCCGCGGGCAGTCCGTGGAGCACATCGACCACAGCGACAGATGCGGAAACTGAGCGACCAGCGTCGTCGGGAGGTAAAGCAGCCCGATGACCAGGGCTCCACCGGCAAACAGCGCACGGTCGGCTCCGGCCGTCAGTCGCCCTGACGGATAGCTGAGCAGCAGATAGGCGATCGCCAGCTCGGCGCCCCATTGGCTGACGCGACCGAGGCTGTAGGCGAACGGCTCGTCAGACGCCATCAGCGCCGATAGCGACCAGAGCACACCGGCGGCGATTAGAGCCCGAGCGAACGGAAGCTCGCGACCGTGCGCGATGTCAGTCAGACCCAGGCCGAACAGGGCCCCGGCGCCGAGCACGACCACGGGCAGAGCGAGGCTCTGGGTGCGCGCGGGCGCTCTGATGAGCACCGTCGCAACATACGTGAGCACCACGAGGCAGGCTGTCAGCGAGATCGAGAACTCGCCGACGGGTCTGGCGCTACGGCGCAAGACGATGCGCGCTGCTCCGGAGATCCCGCTCATCAGCCCCTATGCCTGTGCGCCCACGCGGTCGCCATGCCCGTTCCCCTTAGAAACGCGGATCCCCGTCGCAATCTGCGATCACGCCAGGAACTCCCAATGAACACTACACGTTTGCCCGAGCGTTGGCGGCTGTTGCGGTTGCCTCTCAACCCGCGACGCGCGGGATCCGTTGCTCGGCTCGTCATCCGATCCGGATGATGCTGCAGACGGCATCCCTCGGCAAGGTTGTAGCCACCTAGACTAGGTAAACCTTCGAAAGGAGCATTAGCGCATGGCAACGCTGGTTGCAATCGGGTATCCGGATCAGAGCACCGCCGAGGAGGCCCGGCAGACCGTTCAGAAGCTCGAGGCGGAGCTGATTATTCAGGCTGACCAGGTCGCGGCGATCGCGCGCGACCCGGACGGCAAGTATCACGTCACGACCACCCACGGCGGCGCTTCTGCCGGCGGCGGCGCGGCTTGGGGCGGCTTCTGGGGCCTGCTGTTCGGGCTGCTGTTCTTCGTCCCGTTCGCCGGTCTGGCGCTCGGAGCGGGCTTCGGCGCGCTGTTCGGCCACTTGGGAGAGAAGGGGATCGACAAGGTATTCCAAGAGCAGGTGCGCGAATACCTCAAGCCTGGCACTTCGGCGCTGTTCATGGTCATCGAGCAGGTGACGCCCGACAAGGCGATCGCCGCGCTGGAGCAGTACGGCGGCACGGTGATCAAGACCTCGCTGTCCGACGAGGACACGGCCAAGCTGCAAGAGGCGCTGACGCCGCCGAGCGCCGCATAACGACGCGACGCCGCTGGTAGGGCCCCGGCCGGGGCCCTACCAGCGAGAGCCTCACCCGATCCGCATGACGCGCGCGCGAGCTGTTGGCGCCAAGATGTAGGCCGATGAGCGCTGCAGCCGCGCCAACGCCCGCCCAGCTATTGGTCTACGCATTCGCACCGGACGCCCGGTTCGAGGGGCAGCTCGGTGGCGCGCTCCAACGCATGGAGACCGGGGGCACGCTGCGCGTTCTCGAAGCGATCTTCATCCATCGCGAGGTCGAGACCGGCGAGCTTGCGATGATCGACGTGCGGGGCGATGGCGCCGGCAGCTTGATCGCACCGGTGCTCGACTTCCGGCTCGACCCAGCCGCGCGACGGCGTGCGACGCGCCGCGCGCTGGCGGCCGGCACGCCGGGGATCTCTGCAGACACTGTCCGGCGGCTGGGCGAGCCGCTGGCGCCGGGCGCCGCGATCGCCGCGCTGCTGATCGAGCACACTTGGGCGCAGGTACTCGCAGACGCCGTGGCGCGGACTGCCGGCACACCGCTGATCGACGAGTTCGTGCAGGCCAGAACGCTCGCCGAGCTCGAGCCGGAGCTACTCCTCGCCGCCGCCGCGCGGCGCGGGGACTCCGCACAAAGCAGCTAACGCAAACGAGGACACGATGAGCAAGCCGTTCAAGGGAGTCATCAACGTCGACATCCGCGACTCGGTTCCGGACTGGAGCCCGTTTGAGGCCCCGAAGGCCCCTGATGGCGCGCCGAACGTCCTGTACATCGTGCTTGATGACGTCGGTTTTTCCGCGTTGAGCCCATACGGTGGTCCGATCCCGACTCCGAACATCGATCGGATCGTCGCAGAAGGGGTGCGCTATACGCAGATGCATACGACGGCGCTGTGCTCACCGACACGCTCGTGTCTGCTGACGGGGCGCAACCACACGCGCAACAGCATGGCCTGCATCACCGAGGCAGCGATCGGGTTCCCGAACGGGACGGGCGTGATCCCGCCGGAGAACGGGCAGATCCAGGAGATCCTCGGGGCGGCCGGCTGGAACACGTACATGGTCGGTAAGTGGCATCTGTGCCCCGAGTCCGAGATGAACGTCGCCTCGACGCGGCGCAACTGGCCGACGGGCCGCGGCTTCGAGCGCTTCTACGGATTCCTCGGGGCCGAGACGAACCAGTGGTATCCGGATCTCGTCTACGACAGCCATCCGATCGATCCGCCGCGTTCGCCCGCGGCGGGCTACCACCTGACCGTGGATCTGACGGACAGGGCGCTCGAGTTCATCAAGGACGCGAAGGTAATCGCGCCTGAGAAGCCTTTCTTCCTCTACTACGCGCCAGGTGCGTGCCACGCACCGCATCACGCTCCGAAAGAGTGGATCGAGAAGTTCAAGGGCCGGTTCGACATGGGATACGAGGCGATCCGCGAGCAGACCGTGGCAAACCAGAAGCAGCTCGGGATCGTCCCGCGTAACACCGAGCTGCCACCGATCAACCCGATCGCCGCACAGACGGGACCGGATGGGCAACCCTTCCCGCCGTTGGACCTGACGCGGCCGTGGGATTCGCTCTCAGAGGACGAGAAGCAGCTGTTCCGCCGCATGGCAGAGGTGTATGCCGGATTCATGGCGCACACCGACGATCAGATCGGGCGGCTGCTCGACTACCTCGACGAGACCGAGCAGCGCGACAACACGCTGATCCTGTTGATCTCGGACAACGGAGCGAGCGGCGAGGGGGGCCCGAACGGCTCGGTGAACGAGAACAACATCGCGAACGGAATCCCTGACTCGATGGAGCAAAACCTCACGATGCTCGACGAGCTCGGCGGCACGAAGACCTACAACCACTATCCGAACGGCTGGGCGATGGCGTTCAACACGCCGTTCAAGATGTGGAAGCGCTACGAGTTCAACGGCGGCACCTCGGACCCGTGCATCATCTCCTGGCCTGCGGGGATGAAAGCCAAGGGCGAGATCCGCGACCAGTACCACCACGCGATCGACCTCGTACCGACGATCCTCGACGTCGCCAGCGTTGAGCTGCCGGCCTCGATCGGCGGTCACGCGCAGAGCCACTTCGACGGCGTCAGCATGCGCTACAGCTTCGACCACGCGACGATCCCGACCGCGCGCTCGACCCAGTTCTACTCGATGCTGGGCTCGCGGGCGATCTGGCACGACGGCTGGAAGGCCGTGACGACGCATCCAACGATCAGTGGCTGGAGCCATTTCGCCGCCGACACCTGGGAGCTTTACCACACCGCCGTCGATCGCTCCGAAATCCACAACCTCGCGGATCAGGAGCCCGAACGGCTGCAGGAGATGATTAACCTCTGGCACGCGGAGGCGGGCGCAAACAGCGCGTTCCCGCTCGACGACCGCTCGGGCATCGAGATCCTCACCACCCCGCGGCCGCTCCTCACCCCGGCGCGCAACCGTTACGCCTACTACCCGGGCGTAGCCGAGGTGCCCGAGTCCCAGGCGGTCAACACCCGCAACCGCTCGTACATCATCGGCGCTCTGATCGACATTCCCGCCCCAGGCGCCGAGGGCGTGATCTTCGCCCATGGCTCGCGGTTCGGCGGCCACGCGCTCTACATCAAGGACAACCGCCTGCACTACGCTTACAACTGGGTCGGGCACTTCGAGCAGAAGATCGTCGGCGGTGAGGACGTCCCGGTCGGCGAGAAGCTGATCCTGTCGGCCAATTTCGAGAAGGACGGCGAGGACCCGCCGGGCGTCGCGACCGGGATCCTGTCGCTCTACCACGGCGAGAAGAAGGTCGGAGAAGGGCGGATCAAGACCCAGCCCGGCAAGTTCTCAATCGCCGGCGAGGGTCTATGCGTGGGGCGCGACGGCGGCGAGCCGGTCACCGACGACTACCCCGGCCCGCACCCGCACGAGTTCACCGGGGGCACGATCAACCGGGTCGCCATCGACGTCAGCGGCGAGCCGTACATCGACCTCGAACGCGAAGCGGCCGCGATGCTGGCCCGCGAATAGCAGCCAACCGCAGGCTCGGCAGTCAGCAGCCAACCGGTGGCTCGGGAAGCGGGGCCGGCGATGACGCGAGAGCGCTGGATGGCGCTCTGCTTCGCGGCCGGCTCCACCTGCTTCCTGATCGGCCCGTTCCCGGGCTACGCCAACCTGGTCGGCGACGGCGCCGACGCGGTGACTTTCTTCATCGGCTCGATCCTGTTCACCGCAGGTGGCGCGCTGCAATCGCTCGCGGCGTTCCCAGAGCGCCACGGGCGGGATCCTGGACGGGCGGCGTGGTGGGCCGCTGCGGTCCAGTCGCTCGGAACGCTGTTCTTCAACGTGACGACCTACCGCGCGATGCACACAGCGCTGTCCAGTGCCGAGTACAACCGGCTCGTGTGGCGGCCGGACGCGCTGGGCTCGATCTGCTTCCTGATATCCGGGGCGATCGCTTACCGCGCCTCGGCGAGGAATGGCTGGCTGCCGCGGTGCGGCGAGCGCGGATGGTGGGAGCCGTCGATCAATCTGCTCGGCTGCATCCTGTTCGGCTTCTCCGCGGTCGCCGGCTACGTGGTACCGGCGACGGGCTCGATGCTCGACCAGGCCGCCTCGAATTGGAATACCGCTCTTGGCGCGGCGTGCTTCCTGGCGTGCGCCCTGTTCACACTGCTCACCGGCCTCACAGCGAAGTCGCCGCGTCTGCGGCGCCTGCGCGAGCTCGAGCGCGACATCGAGCGCGACGCTGACAAGCTCATCTCGCCCGGTTGAGCGGCGCGGGGGACACCAGCGGAGCGGGCTGAGCGGCTACTTCTGCCAGTTCATCCGCTGAGCGACACCGACGTCGTTGGCGCCTTGGGGCGGAACGCTCGCAGCTCATCGCGATCCGGACCGATCACGCCCCAGCTGGATTCGGGCACCTCATTCCAGACGCCGGCGACGTCGCCGAGGGGTTCGGAGACGATCAGTCGCGCGTCCTCGGAGACCTCGCGGAAGAGCTTGCGCTCGGGATACAGCTTGCGTAGCGTGGGCACATCGGTGGTGTAGAAGAGCGTGCGCGACTTTTGCTCGCTCGAGTAGCGGAACGCCCAGATGCTCTCACCGTCGGTGGTCGCGATCGTGCCCTGGAACGGGTGCGGGACACCGTGCCTGCCGGCAATCGCCTCGACCAGCCCGACCGCCTGCTCGACCGCACCTGGGGGATCGTCCTGGAGGCCGAACGTCAGAGCGAGGAAGAACAGCACCTCGGTGTCGGCCTGGCCCTGGATCTCCGGATACAGCGAAGGGTCGATCGCGAGCACGAGGTCGCGCTTGATCGCCGCGAACTCGTTGATGTAGCCGTTGTGCATGAACAGCCAGCGATCGTGGCGAAACGGGTGGCAGTTGGTCTGCTGCACGGCGCTGCCGATCGCCGCCCGGATGTGGGTAAAGAACAGCGGCGAGCTGATGTGGCCGGCGATCTCGCGCAGGTTGCAGTCGTTCCAAGCCGGCTCGGTGCCGCGAAACACGCCAGGGGTGTCAGGCGCTCCGTACCAGCCGACGCCGAACCCATCGCCGTTGGTGGGCTCGGCGCCGAGCCGAGAGTGCAGGCTCTGATCGACCAGCGAGTTGGGCCCCTCGTAAAGTGCCTCCTTCAAAAGGATTGGGGAGCCGGTGTAGGCAAGCCAGCGGCACATTCAGGGCTCCTTGCGGTGCTAGTTGACGGCGAGCGCCTTCTGCTTGATCTGATCGAACTCGGCCTGCGTGATCGTCCCGGCATCCAGCAGCTGCTTCGCGTTGGCGATCTGCGCCGCCGGGTCGCTCTTGGTGGCCACGGACTGCACGTACTGGTCGAACTGCGACTGCGCTGCCTTCTGCTCCTTGACGCTCCGGTCGGACATCCCCGAGTGCTCGAAGATCAGGTAGACGAACACGCCCAGGTACGGCAACACGATCACGAAGATCATCCACAGGACCTTCATCCCTCCGCCGATGTCGCGGCGACGGAACAGGTCGGCAAAGACCGTGATCAAGATCCAGAACCAGACCACGAATAAGAAGAAGAACAGGATCGTCCCGAAGGCGCTGATAATCGGGAACTTGCTTGCGAGTACGGGCATCGTCGGTCCTTACGAAGAGTGAGAGTCGGGCACGACGAAACCGCCGAGCTGGCAGTCACTGTACACGCCCTGGAGCCCTAAAGCCGATTGCGTGAAGCAACGCCGGCCGCTCTGGGGGAGCCCTAAGCGGCGTTGCGGCGCGTGCGTCGGCGCCGCGGCGGCGCGGCGGTGTCGGCCGGCGGCTTGGTGGCGTCCGCTGGCTCGCCGTCCCCGGCGTCCTGGTCGTCGGTCCGGTCCTCGTCGGTTCGGTCGTCGTCGTCCGGGTCGTCGTCCGGGTCGTCATCGGGGTCGTCGTCCGGGTCGTCATCGCGCCCGTCATCGAAATCGTCGTCGTCCTCATCATCATCATCCACCAGGCCGGCGAGCGAGCTCGCGACCGCGACCCCGGTGCCGATCTCCTCGAGGTCGTCGTCGACGTCCAGCTCGACCACCGACCCGTCCAGATCAAGTCCGCCATCCAGCTCGACGATCGCCTCGTCGAGCTCCAGCTCGGCGAGCTCCCCTTGGGTCGCGCTCGCCCCCGGGCGGGCCGCGACCGCGACGCCCTGCGCCCCCTCGCCGGGCCTGCGACGCCGGCGGTTCTTGCTGCGCCGGCCCTTTGGGAAGTTGCGCAGCAGCTCACGTGCGAGCGCCGCCGGCTTGCGTGCCATCCGCGTGCGCGCACCACGCAGCGCCTCCTCGGCTTCCGGCGTGTGCGCGAGCGCTGCCGCGAGCAGCGCCGCCGACAGGCGCCGGTCCTCCTTGCGCGAAGCGTGCACGAGCCGGCGCGCGTTACGGGCGTGCGCAGCGCCGCTCGAGTTCACCAGCAGGCCCAGCAGCCGCTTGGTCTCCGGCATCCGCTGGACGGCGTACTCCTCGTGCACGTCGCGCGTGTACTCGGCCATCCGCCAGATCCACGCATTGGCCTGATCGCGGCGGCCGATGCGACGCTCCGCGAGCGCCAGCAGCATGATCTTGACCCCCTCGCGCCGCTCGTCCCGCGGCCAGCCGCCGAGCATGTCGACCGCCGTGTCGAACGCGTCCGCGTCGCGTCCCGCGGCGATCTCCTGGAGCGCACGCAGGCGCACCTGCGGGTTGCGGTTGCGCTGCAGCGCGCTCAGCAGGTAGCGCCGGCGCAGCTCGCCCTCACGGTCAAAGTGCAGCATCGCCTTCGCGCGGCGCCAGCCGTTCGGGGCCACGCGCGCGCCCGCCAGCGCCGCCCACACGTGCTGCTCGCGGTAATCGAGGTGCTCGACCGCGATCCGCCACAGCTCGCGCTCGAACACCTCGGCGCGCCGCTCGGGATCGGGCGTGACCGGCAGCACGCGCCGCTCCACCCTGACCCTCCGGCCACGACCGCGGCGCACCGGGCCGACCACGATCGCGCCGCCGCGGTAGACGTCGCGGTCAAGCAGCGAGTGGAGCGTCACGACCGGGTCATCGTGCTTGGTCGCGGGGTGCACGAAGTCGATCACGATGCCGGCCTCCTTGCCCGGATGCCGGCGTGTCACACGTCCGACGCGCTGCTGGTAGACGCGCTTGGAAGCGGTCGGCGCGAGGTGCATGCAGACCGTAGCGCGCGGGCTGTTCCAGCCCTCTGCGAGCAGTTGAGCATTGACCAGCACGTCGATCTTGCCCGCCTCGTAATCCGCGAGGATGTTCGCCAGCTCGCGCTTGGGCGTCTCGCCGGAGACCCCCATCGCTTTCATCCCGAGATCCCGGAACGACTGGGCGACGTTGTACGCGTGCCGCACGCCGGCGGCGTAGACAACGCCGGGGACCCCGTTGAAGCGCGTCTTGTAGAGGTCGGCGATCGCCATGTTGAACGGCGTCTGGTCGAGCAGCTCGGCCAGCATCTCCTGGTCGAACTCGGTGTCGACCTCGCCGCGGCGCAACGGCACCTTGGCGATCGTGCGCACGCCCGGGCCGGGCGGGATGCGGATGCAGCGCAGCGGCGAGATCACGCCGCGCCGCGCGGCCTGCGCGAGATCGAAGCGCGAGGTCTGCGTCGGGAACAGGTCGGTGACGTGGCGCGCGATCAGCGCGCCGGTGGCGGTCATGCCGATGAAGATTGGCCCGGTCCAGTTGCGGATTGCGGCGCTCGTCTTCTCGCCCAGCGCGGTATGCGCCTCGTCGCAGATGACGATCGTGTAGGCGCTCGAGATCTTGCCGGCGTTGCGTACGAACCATTGATAGGTCTCGACCGTCACCGGACCGCGCCCGCCCACCTCGGCCGAGTCCTCGCCCTTGAGCAGGGCGCGGCTGATGCGCTTGGAGTAGCCGCGGTCACGCAGCTCGCCGTGGAACTGGTCCACGAGGTTTCGCCGGTGGGTGAGGATCAGCACCCCGCCGGTCTGCGACGCCTCCACGAATCCGAGCGCCGCAACGGTCTTGCCCGCGCCGGTGGCGTGCTCGAACCAGAACCGCTTGGCGGCGTTGGGATCCTCCGGCTGCTCGGCGAGGGATTCCTCCTCATCCTCATCCTCGACCCAGTCGCGGGGCTCCTCCTCGGAGTCGCTACCAAGCTCTGGCACCTCCTCGACCTCATCCTCATCGGCGATCAGCTCGACCTCGTCCTCCAGCTCGTCCTCCTCCTCCTCCTCGGGAGCGGCGCGCTGGACGGGGCCGAGATCATCGTCATCCTCCTCCTCGTCGTCCTCCTCGGACTCCTCCTCGTCCTCGTCTTCTTCGATGGCGTCGGCATCCGCGGCGGGCGACTCCGAGCCCGTCCCCGAGTCGGCGACCTGCACGACGTCCTCCGGGCCGAGAATGTCGGCCGAGGCCAGCAGCTCGGGCGAGGCAGCGGCGCGACCATTGCCGTTCTGAGACGGGCGCTGCGCCTCGGCGAGCAAC
>JBKQKK010000282.1:0-39943 GCA_052147535.1 Solirubrobacteraceae bacterium | reverse complement strand
TCGACCGCCTGGTGCAGGCCCTCCGACCAGCGCCGTCCCTCGAGGATGCGCCCGGTGAACTCGTCGATGATCTTCACCTCGCCGTCGATCACGGCGTAGTCGACATCGCGCTTGTAGAGCGACTGCGCCTTCAGCGACTGATGCAGATGGTTGACGAGATGTCCGTTCTCGGCGCGGTACAAATGGTCGATCCCGAGGAAGCGCTCGGCCTTCGCCACGCCCTGCTCGGTGACCGCGACGGTCTTGAACTTCTCGTCGAACTCGTAGTCGAAGTCCGCGACGAAATCCTTCTTCATCCGCGGGTCCATGCCCTCCGGCGCCTTGCCCGCAACCAGCTTCGGGGCGAGCTTCGCGAACGTCGCATAGAGGTCGGCCGCCTGCTCCGGGGCGCCCGAGATGATCAGCGGCGTGCGCGCTTCGTCGATCAGGATGTTGTCGACCTCATCGACGATCGCGAACGTGTGGTAGGGAGACTGGCCCGCCTCCGGCTTGGGGCGCCCGCCGTGCTGGACCTTCTCCTCCAGTGAGGTCGCCATGTTGTCGCGCAGGTAGTCAAAGCCGAACTCCGAATTCGTTCCGTACGTCACGTCGGCGGCGTACGCGGCCCGCTTCTCCTCGTAGGGCTGCATGTTCTGCAGGATCCCGACGCTGACCCCGAGCGTGTCGTAGATCGGCTTCATCCACAGCGCGTCGCGGCGAGCCAGATAATCGTTGACGGTGACAACGTGCACGCCACGGCCGCCAATCGAGTTGAGGATCACCGCGCTGGTCGCCGTCAGGGTCTTACCCTCGCCGGTCTTCATCTCGGCGATCGCGCCATCGTGCAGCACCATGGCGCCGATCAACTGCACATCAAAGTGGCGCATCGCGAGCGCGCGCTTACCTGCTTCTCGAACCAGCGCGAAGCACTCGGGCAGCAGGTCGTCGAGGCTCTCCCCGGCTCGTGCACGCTCGCGCAGCTGATCCGCGTTCTCGCGCAGCTCTTCGTCGGTCGAGCTCTCCATCTCCGGCTCGTACGCGTTGATTCGGCCTACGCGCTGCTCGTAGGCTTTGAACTTCTTCGCCTCGCCCAATCGAAGCGCACGGTCCAGAAAAGACATGGACTTAGCGTACCAACGGACCTACGGGTGCAGGCTGAGCCCGACGCCGAGCGGTAGCAGCTGCGGGATACCGACGCCAGCGACCCTTAAGCCGCGGGCGAGACGTCGTCGGCGCCGGGAGCCTCGTTGGTCTCCAGCGGCGGTGCGGCAGCTGCGGCGGCAGCGGCAGCTCGAGCCGGGCGCCGTCCGCGGCGCTTGTCGAGGTGGCGCTTGACCTGAACGGCGATCTCGTCGCTGACGTCGATGACCGCGTTGCGCAGATCGCGTGAGGCGCTGCGGGCTCGCAGCGTCGCGCCTTTCAGATGCAGCGTCGCCTCGGCCACCTTCGATTCGGCGATCGCGGGATTGCGCTCCTCATAGACCTCCAGCTCGAGATGCGCAAACTCGGAAACCTGCTTGGCAACCAGGCGAAAGCGCTTGACGACCTGCTCTTTCAAGTCATCCGAGACGGGCAGATTGCGCCCCTTGACCTCAATGCGCATAGGACTTCACCTCGCGGCGTGACCGATGGATGTATGACGCGGTCTGGCTGAGCAATCACTCGACACCTGCCGACTGAGACAATCGGGCAGGTGTCACCGCCGATCAGCTGGACCTTCGAGCCGAGTGTACTCGTCGGGATGCTCGCGCTCGCCCTTGCATACGGCTATGCGTGGAGCGCCGCAAGAGCGCCCGGTGCGCCACATCCGCCCGGCTACGGGCGGCTCGCGCTGTTCTGCGCCGGGCTGCTGACGATCGCCGTATCGCTGATCTCGCCGGTCGACACACTGGCCCGCTACCTGCTCGTCATGCACATGACCCAGCACGTGCTGCTGCTGGACATCGCGCCGATCCTACTGATCCTCAGCCTGACCAAGGGCATCCTGCGGCCGGTCGCGCGCCAGGTGAAGACGATCGAGGAGCGCGCCGGCTTTCTCGCCACGCCGGCGTTCGCGGTGATCGCCTACGTCGGCGCGATGTGGTTCTGGCACATCCCGGCGGTCTATGACCTCGCGCTGCGCTACAACAACATCCACATCCTCGAGCACCTGTCGTTCTCCACGGCCGGAACGCTCTACTGGTGGCACCTGATCTCCCCGATCCGCAGCCACATGCGATTTGGCGGGATGGGGCCGGTCGCCTACATGGTCACGACGAAGCTACTGGTTGGCCTGCTCGGCGTCGGCCTCGCGTTCTCGCCGACGATCTTCTACCACTGGTATGCGCACCAACCCAACTGGTGGGGTCTAACGGCGGTCGAGGATCAGAACCTCGCCGGGCTCGTGATGGCGCTCGAGCAGTCGATCGTGATGGGGATCGCGCTCGCCTACCTGTTCGTGCGGATGCTGAGCGAGAGCGAGCGCGAGGCGCAGCGCAAGGAGAAGTACGAGAGCGTCGTGTAACACGAGAAGCGCGTCCGGCTTGGCTAGGGGGCCGGCCTCGCTTCGCTCCTGGAGTGAGGAGAGACCGCTCCGCTCGGCCGGCGCTCACCACGGCCCGGCATCCAGCGGGGCCGCCTTGGCCGGCGCGGCCCGCCAGGGCCACGCCGGAAGGAGCGGTTCAGATGCTCAGCACTTGGCGCTGCCGGATAGGGTCTCGCTCTGGCTGCCGGTGCCGTTCGTGGCGGTGTACGTGACCGACCACGGACGCTTGCCGGCCTCGCAAGCGACCGACGCGACGAACGGGACCTGCTTGCCGTTGAGCTTGGCCGTGGTCTTGAACCAGGTCAGGTTCTCCAGCACCAGCGAGCCGTACAGCGAACCGATCACGTTTGTCGAGACCGCCGCGGGCAGCGGCGTGTTCTGGATCAGGTACTTGCCCGATTGCTTGATCGTTCCGACGAATGGGGGTACGTCACCGGTCTTGACCGGGCCGCAGTAGTACTTTGAGCCGGGCGTCGGCGTCATAACGAAGAAGAACACGACTTTGCCACCGCCGCCGTTCCAGGCGTCGAGCCGCGGATCGCAGGCGAACGAGCCAATCGGACTCAGGCTCCTTGAACCGAGGATCGTGTCGACCTGACCCTGGGCGACCAGCGCGCCCTTGGCGCAGCCGGTGTCGCTGTGGGCGGCTAGGAGCTTCGCGTGCGAACAGGTCGGGAAGGCCTTGTAGTTGCCAACCAGGCCATACAGCTTCAGATCGATGTCCTTCAGTGGCGCCGCGTTGAGCGCGCTGTTCGTGTTCTTCGCGGTCAGCTTCTCGGCGAAGCTCAGTGGCGACGGCGCCGCCGCGCTGCCGGCCGCTTTGGGCGCGAACGTCATCTTCGCCGTGTATGTGTTGAGCGTCGGTCCCGTGTGCGGCGTCGTGGCGGACGCCACCGCTGCGGCGAGGAGCGCCGCCAGGGCGGTGGTCACGATGATGGTTCTACGCAAGTGGATCCTCCTTACGGATCGCGTTGGAGTTCGTTGTTAGGCGGGGTCGCGCTCACGGCAGTGGTTGAAGGTGTGGGAAGCTTCCTGTCAAGCTGGTCAGTGTGCTGCCGAGCGGCGACTGCGCGCGGCACGGAGGACCCCCCGGGTTGTCCGTGTAATAGACAGAACGCAATACGGCGGCGAGAGTTGCGGGAATCGTCGGCCCGATGGCCGGAAGCGCGTTGCTTGTGCAGAGGTAACTGCCGAACACGGGGAGTCCCTTGAGCAGCTCTAGGTAGCCGCCCGGCTGCAGATAAGCGTTGGAGCGGTTGCTGTCGGGCCGCTGCGCGAAGGCGGTCAAGGTCTCCGGGTTGACAGGGATCGAGACGCGCAGATAGTGCAGCAGGTTGTTGCTGGAGATGCTCGGCAGGGTCGCCTGCGTCGCTGCCGTGCCGTTGGCGAAGAACGCCGCGATCTCGCCCTTGTAGTCGTTGATGTAGTCGATCACGGGCACGACGCCGCCGAGGTAGGGCGCCGTCCGTGCCAGCAGCGGCACGCTGTCGTTCAGGAAGCGCTCGAGCGCCGGTTCACCGGCGCGGGCGGCGCTCGCCAGCGGCCCGATGTCGACCATCAGCTCGCGCAGCGCCGGCGCGAACAGCGCGATCGCCCTCAGCGCAGGACTCAGCTTGACCGCCGCCGGGCGCAGCTGATCGATCAGCGGCTTGGTCGACACCGCGAAGCCGTCGAGTGCTGAGACCGTCTGCTGCGTCGAGCGCAGGAACGCGGGGAACGCGCGCACCGCTGCCGCCAGCGAGCTGTCCTGGGCCGCCGTCGCCGAGAACACGGTGTTCGCGTTTGCGATCAACCCCTGCAGCTGCGAGGGGGAAGCGGTGATCGCCGCGAGTACCTGGGCGCCGTCGCCGAGCAGGACGCTCGTCGCGGCGCTGTCGCGATGCAGCACGGCGAGCACCGACTGCACGTTGGTCGCGAACGGATACAGCTCGGCGAGCGCCGCGTTGAAGTCCTCGCCACGATTTGTGAGCGCGATTCCGTCCTGCTGCATCCACGTTTCGAACGCCTGTCGCGTGACCGGATCGAACGTCGAGAGGATCTGGTCGAGCTGCACCGTCGGCGCCACCTGTCCCTGCGGGAGCCGCCCGCCGTCGGGCAGCACCGGGCCGTGCGGGCTGCCGAAGGAGAGCTGCACGTAGGTCTCGCCGAGCAGCGTCTTCTGGCGCAGGATCGCGCGCGTGTCGGCGGGCCGCGGCGCGAACTGCGGCTCGATCTGGATCACCGCCCTGGTAAGGCCGGTCGTGCGGTCCAGTCCGACGCTCACGACCTTGCCGACGCTGACGCCGGCGATCTGCACATCGGCCTGTGTACCGAGCTCGACGGCCTGGCTGAACTCGACGCTGAAGCGATACCCCTTGGGTTGCAGCGGGACCGTCCCGCCGAACGACAGCCACAGGACCAGCAGCAGCCCGACGCACGAGGTCGCGAACGCGACCATCGCGACGATCCGGCTGCGCTTCGGCGCCTTCCTGTTCACGGGCTTGCCGGTGGGCAGTAGGGCGACTGGATCTTCGTCCAGTCCGGAGCGCCAAGCAGGTCCAGGATCGGCGCGAGCGCCGGGTCCGAGTAGACGAGCGACGCCTCCAGCAGGTACAGCTCCGAGCAGTTCGCGATGAACAGCCCTTGCACGATCGGCCCGTTGGCGTCCTGCATCGCGGTCAGGCTGGCGGCGATGTGGCTCAGCCACGCCCCCCAGAAGAGATATCCCGGCTGGCCGCTGGTCGGCTGATAGGCGAGCGTGTTGAACAGCGCGTTGAGGACGCCGACCGCACGTGACAGCGCCGGCGTCGCCTGGCCGAGCTTGGCCGTCGCCGGACGCAGGGTACGCACCAGCGGCGCCACCGCCACCGCGAACGGTCGCAGCTGGTACTCGACCGGCGCTTTGGTGTCGCGCAGCAGCGGCGCCAGCGCGCGCAGCGCTGGCGCCAGCTCGCGCGCGAACGGCTGCAGGTGCGCGAGCGTCGGCCCGGTCTGCGCCGCGAACGCCTGCACCTTGACAAGCGTCTGACTGGTCTGCTGCAGCGTGCCGGGAAGTTGCGTGATCCCCGCTTGCAGCGCGGCGTCCTGCGAGGAGATCGCTGTGAAGTTCGCGTTCGAGGCTTCGATCAGTGACGTCAGCTCGGCGTCGACGCCGCCGAGCGAGCTGACGACCGCTTGCAGGTTGTGGATCGCGCGGCGGATCTCCCGCGAGCGCGTCGCGAGTAGGCTCGCGAAGCTCTCGACGTCCCGGTCAAGCGGCGCAAACCGCTTGAACAGGCCGCGCAGGTGGCCGACGGTGGCCGGGCTGGGGAAACCGCCAACCGCTCCAGGCCCCTGCAATGCCTGCGAGCCTCCGGCCAGCAGCAATAGCAGGTAGGTGCGAGTGTCGCCGTCCAGCGATGACAGGATCTGGTCGACGTCGATGTCGGGCTCGGTGCTGGCGGCGCTCAATTCGCCGCCGTCGGGGATCGCGCCGGCGCTGCGGGTGCCCGGGTCAAGGGCCAGGTACATGTCCTTCAGCGGCGTTCGCGGCCGCAGCAGCACGGTCGCGTTGCGATAGATCGGCGCGTACTGCTTGTCGAGGTCCATCGTCACGACCGCGCGGCCGTGCTGCAGCGCGACGCCGCCGACGAGACCGACCGCGACCCCGGCGATCGTCACCGCCTGTCCCTGGCCGGCGGTGACCGCAGCGGCGGCCTGGAACTCCGCCTTCACCGTGTAGTAGCTCTTGCCGAACGTGAACGCGGGCTGGCGCTCGAGGATGTAGCCGACGACGACGATCGCCAGCGCGATCAGTATTACGATCGCTACAAAGTCCAAGCGATGGACCCTGATCGCGCGTTTCACGGACCCGCTCCGGTGGCGGCGGCGTTCAGGTTGGGCAGCGCGTTCCTGAAGCAGGCGACGCGCGCGTTCAGCGGCGGCGCCTGCGACGGGAACACCGGGCGCGTGCCGAGTGGCGCCAGCACGGCGTTCCCGAACAGCGGCCCGCTTCCGGGCAGGCTCTTGGTCTGCACCCGCAGCGTCCCCCCGGCAACCGATGCGCGCACGTAACGACCGTTGCCGTCGAAGTTCTGCGTTGCGCCCGCGATCCCGACCGCCGCTTGGAAGAGCTCCTGGTAGACCTGCAGCCCCGTCGTGCTGGGCGGATCCTGGATCACGGCGTTGCCGGTCGGGATCACGTTGTGGATCAGGCAGCGCGCCAACTGATCGGCGCTGCTGATCAGCGCCGTCGCCGGTTTGATCAGGTTCGCTGCGTCCTGCACCGTCGGCGTCAGCTCGTTGAGCAGGCCGCCGAGCTCCGCTGGCGAGACGAGCGCGTCCACCTGTGAAATCCACGGCAGCGCGTCGCCGATCGTCGGGTCGAGAACCGGCAGGGCGGGCAAGATCGCGCGCGCGAACGCCTGGGTGGGCCCGAACGACGCATCCAGCGCGGCATCGGCCGCTTCGCTGTTGCGCAACAGCGCCGGCAGCAGCGCGATGCTCTGACTCAGCTCGGTCTGGCGCGAGGCGAGCGTCGCCAGCGTCGCGTTGAACGTGCTGAGAAGGCTCTGGAGCGCCGGCCGGCTTGCGGCCAGGGCGCTCAGAACCCGCGCACTGCCTTGCACCGCGCGCTGGAGATCATTCGGCTCGGTGCCAAGCAGCGCCTGGTTGACGATCGCCGAGGCCTTGAACGCCCCCGCCGAGTAGGCCAGCGCCTGGTTGAGCGCCTGCGCGCCGGTGAGGCCGCGGACGCTCGGGTCCTGCGTAGCGTCCTGCGCCAGCGAGGGCGGCGCGTCGAGCGCCGCGCCGAGGCCCCGCAGGAGCGCTTGCAGGTTGCTGCGCGCGTCCGCGGTGAGCGACGAGAGGACCGTGTTGAGCTGCACGGGCCCGGACGTGTTGGCCGCCGGCAGGGTCGCGCCCGAGGAGAGGATCGGCGAGCTCGGGCTGCCGGGTTGCAGATCGACGTAGACGTTGCCCTCGAGGAGGATCCGCTCGCGGATCTCGGCGGTCGCGTCAGCATGGATCGGCAGGCCATCGGCGTCGATCTCCATCGTGACCACGCCGGCGTCGCTGCCGTTCGCGAGCCGTTTGACGCCGGTCACCTCACCGACGTCCACGCCGGCGATCCGCACCGGCGAGGGGATATGAATCTCGGTATTGCTCGTGAACACGGCGTTGAGCGCGAACGGCCTGCTTGCGAACGGCACCGAGCCGCCGAACACGAGGTAGCAGACGGCGGCGATCAGGACGATTGCGGCGATCGCTGCCTGGAGGCTGGAAACGCGAGGCTGGTGGCGTCTCATCCGCCGCTCCCCGTGGTCGTCTCGGTGTTCAGGCCGACATTTCCGGGCGGGTTGCCGACCAGTGCGTGAGCCCCGGAGTAGTGCTCGTTGCCGGCAGCGCACTCCGCCGGCTGGCCCGGCGAGTCGGTGTTCGGGTAGGGGTTGACGTGTAGCGGACCGTGCGCGGCCGACGAATTGGTGCTCGGCGTCAAATACGGAACCTGCGAGGGCACCGCCTCGCCGCCCTCGACGTCATCGATCACGACGAGCGCAGAACGCAGCACGGTGCCGCTCCCGATGTTGTCCGAGAGCGTGCTCGCGATGTTGCGTTCCAGCAGCGTGACGTAGTTGCACGAGGTCTGTACGGGCGTCAGGAACGCGAGCGGCGAGATCAGGCTGTTCACGGTTAACGTCAGGCGGTCGAGCCCGTGCTGCACGGTCGGGTTGTTGCCATACGCGTCGAGCGTCTTGGCGAGGCTCACGAGCTCCCGGTCCAGCGAGGCTGTTGCCGGCAGGTTGCGCGCTCCCGCCGCGAACGCGTCGGCGAGCACCGGGGCGCTGGACGGCAGCGTCGCGAACCCCGGGCGCAGCTCGCGCAGCAGCGCGGCCGTGTCGGTGAGGAACGACTGTATCTGCGGGCCGTCGTCGATCACCGCCTCGAACGTCGGTGGCGTCTGCGCGATCAGCTCCTGCAGGTAGGGAACCGCGACGCCGGCAAGCGCGCGGAAGCTGATGTCGAGGTTGGCGAACAGCGCCGCCTGCGTCTGCGCAACGGGCGCCAGTGCGCCCGCGAGCGCACCGAGCCCACGGATCAAGCCGGCGAGGTCGCTGCGGGGCGAGGCGAGGTCGCGCATCACCGGCCCGAGATCACTGACGAGCGGCACGAACGCCGCGATCGCGTCGTTGACGTCGGTGCCGCGGCCCGCGAGCGCGTTGCTGAAACCGGTCGTCGCGGCGGCGATCCCCGCGCGTGTCGGCGGGGTGAACATCGACAGCACTTGGTCGAGGTCGACCTCGGCGCCGGTCTGGCTGAGCGGCACCGACGCGCCGTTGCGCCAGGTTCTGCGGGAATGCCCGAGCGCGATGTCGAGGTACTTCTCGCCGATTGCGCCCTTCAGCCGGATCGTGAAGCGCGAGTCGACCGGCAGCGGCTCGACGCTCTTGCTTAGCTGCACGTCGAGTACGGCGATCGGCCGACCGTTCGCGGCGCGTGCCGGCTGCACGTCGGCGACGCTACCGACCAGCGAGCCGCCCATGTGCACCTCGTTGCCACGCGTCAACTCCTCCGCGTTGGCGACCCGCACGTGCAGCGTGTAACGGGGCACGAACGGCAGCCCGCTGTTCGCCTCGAAAGCGATGACCACCGCCACGATCGTGATCAGCACGGTCAGCGCACCGATCAGCACCGGGCTCAGTAGAGCGTTGTCCCTACGCGGGCTCATTGGCCACGCCCGGTGAGGTAATGCAGCAGCCCGGCGAGCGGGGACGGCTGCGCGCTCGCGCTCAGCGCCAGCGCCTGATGCACGATCGTCGTGAGGGCTGGCGGCGGCTTGCCGGCAGCGCTCGCGTCGGCCGTGCCCGGCGCAGAGGTCTCCGCCGAGCTCGGCGAGGACGCGGTGGCCGCTGCGCTGCGCGCCGCGACGTCCGCGCTCGTGGAGCTGTAGAAGTTCGCCGAGCAGCCGTCGACGGGGATCTGGAAGTAGCCGATGCAGCTTCCCACGAGCGCGTTGGTGCGGACATAGTGCCCGTTGGCGTCGAATCCGTTGCTCGCGCCGGTCCCGTAGAACAGGAGCGCCATCAGCTGCTGGATCGCCCCGGTCTTGTCGAGACTGGCGGTCAGCCGATCGAGCAGCGCGGCGGACGGCTGCGCGGCGCTACCGAGGTCGTTCAGGCGCGCCGCCAGCGACTCGCTCGCGAGCAGCGGTCCCTGTGACTCCTGTGCCGCGTCGCCGAGCTCGATCAGCGCCTTGCGGGCGGCGGATGCGAACGGCACGAGCTCTGCGAACTGGTGACCCAGCGCCGAGGCGCTCTGATCGAGCGAGCTCATCAGCGGCGTGCCCTGGTCCGCCAGCTCGCCGAGATCCACCATCAGCGGCTTCAGCCTCGCCAGGAACGATGGCAGCAGCTGGATCGAGCGTGCGATGTCCGCGCTGCGCTCCGCGGCGGCGAGGGCGGTCGTGTCCGCCTGCGTCACGAAGTCGGCGATCTGGGCTCGGGCCCCGGCGAGCGGTGCGAGCACCGCGTCGGAGTCGCTCGCCAGCTGCGCGAGCACATGGTTCTGCTGCGCGAGGATCTTGAACACCTCGTCTGTGTATCCGAGCGCCGGATCAGCGCGGCGGATGACCGCATTGAGGTCCGTCCCGCGCGCCGCGAGACCCGTGCCGAGCTCGTCGAGGATGATCGACAGGCGCTGCCGGATCGGCTCCTGCCAGATGTCTTGGACGATGTCGACGTCGACCGGGGAGCTGGTCTGGGTGACCGGCAGCAGATAGCTACCGGCGCCGGGCCCGTGCTGGATCCGCGTCAGCGGCGGGGCGCCGGCGGTGCCGGGGTCGCAGTCGACATACCGTTCGGCGATCAGCGACTGAGGCCGGATCGCGCAGGTCGCGTTGGCGTGGAAGGGGACGAAGCCGGCGTTGCTGATCGTCATCGTGACGGCCGCCTGGTAGTTCGCGGTGACGCTCAGCGAGGAGATCGAACCGACCGGCGCACCGGCGATGCGAACCGTTTCGCTGGGGACCGCGAAGGCCGCGTTGTCGAAGATCGCACGGACTTCGTAAGTGCCGTCGCCGTATGGGTCCTGGCGGTGCGAGGAGCCGGCGCCCACGCTCACCCAGACGCCGGCGACGAGCAGCGTCAGCAGCACGGCGACGATCAGCGCCGGACGCCTCATCCGGTGGGGCTCGATGATGGATTGCAGCCCGGCACCGCATCGGGCGTTGAGCCGTCCGGGGATGCCTGCACGGCACCGCCCGGGCAGCGACCGTGGACGACGTGCAGGCGGTCGTAGCGCGCCGACGGCGGCTGGCTGGTGAGCTCGTTCGCAGCGTCCAGGCCAAATGCACCGAAGAACGGCTGTACGCGCGTGTAGTGCCCGTTCGCGTCGTAATAGGCACTCGCCTGCCCGAGGTTGGTGAGTGAGGCGACGACGTCGGGGGTGTACTCGCGCAGGTAGTCCAGCTGGGCCTGCGAGTCGTTCATCTCCGCGATCAGCGTCGGGAACGCGCTCGCAGCGACTCGCGCCAGCGTCGGCGTCTGTTCGAGCAGGGAGGTCAGATCGCCGCCGCCCGAGGGATTGCTGATCAGCGTCGCGAGATCGGTGACCGTCGGGAGCGCGTCAGTCGCCAGCCTACCCAGCGCGGCGCTGAGCTCGGGCAGCCTGCGCACCGCCGGCTTGGCCTGCGCAACGACTGGATCGAGCACGTCGAGCGTCGCGCGCAGTCCCGCGAACGTGCTGGTCGAGCGCGTCAGCGCGCTGGGCAGCAGCGACAGCGTCGCCTGCAGCGCCCGCGATTGGCTCGCGATCGCTGCGGCGGTCGCGTTCGTGTTGGCGATCAGCGCCGTCAGCTCCTCGCTGCGGGACGCCAGCGCCTGCATCGTCTGCGCGCCTTGGACCAGCAGCGCGTCGAAGGCCGGTTCGTCGCTCGCCAGCTGCGCGGTGAGCGCGCTGGTGGAGGCGAGCGCCGGGTCGAGGTAATGGAGCGTCGCGTTGGCCTGCAGCGCGCGGCCCTGGATCGAGGCGGCGGCGCCGCGGATTACCGCGCGGAGGCCGGCGCGTGTGAGCGGATCGAGCGTATCGAACAGCTCGTCGAGGCTGACCTCCGAATAAGCGTCACGCGCCGGGATCGCGCCGCCAGACGGGATCTCGGGCGCCCCGCTCGGCCCCGGGTAAAGCACGATGTAGTGGCTCGCGATTGCAGCTAGCCCGGCGTCCTCGATCCTCGCGATCGTTCCCTCGGGCAGCGGCGCGGCGCCCGACTGCAGGCTGATTACAACCTCCGCCCGGCCGTCGCCGGTGAGCCCGACCGCCTGCACCGATCCGACATGCGCGGGTCCGATCAGCACGTCGTTCCCGCTGACGAGCCCGCTCGCATTCTGAAAGATGATGCGGAGCGTGTAGCTGGAGCCACTGTTCAACACGATCAACGCGACAAGCACGGAAACACACAGCAAAGCAGCCACGGCTGCCGCTCTTGTGATCGTGCTCGCCGCGGACGGATGTTGCGCGTGACCCGGTGCCTGCCGGGAATCCGGCGCCCCGGTTGCGACGGTGGCATTCGTGCCTATTGGAGTTCTCCCTCCTCGACAAAGGTCCTGCGACCCTCGCCCATGGTTACAGGTTCGTGCGCGTCACGTCCACGCGTCGCACGTCTGCGTCACGTCCATGAGTCGCGATAATCGGCCTGCTCACGTGTGGGTTCGTCGATGCTCACCCCGAGCGCCGCGAGCTTCAGCCTGCCGACCTCCTGGTCGATCGCCTCGGGAACTCCATGCACGCCCGGGCCCAGGCCGTGAGCGGGGGCGAGGAGCGACTCGACGCACAGCGCCTGCAGCGCGAACGAGACATCCATCACGGCAGCCGGATGTCCTTCGGCCGCGGCGAGGTTCACGACACGTCCGCTGGCAAGCAGGTTTAGCCGGCGCCCATCCTCCAGCCGGTACTGCTCAACCAGCGGGCGCACCTGCCGCGGCGGGCCGCTCGCGAGCTCGGCGAGCTCGCGCAGGTCGAGCTCGACGTCGAAATGGCCGGCGTTGGCGAGCAGCGCGCCATCCTTCATCAGTTCGAAATGCGCGCGGCGCAGCACCCGTCGCGAGCCGGTCACGGTCACGAACACGTCGCCGCGAGGCGCCGCCTGCAGCGCCGGCATCACCTCGTAGCCGGCCATCCGCGCCTCCAGCGCCCGCAGCGGGTCGACCTCGCAGACGATCACCGCTGCACCGGCCCCGCGCGCCCGCTCGGCGACCCCGAGACCTGCCCAGCCGTAGCCGAGCACCACGACGGTGTGTCCTGCGAGCAGGACGTTGGTGGCGCGTATGATCCCGTCTAGCGCCGACTGACCGGTGCCGTGGCGGTCGTTCAGAGCCCGCTCGGTACGCGCCTCGTTGACCGCCAGCACGGGGCAGCGCAGCTCGCCGCGCCCGTGCAGACGCCGCAGCCGGACGAGCCCGGTGGTGGTCTCCTCGGTACCTCCGAGCAGGCATCGAAGTGCCTCCCCAGCGGCGCCGTGAGCGCTCATCAGCAGATCGGCGCCGTCGTCGATCGTGATCTGCGGAGACCCGGCGACGAGCGCGGCGATGTGCCGCTGGTAAGTCGCGAGGTCCTCGCCGTACAGCGCCCGCACCTCGATGCCGTGCTCGGCGACGAGCGCCGCCGCGACGTCGTCCTGCGTCGAGAGCGGGTTTGCCGAGCACAGCGACACCGTCGCGCCTGCGGCGATCAGGGCGCGAACCAGGTTCGCGGTCTCGGCGGTGACGTGCAGGCAGGCGGCGATCCGGAGCCCGTCCAGCGGGCGCTGCGCGGCGAAGCGTGCCTGCACTTGCCCCAGCACGGGCATCTGATCCGCCGCCCAGGCGATCCTGCCGGCGCCGCGCGCAGCCAGATTGATGTCGGCGATCTCGTAGGCCGAGCCCGCCGCCGAGCCCGCGGCCTTGGGCATCGCGGCGACGCTTGTCGGGCCAGCGTCCGGGCGCCGGCCGATCAGTAGCGGTAGTGGTCGGCCTTGTACGGTCCGTCGACCGGGATGCCGAGATATCCCGCCTGCGGCTCGGTCAGGGTCGTCAGCTTCGCGCCGAGCGCGTCGAGATGCAGCCGCGCGACTTTCTCATCGAGATGCTTGGGCAGCGTGTAGACGCGTCGCTCGTAGACCTCGCTGTGGCCGAACAGCTCCATCTGCGCGATCACCTGGTTCGTGAACGAGTTCGACATCACAAAGCTCGGGTGGCCGGTCGCGTTGCCGAGGTTCAGCAAGCGCCCCTCGGACAGCACGATGATCGCGTGACCGTCCGCGAAGCGCCACTCGTCGACCTGCGGCTTGATGTTGATCCGCTCGACGCCGGGCACCTTTGCCAGGCCGGCCATGTCGATCTCGTTATCGAAGTGCCCGATGTTGCCGACGATCGCCTGATGCTTCATCGCCGCCATCTGCCTGGCGGTGATCACGTCGCGGTTGCCGGTGGCGGTCACGAAGATGTCGGCGCTGCCGACCACGTCCTCGAGCGTCGCCACCTGGTAGCCGTCCATCGCCGCCTGCAGCGCGCAGATCGGATCGATCTCCGTGACAATCACGCGCGCGCCCTGACCGCGCAACGCCTCCGCGCAGCCCTTGCCGACGTCACCGTAACCACAGACGAGTGCGACCTTGCCGCCGATCAGGACATCGGTCGCGCGGTTGAGGCCGTCGATCAGCGAGTGACGGCAGCCGTACTTGTTGTCGAACTTCGACTTCGTGACGGAGTCGTTGACGTTGATCGCGGGGAACAGCAGCGCGCCCTCTGCGGCGAGCTGGTAAAGCCTGTGCACCCCGGTCGTCGTCTCCTCGGTGACGCCCTTGATGCCCGCGGCGATCCGCCTCCAGCGCCGCGAATCCTCCGCGAGCGAGCGCTGCAGCAGCGACAGGACGATCGTCAGCTCCTCGGACTCGGCGGTTGCAGGGTCCGGCACGGCGCCCGCGCGCTCGTACTCGGCGCCACGGTGCACGAGCAACGTGGCGTCGCCGCCGTCGTCGAGGATCATGTTCGGGCCCGCGCCATCAGGCCAGCGGAGCGCCTGCTCGGTGCACCACCAGTACTCCTCGAGCGTCTCCCCCTTCCAGGCGAAGACCGGCACCCCGCGCGGGTCCTCGGGCGTGCCGTCGGGGCCAACGGCGATCGCGGCGGCGGCGTGATCCTGGGTGGAGAAGATGTTGCAGGACGCCCAGCGGACCTCAGCGCCGAGCGCCACCAGCGTCTCGATCAGTACCGCCGTCTGGATCGTCATGTGCAGCGAGCCGGTGATCCGGGCGCCGGCGAGCGGCTGACCGGCGGCATATTCGCGCCGCGTGGACATCAGCCCCGGCATCTCGTGCTCGGCAAGCGAGATCTCCTTGCGGCCGAACTCGGCGAGCGACAGGTCAGCGACTTTGAAGTCGGCGTGGGTGGCGGTGGTGCTCATTGCGTCTCCGGGTCTTGAGGTAGTCGTGGAAATCGTCGTGGAAATCGTCGGTCGGGATGCGCGCAGTCGAAGCCTGGGTCGCTCAGGCAAAGGCTGGGTTGTGCTTGGCGGTTGCGTGCGCGGCGCTCGCTCAAGCGACCTCGAGCAGCCGTTCGTGCTTGCGCTGCTCGAAACGCAGCCAGTCGCCGGAGTCGACGTGGTCGGGGCGCCGCGCGGTCGCATCGAGCCACGCCGGAACCGCCTCCCCGAGCTCGGGGTCGCTCCGCAGGCGCGCCGCGAAGGCGACGTCCGTGAGCCCAACATCGAAGCGGGTGAGCAGTTCCTTCAGCGTCCGCAGACGTTGGAGCTCAGCTGGACCGTAAACGCGATAGCCGGCCGTCGTGCGCGCCGGCGAGACGAGACCGGTGCGCTCGACGTAGCGCAGCATTCGCGCCGACCAGCCGGTCGTCTGCGCAGCTTCGTGAATCGTCAGCCCTTCCATCGAAGCGGAACATTACCACGACCGTGTCAAGGTTTCGGCGTGTCGCTGCCCGCGCTGTCGGCCGAGCGGTACGCTTCACACCACAGTGTCGGCCGTCGATCACGATCCTGGTAACGCGGAGCGCCAGCGCGCGCATCCCCACAGCGGTGGCCCCCACGCACGGCACCCGCACAGCGGACACCCCCACGGCTTGCGCGCCGATGCACACAGCGCCCGCAGCGAGCGCGATGCGCAGATGGTGCCGTTCGACTTCGACGCTTCGCCGTTCACGGTCGCATGGGAGCTGACGCGTGCGTGCGCGTATGCGTGCGTGCACTGCCGCGCCGACGCGCAGCACCCGCGCGACCCGCGCGAACTGGATACCAACGAGGGCAGAAAGCTGATCGACCAGTTGGCGTCATTCGGTACCAGGCCGATCCTGGTGCTGACCGGCGGCGACCCGCTGATGCGCCGCGACCTGTTCGAGCTGGCCGCTTACGCGAACGAGCGCGGACTACGCGTTTCGCTGACCCCGACCGCGACCGCGCTGCCCACCGAGGCACGGATGCGCGAGGCAAGCGCCGCCGGGATCCGACGCATCGCGTTTAGCGTCGACGGTGCCGACCCCGACGCGCACGACCGCTTCCGCGGATTCCGCGGATCGTTCGAGCGTACCCTACAGGGCATCGCGAACGCGCAGGCAGCCGGTCTCCCGCTGCAGATCAACACGACCGTCTGCGAGCTGAACGTCGATCGGCTCGAGGCGATCGTGCCGCTCGTCGAGGCGTGGCGCGTAGTCCAGTGGTCGCTGTTCTTCCTGGTGCCGACGGGACGCGGCGCGCGGCTGGGCGTGCTCTCGGCGGAGCGGCACGAGCGCGTGCTCGACTGGCTCTTCGACCTGTCGATGCAAGCGCCGTTCGACATCAAGGCGACAGCCTCCCCCCAATACAGGCGGATCGCGGTTCAGCGCACGCGCGCGAGCGGCGATACGGCGATCGCCGGCGCGGGGTTCCAGTTCGCGGACGGGCTCGACCGACCGATGAAGGGCGTCAACGACGGCCGCGGCTTCATGTTCATCTCGCATCTGGGGGACGTGACGCCGTCCGGCTTCCTGCCCGTAGCGGCGGGCAACGTGCGCGAGCAGAGCCCGGTCGAGATCTACCGCAACGCGCCCTTGTTCCGGGCGCTGCGCGACCCGGATGCGCTCAAGGGCAAGTGCCACGCGTGCGAGTTCCGAGAGCTCTGCGGCGGCAGCCGCGCACGCGCCTACGCGATCACCGGCGACTATCTCGCCGCCGATCCTAGCTGCGCGTACGTGCCGCCGGTGGCTTGCGCCGGCTGAGGTATCGCGCACGCAAAATAAGGCCCGCCCCGCGGGCCCTAAGCCTAAGCTAGCCGCGGTGGAGCGCCGAGCGGAGGTGGTCGATAAGGTCGATCGGCGTTGGATCGACGCCACGCAGGACCGCCATGTACAGCGACACCAGATCGCCGAGCAACACCAGCGAGACAAGCCTTTCGGTGCGGGTCTCGCCGATCGTCTCGACGCGGTGAGCGGCGGCGTCGTGCGCCTCGATCACACCGCGCGTGAGCTCGATCCGCTGCCGAACCCGAGGATGGAGATCGCAGTCGTCGAGGAACACGGCGCTGAACGGACCGAACGAGCCGGCGCTCTCCCAGCCCGCGATCTCGTTGTGAGATAGCTCCGGGATCTCACTCGCAAACGCCGGCGCCTTAGCGTTCTCGTTGATCTGGCACTTCCAGCGGTACGCGATCGGGACGGTCAGGCCGGCACCAGCGATCAGCGGGATCGTTCCGTGCAACTCGCGCGCGAGCGTCTTGGCGAGCGAGTCCTCAGGGCCGTCCGGGCCCCACGCCTCGACCAGCCGCTCCGCATGCGCCGCGGCCACATCGATCTCGGAATGAAGCCGCTCGCAGATCCCGCAGACCGCCGCCACTTCGAGCGCGATGACAAGCGAGTAGGCGACCGCGGCGCGCGGCTGAAAGCCACCCGGCAGCGGCACCACCGCAACCCCGTCGGCCCGCGCGGCGTCCGCCAGCATCCCGCCCGTGGCCGCCACGATCTGCCGGGCGCCGAGTGCCTTGGAGGCCTCATACACCGCGAGCGTCTCCTCGGTGTTGCCCGAGTAGCTGCAGCACAGAACGGTCGTGTCCGGCGTGGCCCAGACCGGCAGGTCGTAGTCACGCGCCAGCAGCACCGGCCGCGAAGCGCGATCACCAAGCGCCGCGCGCGCGAGCGCGCCCCCGATCGACGAGCCGCCCATCCCCGCTACGATCAACCCGCCCGGAGCGTCGTGCTCCTCCAGATTCGCCGACTCGACACGCCACAGCGCATCGGTCAGATGCTCCGGCAACCCCAGAACGTCAGTCAGATAGCCCGACTTGTCAACGGCAGCGACCGCCTCGCGGGTGAGCTCCAGCTCGCTCAAAACTTGATCGCCCCATCAGGTAGCTGCACACCAGGGAAGATACGGGCCCCGGCGCGCAGGACGTTGTCTGCTCCCAGCCGGACACCGGCTCCCACGACGACGCCGCCGTCGAGGCTGCAGTGCTCGCCGATCGCGCTACCCGCGGCCACGATCGAGCGGTGCACGGTCGTGCGGGCCCCGATCTGCACGCCGTCCAGCAGCACCGAGCTCTCGACATGAGCACCCTCGCCGATGCGCACGCCGTTGCCGAGCACGGTTCGCCCGCCGACCGTCGCGTGGGCGGCGATCTCGCAGCCGGAACCGACGATTGCCGGCGCGAGCACCCGTCCCAGCACCTCGGAGGAAGCGACCATCCGCAGGCCGGACTCGAGCATTCTGGTGCCGACGTCAGTGTGGACGTTGCCCTCGATAATGTCGAAGGTCGCCTGCAGGTAGCGGTCCGGCGTGCCGATGTCGAGCCAGTAGCCGTCGGTCTGGTAGCCGTAGAGGCCGTGGTCGACCAGCGTCGGGAAGACGTCACGCTCGATCGAGGTGTTCGTGCCCGCGGGGGCCATGCCGTCCAGCACGTCGCGCTCGATGATGTACACGCCGGCGTTGATCAGGTTCGTGTCGATGATCTGCTCGGGCCCGGGCTTCTCCAGGAACTCACCGACGGAGCCGTCCTCGCGCAGGCGCACGAGCCCGTAAGCGGAAGGGTCCTCAACGGCGATCAGGGCGAGTGTCGCGCGCGCGCCGTGTCGCTCGTGAGCGGCAAGCTGGGCGGTCAGGTCGATGTCGGTGAGGACGTCGCCATTGAGCATGAAGAACCGGTCGCCGAGCAGAGCCTCCGCGTACTTCAGCGCGCCGCCGGTCCCGAGTGGCCGGCGCTCCTCGACGTAGCGCAGGCGGATCCCGAGCTGTGATCCGTCCCCGAGCACGCGGCGCACGCCGTCGGCGAGGAACCCGCATGAGAGCACGATGTCGTCGACGCCATGCGAGCGCAGCCACTGCAACATGTACGACATGAACGGCTGCCCGGCCAGCGGCACCACCGGCTTGGGCAGGTTCGATGTCAGGGGCCGCAGGCGAGTCCCTTCGCCGCCGACCAGAATTAGCGCTTGCAAAGAGCGGGCTCCGGAGCGGCGCCACTCATCGGCCGATCCCTTCGTACACGAAGCCCGCAGCGCGAACGCGGCTCGCTTCCAGGCAGTTGCGCCCATCGATCACGACGCGACCCGCGGTTACTGACGCCACCTCGCTCCAGTCGAGCTCTGCGAACTCCGGCCACTCGGTGACGATCACGATCGCGTCAACGTCCCGCAACGCGTCGATCGCGCTGTCCGCGAAGGTGACGCCGGGCATCAGCTTGCGCGCCTCGTCCTCGGCGACCGGGTCGAACGCGCACACACGCGCCCCATCCGCCAGCAGGCGCGCTGCCAATACGAGCGAAGATGCTTCACGCATGTCGTCGGTGTTGGGCTTGAAAGCCAGCCCGAGCAGCCCCACCCGCGTCCCGACGAGCGAGCCGAGGTGCTTCTGCAGCTTGCCGATCACGCGCCGTTTCTGCAGCTCGTTGACCTCGATCACGGCTGTCAGAAGCTGGAAGTGGTAGCCGGAATTTCCGGCGAGCTGCTTGAGCGCGGCGACGTCCTTTGGGAAGCAGGAGCCGCCGAAGCCGATCCCTGGCGAGAGGAAGTGCGGTCCGATCCGCCGGTCGAGCCCCATGCCCTTGGCGACCTCGAGCACGTTCGCGCCGGTCTCCTCGCAGACGTTCGCGATCTCGTTGATGAACGAGATCTTGGTGGCCAGGAACGCGTTGGCGGCCAGCTTGATCATCTCGGCGCTGGGGATGTCGGTCCGCACGAGCGGGGCCTTCAGCGGGCTGTAGAGCTCGACCACAGCGTCGCCGGCCCAGTCGCCGGCGTCGCCGACGACGACGCGGTCCGGCTTACGAAAATCGAGCAGCGCGGAGCCCTCCTTGAGGAACTCCGGACACGACACGTAGCAGAAGTCCGACTTGGCCTGCTCGTCGAGGATCCGCCGAATCGCCTGGCCGGTGCCGACCGGAACGGTCGACTTCATCACCAGCGCGCGGCCGGCACGGGCGGGCATCGCGTCGAGCACCGCGTGCACAGCCGAAAGGTCCGCATCGCCCGAGTAGGTCGGCGGCGTGCCGACCGCCACGAACAGCAGCCGGGCGTGCTCGAGCGCCGGCGCCAGCTCGGTGGAGAAATGCAGGCGGTCGCGGCTGGCGGCTACCGACTCGGCGAGGCCGGGCTCGTAGATCGGGATCTCGCCGCGGAGCAGTCGCGCGATCTTCTCGGCATCGACATCGACGCACCAGACCTCGTTGCCGAGTTCGGCGAAGCCCGCGGCCGTAACCAGGCCCACGTAACCGGTGCCGATCACCGCGATCGGCTCACGACTGGGGTTCGTCACCCGCTCCAGCGTACAAGAACAGCCTCGCAGGCCTCGGTCAGAGGCCGCTGCGACGCTGCGCCTCAGGTCATTTTGCGCCTGGCAGGTAGGGCGTCAGGGAGGCCGCGATCGCGATCATCTGCGAGTTGGGGATCTCGTTGGCGAGCGTGTTCGAGACCCAGTAGACGGCCTGCGGCGTACGCCATGCCACCAGGCTGAGCTTGCCTCCCTGGGAGTACTCGAGCAGCGTCTTGCCGTCCACCGTCCGCGTCTGCGTGGGGCTGTCGAGGATCGGCGGGTGCAGCCAGGTCGTGCCCTGCACCGTGTAGTACTCGCCGAGGTCAGAGCTGATCATCAGCGTGAGCACGTACGCATCGTGGGGCGTTCCGTCCGGTGCATGGATCAGGTACGCGCGCGGGTAGGAGCCTTTGTACTCGCTGTCGGGGTTCGGATAATCGTCGCAGTTGGCCGTAATGCTGAAGCAGTACTGCGATCCGGCGACGATCAGGCTCGGGTAGTACACGGGCATCGGGATGCTTCCCAGCTGCGCCGACTGCGAATGCCCGTCGCCAGGGGCGGAGACCAGGCCGGCGCTCGACACGGTGGCCGGCGTCCGTCGAACGGTCGCGGGCGTGCTCACAGGCGCCGGCTCGCTCGTCGCCGTCGAGGGGGTCATGAACCGCTTGTAGGCGACGGCCTCGGCAGCAGATGTGGAGGTCACGTAACAGGGGGTCTGAGCGTTACCGCTACACGGTCCGAGGATCGCCGGGAACGGGATGCTCTTGATCTGATGGCCGTCGGCGTCCAGGATCAGGTCGAACAGGTCGATCAGCCCATCGGTCGTGTGCAGGGACTTGTCAGTCTGAGCGTGGGTGCCGAAGATCCTCAGCAGCTTGCTCTCGTTGGCGATCAACTGGCTGACGCCGTACTGGTCCTTGGCCCAGCGGATGAAGTCCTGCTGGCGGGCGTTGCGGACGATGTCGCTGTCGGTGTGACGGAAGCGCACGAATGCCAGCGCGCCGCCGATCGACTGGTTGGCGCCGCACAGCCTCTGGTAGCCCGGCTGGATGTCGATGCTCGAGTAGTTGGTCTGCGCCGTGTTGTTGTAATAGCGATGGTCGACGTCGCTGTACACACAGCCGATCGCGTCGACCAGGTCCGAAAAGCCCGCAAAGTTGAGATCGACGATGTGGTTGACGACCAGACCCGGAAACACCTGCTGCTTCAGCGTCGTGATCAGCAGGTTGGTACCGCCGAGCGAATAGGCGGCATTCAGCTTGAAATTGCCGGTGGCGCCGCCGCCGACCGGCAGCTGGACCTCCAGGTCGCGCGGGACCGAGAGCACGTTGATCGTCGAGGAGCTGTCGTCGATCCGGACCAGCATCATCGTGTCCGTGTTCGCAGAACTGTACGGCGTGCCGGCGCGGTGGTCGGAGCCGACCAGCAGGACGGTCTCGGGCGCGCCGGGGGCGGGGAGGGTGACCTGCGCGTGCTTCAGCGGCGAGGTCAGGTTGATGTAGCCCACGATCGTCTTGACCTGGAGCAGGCCCGCGACCGCGGTCGTGGCTGCGATGCATGCGATCACGAGCACCGCCGCCGCGGCGAAGCGCCACAGCGCTCGGCGCCTGGCGTTCGGAGTCAGGCTCAAAGCAGACCGCCCTCGAGCGAGCGCAGGCTGCCGTGTGGCGCGGCCCCGTCAGCCAGCCACAACGGGAGCACTTTCACGAAGTCCGCCAGCGCGCGGCGGTAGCGCGTCAGCGCCGACACCGAAACCCACTCGTCCGGCCCGTGGTGACCGGCGCCGGTTGGCCCGAACTCGACCGCGGGGATCCCGGCTTCGATGAACGACGCCGCGTCCGAGGCGCCGTCACGCCCGACGCTGAGGACCTCGTGGTGACTCGCGCGCGACACGGCGTCGCGCAGGGCGCGGACGTACGGGTCGCTTGGCGAGACGGTCACCGGCGGATGGATGAAGGTGCGCTGCACTTCGATATCGGCGATCGCGCGGACCTGCGCGAGGATCTCCGCGGGATCCTGACCCGGCAGATAGCGGACGTCGACCGACATCGCGCAGCGATCGGGCACTTTGTTGAGGGCGTCGCCACCGGCGATCCGACCAAGATTGATCGACGGACGGTCGAACATCTGCGATGACTCGCGCATGAACGGCAGCGCCTCGATCGTCCGGAACACGTCGAGCGCCTTGAGCACCGCGTTGTCCCCCAGCCACGGGGTCGAGCTGTGGGCGGCGCGGCCGTGGACGGCGATCCACATCGCCAGCACCCCCTTCGCCTCGACGCCGATGTGCATGTCGGTCGGCTCGCCGGTGATCGCGAAGTTGCCCCCCTTCCCGCTGGCGACAAACGCGTCGGTCGAGCGCAGGTCGAGTTCCTCGGACTCCTCGTCGGGCACGCACACGAAGCGCACTTGCACGCGCTCCTGGCGCTCGACGTCCTTGAGCGCGCACATCATCGCTCCGAGGCCGCCCTTCATGTCGTAGGCGCCGCGCCCGATCAGCCGGTCACCGTCGACGCGCGGCTCGAACTGCTCAGGCCGGCCGGGGACCACGTCGAGGTGGCCGTGGAACACGACACAAGGGGCCTCGCCGACCGGCGCGCCGACCTCGGCGACCAGCAGCGGCAGGCCGTTGTGGTCATGCTCGATCACCTCGATGTCGCGGGATTCTAGCCAGCCACGGACGAAGCCCGCGGCCGCCTGTAGCTCCTCGGCCCGCGACGTGTCGTAGCGGATCAACCGCTCGGCGAGGATGCGCTCGTCGACCATCCGCTTTCAGGATAGGCGAGCGATTGCCGTGAGCGTGCTAGCCACCCTCGGCGATCCGCAGGAACGCCTCCCAGCGCCGCTTGTTCTTCTGGGCCACGCGACGCTTCTCGGTGTCCTCACCGGCGCCAGCCAGTTCGTCGTCGGCGACCGCCAGCTGCTCCCGGAGCTCGACGACGTTGAGCGACTCCGGCGCAATCGCTTCCTCCACCAGCAGCATCGCATGGTTATCGGCGACCTGGATGTAGCCCTCCGCCTGAGCGAAGCGCACGATGTCCGTATCGGTTCGGTACAAGCGCAGCTCGGTCGGGTCGAGCACGCCGAGCAGCGGCGCGAACTTCGCAAGGATGCCGATCAGGCCGCTGGCGGTGCGCGTCGAAACCATCTCGACCTCGTCGTTGAACACCTCCCCCTCGGGCGTCAGCACCTCACAGCGGAACTTGGAGTGCGGCATCTAGCGTCCTTTGCCAGTCTGCGCGCCTGCGGGCGAGCCGGGCTCACGCATTGCGGGTCTCCTCGGCGACCTGATCGATCCCGCCCTTCATGTAGAAAGCCCGCTCGGGCACATCGTCATGCTTGCCCTCGAGGATCTCTTTGAAGCCGCGGATCGTCTCGGCGATCGGAACGTACACGCCGGGCGTGCCGGTGAACTGCTCGGCCACGTGGAACGGCTGCGAGAGGAAGCGCTCGAGCTTGCGCGCGCGGGTGACGGTCACGCGATCATCGTCGGACAACTCGTCGATGCCGAGGATCGCGATGATGTCCTGCAGCTCCTTGTAGCGCTGCAGCACCTGCTTGACCTGGTTGGCGACGTAGAAGTGGTCCTCGCCGAGGATGTCTGCCTTCAGGATCGTGGAGCTCGACTCGAGCGGATCGACGGCCGGATAGATTCCCTTCTCCGCGATCGAGCGGGACAGCACCGTGGTCGCGTTGAGGTGCGCGAACGCCGATGCGGGCGCCGGGTCGGTGAGGTCGTCGGCGGGCACGTAGATCGCCTGCACCGAGGTGACCGAGCCCTTGCGGGTGGAGGTGATCCGCTCCTGTAGCTGGCCCATCTCGGAGGACAGCGTCGGCTGGTAGCCGACTTGCGAGGGCATCCGGCCGAGCAGCGCCGAGACCTCGGAGCCCGCCTGCACGAAGCGGAAGATGTTGTCGATGAACAGCAGCACGTCCTGACCCTCCTCGTCACGGAAGTACTCGGCCATCGTCAGGCCCGACAGCGCCACGCGCATGCGCGCGCCGGGCGGCTCGTTCATCTGGCCGAAGACCAGCATCGTCTTGTCGATGACGCCGGACTCCTTCATCTCGAGCCACAGGTCGTTGCCCTCACGCGAGCGCTCGCCGACGCCGCAGAAGGCGGACAGACCACCGTGCTCCTGCGCGAGGTTGTTGATCAGCTCCTGGATGATCACCGTCTTGCCGACGCCGGCGCCGCCAAACAGTCCCACCTTGCCGCCCTTCGCGTACGGCGCGAGCAGATCGATCACCTTGATGCCGGTCTCGAACACCTCGGTCGTCGGCGTCAGCTCCTCGACCTTCGGCGCTTCGCGGTGGATCGGCCAGCGCAGCACGTCGTCGGCGATCGGCTCGCCGAGGTCAATCGGGTCGCCGAGCAGGTTGAAGATCCGCCCGAGCGTCACACGGCCGACCGGCACCGTGATCGGCGCGCCTGTGTCGATTACCTCGGTTCCGCGCGAGAGGCCGTCGGTCGAGTCCATCGCGACCGCACGCACGCGGTCATCACCGAGATGTTGCTGGACCTCGCAGATCAGCCACTCTTCCGACTGCGCGGCGATGTCCTCCGCTTCCTCCGCGGCCGCAGCCTGCGGGCGGCGGACGGCGATCGCGTAGTTGATCTCCGGCAGCTTGTCGGGGAACACGGCCTCGATCACGACCCCCTGGATCTCCTCGATCCGTCCGGCGTTGACCTTAGGCGCTTTTGGAGTAGTTGCTTTTGCAGTAGTGGCTGACATGTGTAGGTCTCCAGTTCAGTTTCTAACCGAGGCCTTCGGCGCCGGCGACGACTTCCATGATTTCCTGGGTGATCTCGGCCTGGCGGGCCCGGTTCATCTGCAGCGTCAGGTCCTGGATCAGCTCGCCCGCGTTCTCCGAGGCGTTGCGCATCGCGGTCATCCGCGCCCCGTGCTCGGACGCGGTCGACTCCAGCAGGGCGCGGTAGATCGAGATCTCGACGTAGTCGGGAACCAGCCGGCGCAGGATCTCCTCCGGGCCGGGCTCGAACTCGAACTGCGCCCGATGGCCGCTGCGCTGCTCGCGCTTCTCGCCCTCGTCGTCGTCGTCGAGCATCGCCTGCTGCAGCGGCAGCAGCGTCTCACGCCGCACGACCTGTGAGATCGGCGAGATGTAGCCGTTGTAGAAGATCTCGACGCGGTCGACCTCGTTGTCGACGTAGGCCACCATCAGCCGCTCTGCGATCCTGCGCGCGTCGGCGTACGCGGGCCGATCGGAGAAGCCGATGAAGCTCTGCGCCGGCTCCAAGCCGCGGAACGACAGCGAGGAGGCGGGGCGCCGGCCGGACGCGAAGTAGACGGGCGCGAGGCCGGCCGCCTCCTGCTCGCGCCCGGCGGCGACCCCAGCGCGAACGATCTGCGAGTTGAAAGCGCCGGCGAGACCACGGTCGCCCGCGATCAGCAGCAATCCGACCCGTTCCGCGGACTCGTGCTCGGACAGGATCGGCAGCTTCGGGACGGCGCCGACGCGGGCGGAAGCCTGGCTGGTCATCCGTCGCATCGCGTCGGCGTACGGTCTCAGCGCCTCGATCCGCTGCTCCGCGCGGCGCAGCCGGGCCGCCGCGACCATCTCCATCGCGCGCGTGATCTTCTCGATGTTCTTGATCGACGCGATTCGGTTGCGAACGTCGCGTTGTGATGCCATTGACGTCTGGGCGAGCCGGCTACGCCGGCAGCGCCGCAGCCTCCTCGAGCGGATGGCCCTCTTCGTCCAGGTCGTAGCCGAAGTCCTCGGCGTATTGCTTGACCGCGGCCTCAACCTCGGCGATCGTGCCGTCGCTCCAGTCCCCGCCGGCGATCTGCTGCATCAGCTCCGGCTCGTTGGCGCGGACCGCGTCAGACAGGCCTGAGAGGAAGCGCTCGACCTTGTCGGTCGTGATCCGGTCCAGGTAGCCGTTCGTCGCGGCGTAGATCTGCACGACCTGCTGCTCCACCGGCATCGGCTCGCGCTCGTTCTGGTTGAGCGTCTTGACCAGCCGCTCGCCGCGTGCCAGCGTCCGCTGCGTCTCGGCATCGAGCTCGGACCCGAACTGCGCGAACGCCTCGAGCTCGCGGTATTGCGAGAGCTCCAGCTTGAGCCGCCCGGCCACCTTGCGCATCGGCGTGATCTGAGCGTTGCCACCCACGCGGGACACCGAGATGCCGACGTTGATCGCCGGCCGAACGCCGGAGTTGAACAGCTTCGGCTCGAGGAAGATCTGCCCGTCGGTGATCGAGATCACGTTCGTCGGGATGTAGGCCGAGACGTCACCGGCCTGAGTCTCGATCACCGGCAGCGAGGTCAGCGAGCCGGCGCCGAGCGCATCGCTGAGCTTCACGGCCCGCTCCAGCAGCCGCGAGTGCAGGTAGAACACGTCACCCGGATAGGCCTCGCGGCCCGGCGGCCGGCGCAGCAGCAGTGTCATCTGCCGGTAGGCGTAGGCGTGCTTGGTGAGGTCGTCGTAGATCGTCAGCGCCGCCTTGCCGTTGTACAGGAAGTACTCGGCCATCGCGCAGCCGGCGTAAGGCGCGAGGAACGTGATCGGCGCGGCTTCGTCGGCCGCCGCCATCACGATGATCGTGTTCTCCAGCGCGCCGGCGTCCTCGAGCGTCTTCGCGAGCTGCACCACCGCGGCCTTGCGCTGACCGACCGCGACGTAGACGCAGATCAGGTCACGGTCCTTGTTGTTGATGATCGCATCGATCGCGATCGCCGTCTTGCCGGTCTGGCGGTCGCCGATGATCAGCTCGCGCTGTCCGCGGCCGATCGGGATCATCGAATCGATCGCCTTCAGCCCTGTCAGCATCGGCTCTTTGACCGGCTGGCGCTGGACGACGCCGGGCGCCTTGTGCTCGACCGGCCGGGTACCGGTGGTGTGGATCTGACCCTTGCCGTCGAGCGGGTTGCCGAGCGGATCCACGATCCGGCCGAGCATCGCGTCGCCGACCGGGATCTCCAGCAGGCGCTTGGTCCGCTTGACCGTGTCGCCCTCGGAGATGTGCTCCCAATGACCGAACAGCACGGCGCCGACGTTGTCGGACTCGAGGTTCAGCGCCAGTCCGATCACATCGTGTGGCAGCTCGAGCATCTCGAACGACATGCAGTTCTCGAGACCGTGGATCCGGCAGATGCCGTCTGCGACGGACAGAACCGTTCCCACCTCGGTGAGGTCGGCGCTGGCCGTGTCGAGACCCTCGATCCGGCTCTTCAGGATTGAGGTGATCTCGTCTGGATTGATCTGCATTCAAAAGCTCCTTGACTTACCGGTGACGGTCGTTTCCGTCAGGCCTGCGCGACTTGCCTGCGAAGTTGGTTCAGACGGTTCCGGATCGAGGCGTCCAGAATGAAGTTACCGACGCGCAACACGATGCCCCCAAGGATCTCGGGGTCGACGGTGCTGCTCAGTTCGATCTTGTTGCCGGTCTGCTGGCCGATCCGCTGACCGACGCTGCGCACGGTCGCCTCGTCGAGCGGCACGGCGCTCGTCACCTGCACGGGAAGCAACTTGTTGGCGTGGTCCCAAAGCTCCTGGTAGCGGGCCTGGATGCGGAAGATCGCCGGCATCCGGTGGCGCTCGATCAGCGCCTCGAGGAAGTTCATCAGGATCGGCTCGGCTCCCGTGACGGTTCGCCGCAAGCCGGCCTTCTTCTCCTCCGTCGCAAAATACGGGCTGAAGAAGAAGATCCGCAGATCACGGTTGCCTTTCAGGGCTTCGGCGAACTGGTCGACTTGCGCTTTGACCAAGTCGAGCTGCTGACGCTCGGTGGCCACCTCGAACAGCGACCGGGCGTATACCTGAGCGATCTCCTCCACTAGTTGACTCCGGCGCTCAGCGAGCTGAAGTCGAGCTCGCGCAGCGCGTCCTCGACGAGGCGCTTGTGATCCTTGCTGTTGAGCGTTTTGCGCGTCAGACGCTCGGTCGCCTGCACGGTCAGGTCCGCAACCTCGCGGCGGATCTCGTCGATCGCGCGGCTCGTCTCGGCGGCGATGTCGCGGCGCGTCTGCTCGAGCAGACGTTCGCGCTCGGCACGAGCCGCCTCGACCGCCTCGTGCTGGTGGACATCACCCGCCTTGCGGGCGCGAGCGATAATCTCGTCGGCCTGCTCGCGCGCCTCCTTCAGGCGCTCGCGATAGGAGGCCAGCAGCTCTTCGGCCTCCTGGCGGGTGCGCTCGGCTTCCGCGATCGACTCGTTGATCAGGTTCGCGCGAGAATCGAGCGCAACGGCGATGCGCGGGAACACAGCCTTGATCAGGATGAACAGAGAGATGACGAACACCACGAGCGTCCACACCATCAGCCCAACGTTGGGCGTGATCAGGAACGAGCTGCTCGCGGGAGTCAGCAGCTGGGGCAACGCAGCGGACACGTCGATCTCCTAGAGGAAGAAGGCGATGAAGCCGCCAACCAGGCCATAGAAGAAGCAGGCCTCGGTTAGCGCAAATCCCAGCCACTGGATCGAGGTGATCTCGTCGCGCATCTCCGGCTGGCGGGTTACCGACTCGATCACCTTGCCGAACAGCATGCCGATGCCTGCGCCGGCGCCCGCAGCGCCGCCGCCCGCGCCGACGCCGAGCGCGATCGCGCGGCCGGCGTCCTGGCCGATCGTGACGTTGGACGCGGCGGCGAAGACTGGGTGAAAGATGGCGAAAAGGGTTAACAGCATTGACTCGAGGCTCCTTGTCGTATGGCTAGTGGGTCTCCGCCGCTCCGCCGATGTAGATGGCGGTCAGGATCGCGAAGATGAACGCCTGCAGACCGGCAATCAGAACGGCTTCGAAGAGGAAGATGGCGATGCCGGCGGGCAGGGTGAACCAGCTGATCACCTGCATGCCGAGCAGCACTCCCAGCTCGCCGCCCATGAAAGCGATCAGCAGGTGCCCGGCGAGCAGGTTGGCCCACAACCGGACGGTGAGCGAGATCAGCCGCAGGAAGGTCGAGACGATCTCCAACGGGAAGATCATCACCAGCATCGCCCCGGACACGCCCGCCGGAATCAGACTCTTCATGTAGCCGGCGGCGCCGTGGTGGCGGACGCCTTCGACGTTGAAGATGACGAACACGCCGAGCGAGAGGATCAGCGGGAAGGCGACGTTCGTGTCGGCGGCGTAGAGCTGGAAGGACGGGAGGCTCAACCCGAACAGAGTGAACTTCAGGCCCGAGTTGACGGGCAGCGGGATGTAGCCGAGCAGGTTCGTGACGAGGATGAACACGAACAGCGTGCAGATCAGCGGGAAGTACTTCTTCGTCAGCTCCTTGCCCATGTTGTCCTGCGACATCGACTGCGTGAGGTTGTACATCGACTCGACAGCCACCTGTGTGCGGTTGGGACGCGCCTGCATCCGCCTGGCGACGTAAGACATGATCGAGATCGTGAACACACACGTGAGCAGCAGGTACAGCACGCCCTTGTTGAACGGGACCGGGCCCAGCTTGAACCATGTGTCGAGCCGGAACTCATCGACCGGCGTGAACACGCCGCTGGCAACAGTCGGGGCCTTGTGGGCCTTGACGCCGAAAATCACGGCGAACAGGATCAGGCCGAGGATGTAGACGGCAAGCACCGAGAAGCCGATCTTCTTGGCCTTGCTCCAGTTCCGGACTGCGGTCATCGCTGTGCCTTTCGATTCGGCGGGCCGCTGAGCACCCTGACGACGAACGCGAGCGAGTATGCGCCGAAGATGACCAGTGCTGCCGTTAGGCCGTCGGCGCGAGAACCGGCCACACCGGCGAGGACGATCGCCCCCGCCAGCAGCCAGATCCGACCGAAGGACTCGAACATGTGCGCGCCGAGCTGCGCGCGCGGCTGCGCAAGCCTGGTCAGCAAGCGCCGGTCGCTCGCCTGGATGATCCGCTGCGCGATCCACGCGCCGCCGCCGACGACGTAGCCGAATGCCGGTACGCCGACAGCCAGTAGCGGAACCGCCAAAGCTGCCACGACCACGATGTCGATGTTCCGCAGCAGAACCATCGAACGAGGCTCGGGAGCAATCGGGGACCCTACCGCCAAGGCCGGCTCCCTCGACGTCGCCCGGGTGCGCTCACCGGCCGGTCCGATGACCGGAGATCAGATGGAGCGCTGCGGGAAAGGTTGGTCAAATCTGGTGCAACGGTGGCGTGCCAACTAGGCGGCGAGGATGCTATCTAAAAAGGCGCCCGACAAGCCTTGACGTTGGACGTTACTTGGTGCCCGTCAGAGATCGCCGAAGCGTTTCACGACAACGACGATCGCGAGGATGAAGCCGACGCAGAAGCCGATCAGCAGCATCGGCACCAGCGCCCCCACGAGCGCCCCCAGGCCGGCGCCGATCGCGGTGCACAGGAGGTTGACCGCCAGCATCAGCGCTCCCGCCCCGGCTGCGTCTGAGGCGGTGTAGCGCCGACGTTCCTCAGACATCTGCAAGCCGCGCGGCGCGGTCAGCCGGTAATCGGAGCCGGACCGCGACGAGCGGCGTCAGGAGCCCGCAGGCGACGGCGCCGGATCTGCGGCTTGAGCAGCTGGCCTTCGGCCCACATCCCGGCAAGCGACATCCGCGGCAACCCGAGGAGGCCCTCGTAAACGGCGTAACGGGGCTCCCAGCGGGGGAAGAACTTCGCGTTGAACCGGTACAGGCTCTCGATCTGGAAGTAGCGGTTTAGCTTCGCCGCGCCCTTTCCGAGGATCCGTTCGGTGCGGTTGCGCGGGTTGTTCATGAACCGTGCCGCGGTGGCGAAGTTGAGCGACAGCTCCTCGATCCCGCGCTCGCGCAGCAACTCGACCGCCTGCGTGACAAGGAACTCGGTGAGACCGTTCGGCGTGTCCGGGTCGCGCCTCATGAACGACAGCGAAACCGCTGGGCGGCCGTAGCATGGCACGAAGTGCAGCACGCCGCGAACAGCTCCCTGCGCATCCCGTGCGAGCACGAATAACGTGTCGGCCTCGCAGTCGCCGCGGATCGAGTCCATCGCCATCGAGAAGCCGCGCTCCGGGGCGCCGAGACGGCCGCGCTCGAGCACTGTCTCGATCTCCGACAGCGTGCCGCGCTCAAGCGTCGCGAGCGTTGCCAGCTCGGCGCCGAAGCCGGCCTTCTGCAAGCGGCTGACGGACTGGCGCACCTTGCGAATCGCGCGTCCCTGCAGCGAGAACGAGCCAGTTTCGATGATCGCCTCATCACCGAGGTAGAGCGTGCGCAGGCCGAGCCCGTGATAGAGCGGCAGGAGCCGCTCACTGGCACCGATCACGCCGAGCTTCAACCCGTGTGCCCGAGCGAACGCGCGGACCTCGGCCAGCAGGCCCCCAAGCGCGCTCTCGGGACCAACCGGATCGCCGGACAGCAGCATAACCCCCGCCTCGACGCGGTAGCCGACGAACGCGATCCGCTCCGCACTGAAGAAGTACTGCTTGTCGGAGCGCAGCTTGAAGAACGAGAGCGAATCGCGCCCGTAAGCGCGAATCACGTCGACGACGAGCCCGCGAACGGCCGGTCCGGGCAGCGCCCGCGGCGCGGCGAGCGGACGAAAGATCACGTATGCGATGGCGACCAGCGTCGTGAGCTCGACGAAGTGCACGCCGAGTGGGATCCAGGCGAAGTGCAGGTGGTGGTGAAACACGCTGTGACGCTCGAACTGCAGCGGACCGGTCCGGTAGCGCAGCAGCGCCCACGTCTCGCCCAACACCTTCGTGGCCGATGGCCGACCCTCCGATACCCAGCACGCAACCGAAGCGGCGACCAAGCCGGCGAGGCCCAGCAGCGGCGCGCGCCAGACCGCGGAGCGAAGCGTGATCGCATCGTGGTCCACCGTGAACGCGCCACGCTGCTTGAACAGCGCCCCAGCGGCCGCCAGCGAGATCAGCGACTCCTCGAAGTCGAGCCCTTTGAGCATGTTCACCACCGCGAGCGCGAGCAGCAGCACGATCGCCACGTGCACGGCACGCCGGCGGCGCTTGGCCAGGTAGGGCGCGACCAGCAGCAGTGCCGCTCCCGCCGGAAGCGCCAGCGCATGGAACACGCGCATCGCCTGGACGGGCTCGATGCTCAGCAGCAGATGTCCGCGCCAGCGGATGTTCGGGGACAGCGCCGAGGCGATGTTGATCAGGCCGACCAGTACGGCGCCGGCGCCAGCAAGGCGTGGCGGCCACGGCTTCTCCGGTTGTAATTGCTGACTCATAGTTCTGGTATCGGCGGCGAGACGGAGTCGGTTAGAAATCGGCGCTGCGGCGGTCGATGAACCTTTGCGGCTCCCCGAGGAAATCAGTTCCGGAATCCGGCGGGAGCCCTGTGCGACGCGAACCGACGGTCAATCAGAGTCTACGGCGTCGACTGGTGTTGGTTACGCTCCTGCCGGTCGCGTTCATACTGACACGCTGTTGTTCGACGCCCGCGCGCAGCTTCCTCCCGCCCGCCGCAAACAGCTTCGGCGCCGCGCCGAACTCCGAACTGAAAGCCGCAAACGTGTCAGCCCAGCGACTCGAGCCGCTCCGCCAGTTGGACGCGCTTGCCGGCGAGTTCGCGCTCGAGCACGTTCAGCTCACCGATCCGGCCGCGGACCAGCTCGAGCTGAGTCTCGATGTGGCGCCCCGCTTGCACCAGCAGCCAGCGCTGGCGTTCGGTGTCATCGGTCGCCGTCTGCTGGTATTCGCGACGCAGCTCAGCGCGCGCGGCCTCGGCCTCCAGCAGCCGCGAGAGCTGCTCCAGGGACAGTCCGAGCAGGTCCCGCAACCTGACGATCTCCCGCAGACGCTCGAGGTCGGCCTCGCTGTAGCAGCGGTGCTTGCCCTGCTGGCGCGCGCGTGCGGTGCCGAGCAGCCCGATCTCCTCGTAGTAACGGATCGTCCTCGGTGTGGTTCCGGTCAGCTCCGCAAGCTCGCCGATCCGCATCGGGCGTGGAACGGTGGCACTCATCTCGCCGCCACCGCGTCGGACCGGTGCTCCGGCGGCGCAGCCATACCCTGAGGCTCAGCCAGAGCGTCAGACTCGAGGCCGTGCTGCTGCGCGTACTTGGGCCGGGCCGCTGACACCACAGCCCCGAGGATCGACACCCCGGTGAGACACCACAGAGCCGCGTGCATGTTGCTGATGAACGGCGTCAGTTGCTCGGTCGAGATGCCGTGCGTCAATCCGGAGAACACGGCGAACAGAACAGTCTTGGGCACCGACGAGGTCACGACCGCGATCACGAACGCGATCGAGAGCACCGCGCCCGTGTTCTGGACCAGAATCCGCGCACCCGACGCGATCCCACGCCGGTGAGGCGCCACAACGCCCATCATCGCCGCCGTGTTGGGGGAGTTGAACATGCCGGAGCCCGTTCCGACAATGAACAGGTAGATCCCGGCGTCCGCGTAACCAGTGCCCCGCTCGAGCGTCGTCATCAGCGCCAGGCCGAGGGCGGTCACGAGCATCCCGAGCGAGGCCAGCGTGCGAGATCCGCGCCGATCGGCGTAGATGCCGGCGAGCGGCGAGGCGATCAGCATCCCGAGCGCCAGCGGTGCGAGCTTGAGCCCGGCGGCGATCGGCGAGTCGCCCTGAACGCCCTGGAAGTAGAAGACGAACAGGAACATCAGCGCGAATCTGGACAGACCGTTCAGGAAGGCGGCCGCTGCGGCCGCCGAGAACAGGCGGTTGGAGAAGATCGAGAGGTCGAGCATCGGTTGCCGCTGGTGGCGCTCGACCGCGACGAAAATCGGCAGGAACACCGCGGCGGCGATCAGGCCGCCGACCACAACCGGCGAGTCCCAGCCCGAGATCCCGCCCTTCGAGATCCCGAGCACCAACCCGGTCAGGCCGATCAGGAAGGTCGCCGTGCCGGCGGCGTCGAACGCGGTGTCCTGCGCCCGCCCGGTCAGTTCGTGCAGGATCAGCCAGGCCCAGATGCTGCCGAGGACTCCCAGCGGAACGTTGAACCAGAACACCCACGGCCACGAGATCGACACCAGCGCGCCGCCGAGAACCGGGCCGATCACGAGCCCGACCGCCGCGACCATCGTGTTGGTTCCCATCGCCACGCCAAGCTGCTGGCGCGGGAACGCGTCGGTCACGATCGCGGCCGCGTTCGCGAACAGGAAAGCGCCGCCGACGCCCTGCAGGACGCGCCACACGATCAGCTCTGTCCCGCTGCTCGAAAAGCCGGCCCCGAGCGAGGCGAAGGCGAACATCAGAAAGCCTCCGATGTACGCCTGCTTACGGCCGAACTGGTCCGACAGGCGCCCGGCGCTCAGCACCAGCACGGTCGAAGCGATCATGTAAGCGAGGATCACCCACACGAGCTCGAGCAGGCTCGTGTGCAGGCTGCGCTCCAGATCGGGCAGCGCGATGATCAGGGTCCCGGAGTTGACGGTCGCCAGCAGCATGCCGAGGCTGGTGCACGACAGCGCCCACCACTTGTAGTTGTCGTGGCCGGCGTGAACGCCGATCAGCCGCTTTGCCGGCGCGCTGCCGGCGCCGCCGGCCGCAGCGCTCGCAACTTGTTCTGACACACTGCCCTCTCCTACAATCAGCTTCTTACGTAAACGTAAGATAGCAGACCCAGGAAGCGGCTGAGCCGGATAGCCGACCGTCGGAGCTCCGACGACCGGAGCTATTTCTGAAAGGCGGCGACGGTCGCGAGGATCACGAAGGTCGCGATCAGAGCTGCCCCCTCGAACGGCGTCGCCTCACCATCACCGGTGATCTGCCAAACGAGCACGGCGGTTCCGAACAGCGCACCGATGTAGACCGGAGCCAGCGAGAACGTCAACGACGACGCCGTCAACAGCGAGATCAGGACCAGCGCCGGGTAGATGAGTGCCGCGACCTGCGACACCGAGTTCTTGACGACCGCGATCGCGAGATCGGCCTGGCCCCTGAACGCAAGCACGACCGCGGCCACGTTCTCGGAGGCGTTTCCCGCGATCGCCACGATCACGAGCCCCGCGAACGCCTGCGAGATGTGCAGTGTGTGGATCGTCGGCTCGAGCGCGTGCACGAACCAGTCTGCCGTGATTGCCGACGCGCCACCGGCGATGACGAGCATCGCGGAGGCGGTCGCGGCCTGCAGCCGGGGCGCCTCCGTGTCACCTGCTGGGCCGTCCTCGGAGCGGAGGTACTGACGCAGCCAGGTCGCGTAGACGCACAGGATCGCGATCGCGCCGATGACCGAGATTGTCGTGATGTGATGGCTCGCGGGATCGCCGGAAGCGACCACTAGCCCGATCAGAACGATGATGAACGAGGCGACCAGCAGCAGCGTCGCGGTGTCGTTCGGCAGCCGTGCGTTGAACGTCATTACCTCGCTGTCCGCCTGCAGCGAACCGGCGACGAGCACGATCCCGAGCACCAGCAACGCGTTGACGAGGATCGAGCCGAGAATCGCGGTCTGCGCGACGATCACGGCACCGCTCTGCAGCGCGAACAGCACGACGAAGAACTCGGGAAGGTTGCCGAGTGTCGCCTGCAGCAGCCCGGTAATCGAAGGCCCGAGGCGGCGGCCGACCTCCTCGGCAGCGATCGAAACGATCCACGCCTGACCGGCCAGCGCCAGCGCGGCCGGCACGAACGCCACGATCGACGAGACGTGCGCGTAACGGGTCAGCGCAGCCACCGCGGTGAGCGCGACCACCACCGAGATCATCACCCGCTCGGCTCGCGTCAGGCCGGCGGGCTCCGTGGGCGCCGGCACGGCCGTGCTATCTCACTCTCTCGAACTCGACGGTCTCGACGTCGCGCTCGACGGTCTTTTGGATCTCCTGCTCGGAACTGTCGGGATCGAGCTTGCGCAGCTGGAGCGTCCGCAGACCTTTGAACTTGAAGATCTCCAGCACGTAGACGAGGTAGAGGCTGGCGGCTGCCGCGAGCAGCAGGATCAAGCCCATCACGACGCTCCATCCCAGCCGGTAGTGGTCGTCGTGATCGGAGTACGGCACGAACCGCAGCGCGACCGCCACAGCGGCGAGCATCAACGTCCAGCCATACAGGTAGGCGACCGTCTTGCGGGGGCTGAAGCCGATCCGCGCCATCCGGTGATGGAAATGGTTGGCGTCCGCCGACCACGGCTTGCGGTGGTATTTGAGTCGCTTGGCGATCACGAACGAGGTGTCAAGGAACGGCACCGCGAGGATCAACAGCGGTACCGCCATCGCGACGACCACGTTGGTCTTGATCGACCCGATCACGGCGACAACCCCGAGCAGGTAGCCGAGCAGGTTCGCGCCGCTGTCGCCCATGAAGACCTTGGCGGGATAGAAGTTGTGCGCCAGGAAGCCGAGCGACGCGCCGGCGGTGAGCGCGGCAAGCACCGCCGCGGCGCTCGTGCCCCCCTGGAGGGCGAACGCGATCACGGCGAACGCGATCCCGTCGATCGTGCACACGCCGGCCGCCAGGCCGTCGATGCCGTCGCTGAAGTTCACTACGTTCATCAGCGCCACGAGCCAGATGACGGTCAGCCAACCACCGTCAGTTGGGAGCTGCAGGCTGCCGACAAACGGAAGCGTAACGTCGGTCACGACCGCGCCGCCCTTCACCGCGATCACCGCGGCCGCGATCTGGCCGAGCAACTTCAGCAGCGGTTTCAGGTCGAAGATGTCGTCAAGCGCGCCGACGAGCGCGATCACGACCGCGCCGGCGATGATCACCCAGGTCTGCACCGAGCCGGACGGGCCGGGCCTGCCGTGGGCGGTGTGCGCAAGATTGAACTTCTCCGGCATCCAGATCGCCGCCGCAACGAGCACGCCCACGAGGATCGCCACCCCGCCCAGCCTCGGCGTCGGGCGTCGTGAGAGTCCACGTTCGGACGGCTGATCTACGGCACCCAGGCGTCGCGCGAGACGCGCCGCGAGCGGCGTGAGCACCGCCGCGATCGCCATCGCGACGAGGAATGCGAACACGGCGTCCCAGTACCGCATGGCTTGGTCATAGCATGGCAGCCGCCGCCGACTGAACTACCAGGGTTTAAAACTTAAGTGGAATTGCCCGCGAGCGCGCTCGTCAACTCGCTGTCCCCCACCGCGCCTGCGCGAACCACGCTCCACGGGCGTCCCAGCTCGCGTTCGTAGCGACGCATGTCGACCACCGTCGAGGGCGTCCCGGGCAGTTCGCCACAGTCGATCGAGAGATCGACGCCGGCGCGAATCGCGGCGGGCACATCGGTCAGCCGCCGCACGTCCGCGCCACCCGCGCGGTTGGCGCTCGACTGCAGCACCGGCACGCTCACGCCGGCGAGAGCCGGCACCGACACGACCCGCAAACCGAGCGTCAGGGGATCATCGCCACAAGCCAGCCGGAAGCGGCGCTCGGGGTTGGGCACGAGCACCGTGACCCCACCGGGCAGCAGACGTCCGAGCGCCTCACGCGTACGCGCGCCCAGCTCCGGCAGCGCGGCGAGTGCCGCGTCCAGATCGAAGAACATCACCGCGGCCGCCTTCGCCGGCTCTCGGCCCTTCAGCGCGTACAGGCGCCCCACCGCCTCAGCGTTCAGGGGATCGCAGGCCAACCCGTAGACGGTGTCGGAGCCGAACAGGGCGACGCCACCGGCTGCGAGCACGTGCTCGAACGCCGAGCAGCTGGAGCTGGGGGGACTCACCGGCGCCCCACGATCACCCGCTCGTGACCCGCGAGGTCACGCAACCTCGACACAGACCCCAAGCCGGCTCCGGCGAGCAGCGCGCACACGTCGTCCGCCTGACCGCAGCCGATCTCCAGCGCCAGCAACGACACATCAGCGCGCTGCGCGACGATCGCGACCAGGCGCCGGATCAGATCGAGGCCGTCGGCGCCGGCGAACAGGGCTCTCACGGGCTCGTAGCGCGTGATCTCGGGCGCGAGCACGGCATCATCGGCAACGTACGGCAGGTTCGCGAGGACGGCGTCATAGTCACGTCCGTCGAGCAGATCGGACTGCACCCAGGACACCGAAAGACCGAGGCGCGCGCCATTCGCCCGCGCCACGGCCAGCGCCGCGTCGCTGCAGTCGATGCCGGCGACGATCAGATCGGGACGCTCGTCCTTGAGCGCGAGCGCCAGCGCCCCGCTCCCCGTACCGACGTCCGCGACGCGAGTGCCCGGGGCCAGCGTCAAACCAACCTCGACCAGCATCTCGCTTTCTGGACGCGGGATCAACACGTTGCGGTCGACGCTCAACGCCAGGCGCCGGAAGTGCTTGCGCCCGAGAATGTAGGCGACCGGCTCACGCGCGATCCGGCGCGCAAGCATCCGCTCATAACGCTCAGTCGCCTCGCCCGCGAGCGAGTCGCGCGCGCCGATCACGAGCTGCGCGCGGTCGACGCCGATCGCGGCCGCCAGCAGCAGTTCGGCATCGAGCCCGGGGCTCTCGCAGCCGGCCTCCGCGAGCGCCGCCGCGCCGCGCCTCAGTTCATCCCGAAGCATCCGTCTGCTCCTGCAGGCGACGGCGCTTCTCGTCGTCCTGTAGGGCGTCGGTCAGCTCGTCGAGCTCGCCCACCAGGATCGAGTCGAGATTGTGCAGGCGCAGGTTGATGCGGTGGTCCGTGACGCGCCGCTCGCCGTAGTTGTAGGTGCGGATCTTCCCCGCCCGCTCGCCGGTACCGACCTGCGCGGAGCGCGAGGCGGAGAGCTCGGCCTGCTGCTCGGCCAGCGCCCGCTCGTACAGCCGCGCACGCAGCACCCGCATCGCCCGCTCCTTGTTCTGAAGCTGGGACTTCTCGTCCTGCATCGTGATCACGATCCCCGACGGCCTGTGGGTGAGCCTCACCGCCGAGTCGGTCGTGTTGACCGACTGGCCGCCGGGCCCGGAGCTGCGGTAGACGTCGATCTGGAGGTCGTTCTCATCGACGTGGACCTCGACGTCCTCCGCCTCGGGCAGCACCGCGACGGTCGCCGTCGAGGTGTGGATGCGCCCCTGTGACTCCGTCTCCGGCACGCGCTGGACGCGATGGGTGCCCCCCTCGAACTTGAACACCGAGTAGGCGCCGTCGCCCTTGATCGCAAACGTGTAAGTGCCGTCCCCGAGTGACAGGGCCTCGGCCTTGAAGCCACGACGCTCGGCGTAGCGGGTCAGCATCTTGTACAGGTCGCCGGCCCACAGGCCGGCCTCGTCGCCGCCGGCGCCGGGACGGATCTCGATGATCACGTTCTTGTCGTCGTTGGGGTCGCGCTCCACCATCGCGAGGCGGATCTCCTCCTCGAGCTCGACGAGCCGCTCCCGCGAGGACTCGAGCAGGTCGCGCAGCTCCTGATCGTCGCCGTCCTCGCCCAGCAGCTCGCGAGAGCCCTCGAAGTCACCGAGCGTGCGCAGGTACTCTCCGGCCAGGCGCGCCGCCGGCTCGAGGTCGCGATACGCCTTCGAGGCGGCGGTGAACCGCTCGCGGTCGCCGATCACGGCGGGGTCGGAGAGGTCCTCCTCGAGCCGGGCGAAGTTCTGCTGGACCTGTCGAGCGAGTTGGTCGATCATCTCGGATCGAGTGTAGGCTCAGCGTCAGGCGACGACTTCGAGCCCGACGAGGTCCTCGGCCGACAGCTCGCCGGGTGTCTCGCGTGCGAGCACGGCCTGCAGCGCCGCGATCGCCACCGCCAGCTGGCCGCTGTCCGGCTCCCGCGTGGTGAGCTTCTGGAGCGCCATGCCCGGAGCCATGACCGCTTGCACCCAGGGCGTCCGGCGGTGGCGTCCGGCCATTTGATCAGCTCGAACGACAGACCCGCGATCACCGGCACGCCGAGGATCCGCGTCGTGACGAGGATCCACCACGCCGGCAACCCGATCGGGGCGAAGACGAAGATCGCGAGCACCATCACGATCAGCAGGAA
>JBKQKK010000281.1:0-6681 GCA_052147535.1 Solirubrobacteraceae bacterium | reverse complement strand
CGGCGGGAAGCGGCCAAGCCCGATGCTCGACGTCGTCCCGTGCTTCGTGCCCGAGTTGCCGCTCACGCAGCAGTCTGGCGTGCTGGTGTCAGACAGCTGCTTCCGGCGAAGAGCAGCCAGAGATCCTTGATCACCCGCAGACGCGGTCTCATAGTGGCTCCGGGTAGGGCAGGATCGCGCTGACGCGGTACCCGCCCTGCTCGCGCGGACCGGCGCTGACCGTGCCGCCCAGCATCGCCGCGCGCTCGCGAATACCGCGCAGTCCGTGACCCGCCGATTTTCCCGCGGACGCGGGGCTGGCTCCGTCGTCCTCGATCGACACCTCGAGCGCGTCGGCATCGAAGCGGAGGCGGACGGTCGCGTGCGCGGCGTCGGCGTGCCTGCGCACGTTCGTCAGCGCCTCCTGCACGACCCGGTAGGCGCAGAGCTCGAAGCTCGCCGGGAGTGGTCGGACCGCTCCCTTGATGCCGAGCTCGACGTCGAGTCCGCCCCCGCGGCTCTGATCGGCGAGCTGCTGCAGGTCGGAGAGCACCGGCCGCGGGGCGCGCTCGGCGAGCCCATCCCCGCCACGCAGGAGCTCGAGCGTGCGGTGCAGCTCGGCCATCGCGTCGCGCCCGACCGCGGCGATCGCCGTCTCGCGCCAACCGAGCGTAACCGCGACCGTGTACAGCGCCACCAGCGCCGGGCCAAGCAGGAGCAGGACCGCGGGCGCCGCGATGACCGCGGCAACGACCGCGAACAGAGCCACCAGGGGCTGCCTGTGGCGCAACGCCAGCGCCGCCACGGCGACCGCAGTCGCGCACACGACCACCAGCCAGCGGGTGGCCGTGTTGTGCAGTGCCGCCGGGATCACCGCGACATGCGCGTGCGACGAGTTGTCCACCACGAGCACGGCAACGATCCAGAGCAGGCCGAGCGCGAGTCCCGGATCGACCTGCGTCGGCCCTCGATGTCGCAGGCGTTCGACCTCGATCTGCATGGGCCGACGATACGCGCCGATCTCCCGGCCTGCCTCATCCGACCGGCGCGATCCGCCGCGTCGAGCGGATGAGATCGCGCGGCAGAACCCCACTCGAGTCGCATCCCGCTTCACCCGCAGGCCCGATGTGCGTCGTCGACGGCGCCCATACCGTCAAGAGAACAACTCGGAGACCTGAAAGAAGCCAGCCATGCGAGTACACAAAGCCGGAATCGCACTTACCGGAATCACGCTGCTCCTCGCCGACTGCGGCGGGGGATCGATCGCGCCCGGCAGCACTACGCGTGGAAGCGCTCGGCTGGATGCCCAGCAGGCGGCGCATCTGGAGGCGTTCGCCGCCTGCATGCGCGCACACGGAGTCGCCCACATGCCGCCAATGAACGGGAACGGACGTCCCGGCGCGAGCGGCAGCGGACAGGTCGACCTGAAATCACCGACGGTCAAGGCCGCGCTCAAGACATGCCTTCCAACCGCCGACGGTTTGGTCGGCGCCAACCTGGAGCCGGTCGGCGGCACCCGCACGGCGTCGACACGGGCACCGGCCGCGCACGAGTCGAGCACCGCACCCAGCAGCGGGCCGCTCGACTGCGATTCGGTGACCACCTGCTACACGCCTCAGCAGATCGAGGTCGCCTACGGGATCCGGCCGCTGCTCGAGCGCGGAATCGACGGCCGAGGGGAAACGGTCGTGCTACCCGAGCTCGCCCAGACACAGCTCCTCCCGCCCGTCGTCAGCGACCTCCGTCAGAACATGTCCCGATTCGACAGCCTTTTCGGCCTGCCCGCTGCGCGCCTCAAGGTGGTGACCAGCCTCGCCTCCTCAACGTCCCCATGGCTGGCCAACGGCGAGGAAGTGCTGGACGTCGAGAACGTCCATGCAGTCGCGCCCGACGCGATGATCACGATCGTCCTCGTCAAGGCGAGCTCCCTGAACAACCCCGCGAACGCGGTCGCGGCCGCCGTCGCCGCGATCCGGGTCGGTACAGCCCAGGGAGGCGTCATCTCAATCAGCGCCGCCGGCCAGACCGGCGGCGAGCGCTGCGACACCCCGACCGAGGTCGAGCGCCTGAACGCGGCGCTCGAGGTCGCTGCTGCTCGGCTCGTGACCGTGGTCGCCGCCTCCGGGGACATCGGCGCCGTCGGCGAGCCGTGCCAGGTGATCAAGGGCCTGACCGGTGGCGCGTTCCCTCCGGTCAAGGAGATCAACCTGCCGGCCGCCGACCCGCTCGTCCTTGCCACGGGCGGCACCAGCCTCAACGCCAGCCACACAGCGGGCGCCTACATCAGCGAGACCGCATGGGGCCTCCCGTTCGGCAGCCCCGGAACGCAGTTCCAGGCCTCTGGCGGCGGGTTCAGCCGCCGCTTCGCCCGACCCGGCTACCAGAACGACGTCCCCGGCATCGCCGCCACCCGGGGCGTTCCCGACGTGGCCGCCAACGCCTCACCACACACAGGCATGGCGCTCGTCATCAGCGACGGCGGCAACCAATACACCATCCGCAACAGCGGCGGCACCAGCGCCAGCCCACCACTCTGGGCCGGCCTGATCGCAATAGCCGACCAGTACGCCGGCCGCCACCTCGGCTTCGTCAACCCCGCCATCTACCGCATCGGGCGCAGCGCCTCCTACCACGACGCGTTCCACGACATCACCGCAGGCAACAACACGCCGACATTCCCCGGCCACGCGATCACCGGCTACACGGCAGCAACCGGCTGGGACCCCGTCACCGGCTGGGGCAGCCCCAACGCACTGGTGCTCATCCCCCTGCTCGTCCGCTACTCGGCCCACTGAAAACCACCCACCCTCAACAGCCCCGCCAGCCCGCACTCACCGCCTCAGAGAGGCCGCCCCAATGCAGACCATCCAACCCTCACACACGAACCTGCTCTCCGCAGCACCCACCCGCTCGCGACGTGCCAAGTCGCTTGCAGCCGCGATCGCGAGCCTCGCGCTGCTCACCGCCGGCGGCTGCGGCACCTTCTCGCCGGCCAATTCGAGCGCCGGGTCGCCAGCGAGCTTCACCGCCGCGGCGTTCAAATACTCCAGCTGCATGCGCGACCACGGGTTATCGAGCTTCCCGGACCCGACGATGACCGACCACGACGGTCAGCAAGTCGCGTACCTGACGGCCACGATCCCAGTCGACCCATCCCCGGCGTTCAAGAGCGCACAGAACGCCTGCCAAGGGATCCTGCCCCCGCCGATCAACGTCAGCCCGACCCAGCTCGCGCAGCAGCGACAAACACGGGAGCAGCACCTACTCGCGTTCGCGAAATGCCTTCGCAAGCACGGCATCCCCAACTTCCCCGATCCCACCAGCCAAGCACAACTAACCCTCGCGATGATCGACGGCGCGGGAGTCGACCTGCGCACGCCGACCGTTCTGACCGCCGCGAAGACCTGCCTCGGGACCACCGACGGCACGATCACGGCCGCCGACGTGCAACGCGCCCTCACCGGCACACAATGAGAACCGCACCGCGATCGTGAAGGGCACGGGACGTGCGCCATCGCCAAAGCAGGGCTCGATCATCCGCGGCGGCCCGACCCTGCTCATCGCCAATTCCGGGGCCGACGCCGATCGGCGCCGCCGTTCGCTAAGGCTAAGCGTTGGACTCTTGCGACCGCGATCGGACGTAGGAGTCGGAGCGCTGGATCGCGTGACGCGCCACTCGCGACTGCGGCGTTCGGCAGCGCCAGACCTGCTTTCGCAGTGCCGCGAGCATCAAGACCCAGCCGTTGACGCTCCCTCGTTTGCACGGAACCCAGGGCCACGGGATCCGCCCCTAACGCCTGCTTTGAGTTTCAAAATGGTCCTTCGCGGACTTTCCCTTTGCGACGAATCCGAGCGCGGATTGCAGTCCTGCAACTGGCGACATGCGGGCTCTTGTGCACCGCGGGATCGGGACCTGCCTTCGTGGCAGCGAGGGCATGACGCCCGAAGGCGCTGCGATGACCGCGTTTGTCCGATAGCAGGCGTCCACCGCGTCGGGAATCAGTCCAGGCTCGCGATCTGCCTCGTGGTTCAGGCGAAGCGCGCTCGCTGGTTGCCGATGGCGGACACGTGCAGAATGGAGCCTGTGGGTAGGAGTGCGTCGACGGTAGAAATCTCACTGCTTGAGCTACCGGGTCGATCGATTGCGGCGTTCGTTGTGGATGACCCCGACCGTTGCGGCGGTCAGGCGGCCGCGCGCGTCGTTCTCGACCGTGTCGAACAGGTAACGTCGTCGGCATGACGCACGGCGATATCGCGGAACGTGTGCACCTGCGCCGTGCACGGGACCTCATTGATCGCGACTATGCGCAACCGCTTGATGTCCCGGCGATGGCGCGTACCGCGCTGATGTCACCCGCGCACTTTTCGCGCAGGTTCCGAGCGGTCTACGGAGAAACGCCCTACTCCTATCTGATGACCCGTCGCATCGAGCGAGCAAAGGCTCTTCTGCGGCAGGGCACGCCCGTCACAGACACCTGCCTCGCCGTCGGCTGCACGTCGCTCGGCTCGTTCAGCTCACGCTTCACAGAGCTCGTCGGCGTGCCCCCGTCGGTGTACCGTGCGCGGGATCACCAAGACCTGGAGGTGGTTCCGGCATGCTTGATGATGGTCGCCACGCGACCGCCGCGAACCACGGTCGTCATCTGAGCGCAAGGACCCGCGCTTAGGTCCGCTACGGATGCGTGTGTGCAGAGCGCCGCAATCTGCAATCGACATCGAGCAGGATCGGAGAAGCGATCAGTCTGGTGGTGGTATACGGTCGTCGCATGTCACTCACCGTCTCCGCAATGTTCATTGCTGTTCACGATCCGGACGCCGCGCTTGGCTTCTACCGGGACGCTCTCGGCCTCGGGGTACGCAATGATGTCGGGTCCGAGGGCTTCCGCTGGGTCACCGTGGGCGCGTCGGGACAGGACATCGACATCGTTCTGTCCCAGCCTCACGGCGGTCGGCCCCAGGCAGAAGGCGACGCCTGACAGTCGTCGGCTTGGCATTGTTATGTCCCGCGAGGTCAGGGTTGCTCGAAGGGGGCGTCGTGCCGGTTCACCTAACTACCCCCGAGGACTTAAGAGATTGCTTCATGCCCTACACCGTGGATTTCAACAACGTTTCAACTGTTGGTTTGGAGACCTCGCCGGTTGCTACGGCGCTCGCCGGTCTGCGAGCGAACGAGGCCCGCTACTTCAAGAACAAGTATGACCACGTCTTCACCGTCGAGCCTGCGAGTGACGCGAAGACGACGATCGACTGGGTGCACCGGATCCTCAAGGAAGAACGCGACATCGTCATTTCGTCTCGCCCTCTCGAGGCGACGGCCTCTCAGGTCGAGAACATCCGAATGGCCTACGTGTTCTATGAGAGCGGCCTGTCGATCAACGTGATGTACACCGTCGATGGTCCGGGGAAACGGGCAGTTGGGTTCAAGCTCTCTGAAGGGATGGAGGTTCCCGCGGAGCTCGCCTCGCGGTTCAAGTTCGCGAGGCAGAAGTCGAAGCTGGCCGGAACGATTCGAGGGTCTTTCTTCGTGCTCAAGGACGAATATTGAACCGCCAAAGCCGTCTAGGTCAATCACCTCCTCGCAGCCCCTGGATCAATCGTGGTGGAGCACTCCGGTCCGATCGCTCGGTCTGGCCCGAAGCGGTGGTCAGCCTTTGAGGTAGATCGCGACCGACTCGTTGTGAGGGCCGTACGATCGCTTGGACCGCCCACGACGATGGGTTGCGTCTCGCGATCGGTCACTCGCTGTGTCAGAGCAGCCCGTGGAAGGAGGGAGAGCCCGATGTCTAGCTTGACCACCGTTCGTCGCTGCGGTGCGCTGAGCGTGAAGCCATGCTGATCTGCTCGATGGGCGTCTCGGTGGACGGCTTCATCGCCGACCGCGAGGGCGCGTTCGGGTGGACGGCCCCGGGTGAGGACCAGTTTCGTTTTCACATCGCGCAGGTACGCGAGCTCGGCGGCTATCTGTGCGGCCGCAGGCTGTACGAGACCATGCTGGTGTGGGAGACGGATCCGTCGATGCGCGAGGACGAGCTCGGGGCCGCGTTCGCCGATGTCTGGTGCGCGATCCGAAGGTCGTCTTCAGCCGCACGCTCGACAGCGTTCAGGGCAACGCCCGGATCGCCGAGGCGTCGGTGGCCGAGGAGGCCGCTGCGGCGCTGGAGGCGACCGACAAGGACGTCTCGATCGGCGGCGCCGGCCTGGCCGCGGCGGCGATCGAGCTCAGCAGCAAGCAGGGACTAGGCTGGCCCACATCGCGATCCTCGAGCAGGACACCGTCCCTAGTTCGGAGACCTGCTTCGGTCGTGGCACACACATCCGGACAGACTGGTCGCCGCCCCCGCTCTGCGCGGAACTCAAGGCCACGGGATCCGCTCCCTGACGCCTCCTTTTGAGTTTCCAAGCGGTCCTTCGCGGACTTTCCCTTTGCGACGAACTGAGGCGTCAGCCCGAAAGCGCTGCAGCGCTCGCTCTCAGCGGCAGCGCGCTGCCCGGCGGCCTCGGCGCCGGACGCGTCGTCGTTGCCGAAGTGATCGTGATCCTCGGCCTCAATCGGTGTCAACTCGGGCGAGCGCCTCGTCGGCAAACCACTCGCCTCGCAGCAGCCGGACACACGCTCCAGACCGGTGAACCGAGTTACTTCCGAGCGTCCCCGGGGAAAAGCGATCGTGGATGCCGCCGTCCGGTCGGCGACGATACGGTTCG
>JBKQKK010000280.1:0-4883 GCA_052147535.1 Solirubrobacteraceae bacterium | reverse complement strand
GGTGCGTGTGGACGCATCTCGGGTCGATCGGATGCCGTCGGGGCACGACTGTTCTCGCAGCGAGCAATCCCGGCGAATGAGCGCGCTGTCAGCAACCGGCGCGCCGCAGCGGCCCTCCAATGTGGTTTGGGTGGCCGACCCGCAGCCTGAGGTGGAGGCTCACCGCGTTGGTCGCGGGCGTGCTACTCATCGCCGCTGCCGTGGCGTTCGTCGTCATCTACCGCGCGACGGGCGATCAGCTCCGCGGTCAGATCAACCGGGAGATCGCAGAGCGCCCCTACGACGGATGGCCGCGGTCGCGGCGCGCGTCGATGCCGGCGATCTCGGACCCCGCATGGAGAATCCCAGCGAGCGTCACGACGAGGTCGGCGTTCTCGCCGATGCGTTCAACCACATGCTCGACCGGCTCGCCGAAGCGTTCCTCGGCCAACGCGCGTTCGTAGCCGACGCCTCCCATAAACTGCGGACACCGCTGACGGTGATCCGCGGCCAACTGGAAGTGCTCGCCAGCCAGGACACCCCGTCCACCGAGGAGGTGCGCCGGGTCGAGCGCCTGGTTCAATCCGAAATCCAGCGAACAGCTGAACCGTACTACCCGAACGCACGTGGAGGGCGGGTAGTCCCGGTTCGGCTGCCCACCACGCCGCCACGCTTCCAGGAGTCGACCGTGCATCCGATCACGAAGTTCATCCTCGCCGTCGCCGCGTCGCTTATTCTCGCCGCGTGTGGGAGTAGCTCGAGCACGAAGTCGAGCAGTTCGGCGAGGTCGAGCGCCGGGGCTGGTGGGTCGCGGACGAGTCGTGGTGCGACCGCAGTCGTAAAGACTGCTTACAACTCAACGCTTGGCGCGACCGTTCTGGTCGATTCGCAAGCGCGGACGCTCTACCACCTCAGTGGCGAGCAGAACGGGAAGTGGATCTGCACAAGCGTCGCGTGCCTGCAAGCGTGGCATCCACTGACCGAACCAAAGGGCACTGCGCTGAGCGCCAGCGTCGGGTCGCTCGCGACGATCAAGCGCCCGCGCGGGACGGTCCAGGTCACCTACAAGGGCGCACCGCTATACACGTTCGTCGGAGACCAGAAGCCGGGGGACGTAAACGGCCAGGGCATCATGAACGTCGGCGTCTGGACCGCGGTCACCACCAGCGCGGCTGCAAGCATCAAGCCCACGACATCGACGCCGGTCTCGGCCTCCTCCTCCAGCCGTTCAAATAACGGGTATTGAGCATGAGCATCGCATCGACGCTGATCCGACACGCTTTCTCATGGTTTGTCGCCATCGCCCTGTCGGTTCACGCCGGGGGGCCTATACGGCGCGCACATGTTCCCGCTCGATGCGCTCGCTGCGTGGCGCGCTACGCCTGGGTTCGACGCTGCGCTCAATCGCTGCGACGAACTCGTCGCAGCCGCTGGCGGGCGCGTCTACCTGACCAAGGACTCGCGCTTGCGGCCGGACGAAGTGCGGGCGATGTAGCCCCGACTCGGCGAATGGCAGGTGATCCGGGATCAGGTGGGGGCCGGATGCGGACACAACACACTGGCACGGTGGTCGTGCTCCAAGCGTAAGCCGCGGAAGACCCCGCGCCGGCGCCGCGATCTATGGGGCAGCAAAGCCGGACTCGATGCCCTCGCTTAGGCGCTTGCCGACGCGAACGCTTGGGACCGAGATCCGCGTGCTCGTCGTGCGCCCCGGATTCGTAAAGACCCGAAACACGGCGGCCTTCCGCCAGCGCCGTTTGCCACGACACGGCAGGCCGTCGCGGACGCTACCGTGCGCGCGCTCACGGGAAGCGCTGGAACGATCTGGGTGCCGGGCCGGCTGCGATGGATCTTCGCGGCGCTGCGACATCTTCCACGCCTGATCTACCGAAGGCTCCCGCTATGAGAAGACAGATCCTCGCGATCGACGTCACGGGTGGACTGCTCCTTGCCGTGCTCATACTGGTCATCGCTTCCGGCCTTGCGGTCGTAGCCATAATCGCGATCTTTGCTCTCCTGATCTGCGCGATCAGTTTCGCGCTCGACGCGCGACCGCGCCGACGGCGGGCCTCCCGGAGGACGAGAGCCTGGCTGCCTTGACCCACGCGCTTCGGCGGGTCGAGCACGTTACATAGCCAGGGCGTGACACCATCTGGAGTCACGCATGAGGACGGTCTCACCTCGTTCAGGCCTCTCGGCACACCGCTAGATTTGGGGACCCACAGGCTCGAGACAAAGCCAAGCTCGAGCTTCGCGACCGAGTACAGATCGTCGTGTTCGCGTAGGACAATGACCTCGGAGGTTGAGCGCTATGTGGGGACCCATCGTCGGCCGTTGTCGTTGTTGGCTCCCGGCACTTGTGGAAGGCGCGGTTTTCAAGTTTTGATTTGCTCAGTCGATCAGCCAGATAAGCCGGGCACCGGGATGAGCTGCCGAGGGTCGGGTCCGGCAGCTTCCTGCTCGCCTACCACGGCATGAGGTACGGAGACGATGAGTGAACACCGTTTGGCCATCCGCGAGCCAGTCCTCGGGACGTTCGGGAAGGTGCATCTGTCGCGTCGGCGGCGAATCGGGACGGGCGGCCGGTTGGGTGGGCTTGGGATCCGAGGGCGGCTGGTGGTGTTGGTGCTCGCGCTGGCGGCATTGTCGCTGGCCTGCGTGGGTGTGGCCGTGAGCGGGCTGCTGAGCGCGCGGTCGAAGTCCCAGCAGGCCGCGGCGACGTTCAGGGTCTTCGAGGCCGACCGCGATGCGTATGAAGGGTGGCTGAGCGATGATGATCAGTCCAATATGTATGTTGCGCTGGCGGCGCTCAACGATCCGGGCCAGCGTCAGCAGATGGCTGCGGAGTGGCAGCAGGTGCCGCAGGGCTACCAGCAGGCGCGCGTGAACCTGATCACGGTCAGATCGCGGGTGTCCAGCGCGGCGATCCGCGCCGCCGCGGCGAGCGGCCTGGCCGATCTGGCTGCATATAACGTCTTCACGCAGCGTGTACATGCGGATGTGCTCGCTGGCGAGGTCAGCCTCGCGGTCCATGTGATGGCGGTTGATAACACCGCGATCTCCAACAAGACCCAGGCCGACTTCAATCACATCGGTCAGGCTCTGAGCGCGCAAGCGAGCGCGATCAACGCCGCGGTCAGCCACCAGGTCAGCCAGTCGCTCACCCTGGTGGCCGTGATTGGCTTTGTCGCGATCGTGATCGCGGTCCTGATCTCTATCTGGTTGGTGCGCTCGATCACGCGCCCTTTGGCGGAAGTTACCCGCGCGGCCGAGCGCATCGCCCTCGGCGACGTCGACGTCGACGTGAAGGTGCGCAGCGACGACGAGATCGGCCGGATGGCCGCCGCGTTTCGCAGCTCGGTCGGCTACCTAAGAGAGATGGTGCATGCCGCCCGTGAGATCGCGGCGGGCAACCTCGCGGTCGAGGTCAAGCCCAAGTCCGAGCACGACGCGCTCGGCCACGCCTTCGCTGAGATGCGCGCGAACATCGCGAATATGGTCAGTCAGATCTGGCAGACCTCACAGACCGTGTCCGCAGCGTCGCAGCAGATGGCGGCGACCTCTGAGGAGACCGGGAGGGCAACTGGAGAGATCGCGCACGCCGTCGGCGACGTCGCCCAGGGCGCCGAGCGACAGGTACAGATGGTCGAGGCTGCCCGCAACGCGGCTGAGGCCGTCGCCCGCGCGGTCAGCGAGTCCGCGCAGAACGCCGCCCAGGCGGCGCAGATGGCTCACGAGACCAGCAAGGTCGCCCACGAAGGCGTGGACGCAGCAGCACAGGCCAACGAGGCGATGAACTCGGTCACCCAGTCAAGCCAGGCCGTGAGCAACGCGATCCGCGAACTGGCTGCCAAGTCCGACCAAATCGACGCGATCCTCGCGACGATCACCGCGATCGCCGAACAGACAAACCTGCTCGCGCTGAACGCAGCGATCGAGGCCGCCCGCGCCGGAGAACAGGGCCGCGGGTTTGCAGTCGTGGCCGAGGAGGTCAGAAAGCTGGCCGAGCAGTCCCAACAATCCGCGCACGAGATCTCGGTCCTGATCACCGCGATCCAGAACGACACAACCAACGCCGTCAACGTCGTGGCCGACGGCGCGAAACGCACACACGACGGCGCCGCCGTCGTGCAGAGGACCCGCGAGGCGTTCCAGCGGATCGAGTCATCGGTCGATGACATGACGGCACAGATCGAGCAGATCGCCGCCGCCTCGCAACAGATCGCAGCAAGCGCCGCAGGCATGCAACAGAGCGTCGCCGAGGTCGCCGCGGTCGCCGAACAGTCCTCCGCGTCCACCGAAGAGGTCTCCGCATCGACCGAGCAGACCTCCGCCTCCGCACAGGAGATCGCGGCCTCCGCACAACAGCTGTCAGGCGACGCCGAAGAGCTCAGCCGCCTCGTCGCCCAATTCAGAACCGCAGCCTGAGAAACAGCACGCTCAGGCTACGGAATGTCGGCCGCCGTTAACGAAATCCTCGGCGTCGATCCACCAAGCTGTCAACCACATGAAGAGAGAAGAGCAGCGGACACCTAGCGCTGCTCGGCCCGGGCCGGAGCCGGCTGCCCAGGGAGCGGGGCTCCCCAGGGAGCGGGATTCCCCGAAGAGTTCATGGTGACGCACGCGACACGCCTGTGGGCGTCGGGCCTTTCCATACGCCCGCCCGCGCGTGGGACCCGAGCCTGGCGCCCCCCCACCGCAACCTGCGGTCGGTTGGGCCCTCCCGTGTATCGCTGGATGTGCCGTGGGGCGGGCTTGTGGTGAGCGAGCGACGTGCCGGCGGCCAGTCCGAGATCGCGTAGCCGTAGAACCCGATCCAGCCGAGGATCTGCCGGCCGGTGACCGAGAACGCCGCCCGCGGCAGTTGCGCGATCTCCCGGGCGGCGATCTTGTCAGCGACCCAA
>JBKQKK010000279.1:0-10364 GCA_052147535.1 Solirubrobacteraceae bacterium | reverse complement strand
ATCCGAGCCGATGACGGCCGGCCTTACCCGCTCGTGCTGGCGGCGGTCGGCGATGCGCCGCCCCAATACCCGGGCGAGGTTGACGCCGCCTGATCAACGGGTCTCCCGCTGATCGTAGGCGCGGGTTCAGCGGCGAGCTTGCCCGGGGCTCCCGGGTGGACGAGCGCGACGCGCGATGCGATCCGCACGCGTGTCGCGGAGTTGGTCGGCGTTCCGTTGTGGATCAGATCGCCATCGAGCCTGATCGTGGCATTCGGCACGGGTTGGGTTCCATCCGGACGAGCGCGTTGTCGCCTTTGCAATCGCGAGCTACGGGCAGGCGAGAACGCGAACGGGATCGCGGGGCTCCGCTCCTCAACGTTTGACGCCGCGGCCGTGCCCACGGAGCCTGAGTCAGCCCACACGGACTCGCCGGAGGTGGCTGGCGGGCGTGCGGCGGCGGTTCTGCGCTTCAGGGTTACGCGTCGAGGAACGGAGTGATCATCGCGAGCACCTGGTGAGCGCGATGGGTCACTTCCATGTGCGTCGCGTCCGAGAGGATCGCGAGTTGCGCATGGGGGATGAGGTCGATCGTCTTGACTGCCTGATCGATGCTGATGAAGTCCTTGTCGCCGATCAGGATGAGGGTGGGCGCCCGAATCGCGCGAAGCTCCTCGGGCGACCAGTCTTCAATCGCGCCCACCATCGCCGCTGCCCGGGCGATCAGGTCGGCGAAGCCATCGGGATGCGGCGCAATCCGTCGGTACTCTGCCTCCCATTCTTCGCCGTCGGCGACAGTTGAGTTTGCCGTCCGGATCGGGCACGACCTCCAGCCACTTGTTCTCCGCGAGTACCCGTACCATCCGGCTGACTGACGGCTCGCTGACGCCGAGCCGTTCGGCCAGGGCACGTTGAGTGTCCGCCCCTGCTGAACCGACCATGTAGAGCGCAAGAAAACGCGGGTAGGAAACGCCGGCGTCCGTGCGCAGGCGGACGTCAGCGGCTCGGTCGAGCCGGACGGTGAGCTTGTGCAGCTTGCGACTCAGCGTCAGATCCACACCGCCATATTAGCAGTCTAACTTAGCAAGACAACTAATAGGCTAATACGGCCTACGAACCAGCAGGGGGTCTGAACTGCGACGGGCGGTGGCCCGAACCGTCCGCGTGATGGCGAATGCGACCGCGCGAACGAACGTCGCGGACGATCTCAGCGACGACCTGCCCGATCCGATCCTCGACGATCACAGCCCTGAGGAAGACGCGGTGTCCAGCGACGGTGATCGCGCAGTCGTCCGGGAACGGCACGAACCGCAAGCCGCTCGGCGTGAAGGTACAGCTCAGCGCACGCATCGTGTCGCCCCCGAGCGTCGAGCCGCAGATCGCCCTCGATCGGCCGGAAGCGATTCCGGCAGGACGCGGCGCGCCTGATGGGCGCGCTCCTTGAGTGCTCGCCGTCGAACGCGATCATCCGGATCCGGCGGCCGTGGCTACCGAATCAGGCGGCTGCAACAGGGACCGTCGATGACGGTCCCTGCTTGCAAAACTGCGTCGAGCACGATCCCCAGCAAGCGTTTAGCTTAGCCGCGCTTGCAACCGTCGCACAGCGAAAGCCCGGCGCGTCGGATTTAGATCAGCAAAGCATGCGTCCGACGGCGCGCAGCCCTCTGCTCCGCGAGCTGCGCACGTTACTGTTGGCGCAATGTACGAGACTCGCCACCAGTTCCGCGAAGACCTCAAGGAACTCGAAAGCCAGACACTCGACGGGATCGATCTCGTCGTCGGGCAGCTCGACCGCGCGCTCGACTCGCTCCGCAGCCACGACATCGCGCTCGCCGAGACCGTCGTTGCCGACGATGACCGCATCGATGGACGCTACCTCGAGATCCACCAGGGCGTGCTGTCGCTGCTCGCCCGGCAAGCGCCCGTCGCCGGAGACCTGCGGCTCCTCGCCGCGCTCCTGCACATGATCCGCTGCGTCGAGCGGATGGGTGATCAGTGCGTCAACATCGCCAAACTCGTGCCACTGTCCGGCGAGCAGGCGACCAACGACACGGCCATGCTCGACGCGATCGAACGAATGGCGAAGCTCGCACGCCACCAACTCACCGATGCCAGAGAGGCGTTCACGACACGCAACGTCTCACTCGCCCAGCACCTCGCCGCAGCGGACGCCGGCATAGGCCGGCTGAACCGCGAGATCTTCAACCGCGCCGTCGAGATCGGTGACGACGTCCAAGCGCGCGAGTCGGCGATGTTCATGATCCTCGTGGCCCGCGCCCTGGAGCGCATCGCCAAGAATGCCGTCGACATCGCAGAGCAAACCGTATTCATCGTCATCGGCCTCTTCCGCGAGTTCGCGTTCGCGGACCCAACAGAGCAGTAGAACGCGAGCCCCGCCCCCTGCGCCGTGCTGATGCGGGCGCACGTCCGCCCTCAACGCTCACGGCCCGGCCACACTCACCGGGCCAACTCGGGCCGCGACTGTATGACCGGAGCTCATCCTCGACGACTTACAGCTGGTTGGCGGTAACGGCCCGGTCGACACAACGCTCGGCCGAGCCCCACGCGTGAGCTCGCGCAGGCGCCCGATAGGACCAGCACGAGGTCCATTCGGGCGGGGACGCTGGGCGCGCCGAATCCAGAAGCGCGTGCGCGTCGAGCTCGCGCGCGACCGTTACCGCACCAAAGTCAGATGGTCCGCCGAGCCGGCGCGGTCGCGGGCGGACCCCAGACAGATCAGGGCGGGCGAGGTAGGCGGCGCTCAACACGGCGCCCAGGAACGCGGTACCGAGCGGAACCGCCCCACATGTCGGATCACCAGCGGCGCAGCTATGCGAGATCGACGACCGCGACGGCGCCGTGGACCGCACGCCTACGCGGGATATCGGAGCCGAGATCACTCGCGGGAGCGGCGCCGCGCTCCCTTCACGCCGCCGTCTCGACCTTCGAACGCACAGCGGCCGCGCCATCAGTGGCGCGGCCGCAGACCATCATCGGAGTTACTGCTGCGCTATGGGAGCATCGCCGCGGGCACCCTCCAGTTGGGCACCTGGCTGGGCAGGTAGATCTTCGCGTCGCTCGGATAGGCCTCACGCCAGCCGTGTGCCGTGTACCAGTCGTACCGGTTGAGCTGCTGCGCGTTGACGCGGTCCGGACCCGAGAAGTGGCCGCTGCGCTCCTGCGCATTGAGCCATGCAGCCCAGGCCTGCACGACGGCGCGCTCGGCCGCCGGAGGCGGCTGGACCGCCCGCCGGATCGCGGGCGACTCGGTCGCCGTGGTGCTGCACGGATTCGGAGTACCCGCCGTCGGCGTGTTCTCCGCCGTGCCGCAGTCCAGCTGGATGTTGCTGGGCAGGGCCGTGAACGGGTCGAACGCCTGCTTGCTCGGCCAGTCCGTGAACGCCGCGTACATCGGGGCCGCTGACCCGTCTTCCTGGTTCATCGGCTGAATCCCGAGGATCTGCTCGACCGTCCGCACCATGTTGAGCTGCGTGTAGTACTGGTCATCGACGCCCGGCTTCGAATACGGGCTGATGACGAACACCGGTCCGCGATGTCCGTCGACGTGGTCGACGCCGTTCTGCGTGTCGTCCTCGAGGATGAAGATCGCCGTGCTCTCCCAGAACTTGCTGTGCGAGATCGCATCCACGACCCGCCCGAGCGCGAGGTCGTTGTCCGCCACTTGAGCGATCGGGTACGGGCCCGGAGCGCCGGTGTGGTCGCTCATCAGCCACATGAACGTCAGATTGGGCATCTGCCCCGTCATCTCGTCCTGCTGGAAGATGGGCAGCCACGTGTCGACCCTGAACTGGTCCGGGATATCCAGCTGGAAGTTGGGGAACGACGGAACGAGGATCTTCTCCAGCGACGGGACATCCGACGTGGTGCTCGTGTAGCACGCCGGCGGCGTGAGGCTCGGCGCCAGTGAGCACGGAACCGTTCCGGTCGGCAGCGAGCTGAACGAGCCGCCCGCCTCCAGGATCTGGGATGCCTTGTAGAAAGCGTCCCAGTTCGGCGCGCCCGCCGGCAGGCTGTACGGGCTGAACGCGTACTCGCCGAAGTCTTGAACGCTCAGGCCCGCCTTCTCGGCCGCGTCCCACAGGAACCCGTCACGCTGGTAGGCCAAGGCGTCGCCACCCTGGGATGGATAGGAGCGGTAGAACGCGCCGAACTCCTTCTCGACGTAGTCGTTCGCCTCTGCCTGCACGATCCAGTTGTGACCGTCCGCCGACAGGGTGCCCTCGTCATAGAAGTTGTCGAGGTCGCCGAAGCGGAGCGCGAGCGCGTGCTCGTTGGGCGTGATCGGCGCGCCGAACTGCGCGAGCGACGGGTCGCCGTTACCGACGGGGTTGCCGTTGGCATCGGTTAGGTCCCCGAGGATCTGGTCATACGTGCGGTTCTCACGGACGATCACGACTACATGCTTGATCGTCGAGGGGAGACCGAGGCGCGCCGGGATCACTTCCGGAGCCGTGTCCTCAGCGCCGCTGTTGATCGGCGGGATACGGTCCCACGCATTGTCGGCGAAGACGGTCCGCGTAAGGCCGCCGAGCTGCGACCGCGACGGCATCGCGAACGTCGTCACGCTGCCTGTGTCGTCATACGTGTTGTGGCCGGTTACCGCCCCAGCGGCCGGCGAGGTCGGAGCGGCGCCGCCGGCGGATTTGTTGATCGTCGACTCCGGTCCACGGGCGCCGATGCCCTTGTCGTTGGTCACGACGATCTGGCCCCCCAGGGCCGGGTCGGCCTGCACCGCCACCGGATACCAGTCGGTCGGGATGAGACCCTCGAACCGGATCGGCCGGTAAAGGCCGCCGTAGTGGTAGACGGCGATGGCGTTGTCGCGTCCGATGCTGACGAGCAGGTGCCTTGCGTCGGGCATCGTGATCGCGTTCGCATAGCTGCCGACATCCGCACCGGGGACCGGGTTGTTGTCCACCGTCTGCGTCACGCGGTTGTTGGTGGTGTCGATCACCGAGAATGTGTCGTCATTTGAGTTGGCTACGAACAGCGCCGATTCGTGCAGGTAGAGCGCGGTCGGCTCGAGGCCGACCGGGATCTCCTGCGTCTCCTGCCCCGGTGTGCTCGCTCCGGGCGTCAGGCTGACAACGGACACCGTCCCCGTGATCGCACCGCCCGTCACCGGGCTTGCGACGATCGGCGTGCCATTGGAGAGGTTCGTGAACTCCCCGGGCTGCGCGGGACGACCGCCCTCGTTGGAGACGTAGGCGGTATCGCCGTCCAGGACGACCTGGCGCGGCGCGTTGCCGACCGGGATCTGCCCGACGAGCGCGTTCGTCGACGTGTTGATGACGCCGAGCGTGTTCGCGCCGTTGAACGCGACGTACAGCAGGCTGCCGTCACTCGACAGCGCCATGCCCGAGGGCTCGGCGGCCGAGCTCTGGTTGTTGGGAAGGCTGGCGGTCGGGAGCGCGATCACATCAGGCGAGGAGACCATGCCGGTGCTGGGATCGACCGTGAAGCGGACGATGTCCTTGGTCTGCGGGACCCACAGGGTCGTGCCGTCAGCCGAGTACAACGGTCCGTCCGCGGCGACCGTGCCGTCACCGAGATACGGATCGGTTCTGGATCCGGTCCCGACCTGCTGCACGATCTGGCCGGTGTTGACGTCGATGATCGTCAGGAAGCCGGTGAAGTCATTCCAGCTCAGTGCCGCCATGTACGCGCCATCGGGACTGAGCGTGCTTGACACAAGCCGTCCATTGAGCGCGGTGGCGCCTGACGGCAGGGTCTGAGAACCGTCGACGAGGATCGTCCGGGTCCCGAACGGGGAGATCCACTGGTTAGTGGGCAGCAGGATCGCGCCGTTGACGGTCTGGCCGTCGACCTGCGCGTTGCCGAACGGGTCCCAGCCACCGACCCCCGCTGCCGCGACGCCAACGGTCGCGATGCACGTGGTGAGGCCGGCGGCGAGCGTCAGGCGTCCCCGCCGGCGCACGCGCTGTCTCTTGTGGAACAAACTGCGCATTACGTCCACCTCCTAAAGTGACAGGTGACAGGCGCCCGACTTCCGCAAGCGGACGGGACGGGCGCAGCTATTTGACGGTCGTTGGCGACCGATGCGTCTGGTAAGGCGCGCTCGGCCCGACGAGGCCGGCCGGCACGTCTGGGCATCCTTACTGCTGCGTGGATTCTTATGTTGTGCGTAACCTACGCCTGTCGCCGACCGGCGTTGTTACCACGCCGTATCCCTCTTGTGATGCGGGTGGATGCTCAGACGCTCGTCCGCACGACGTTGATCTAGGGTCGACGCCCGCCTCGAGTACGGGGCGACAATCGACAGCACTTTCCGGTGACCGTCGATGTGGTCGACACCGTTCTGCGAATCATCCCCGGATGCGATGATCGCCGTGCGCGATCTGGCGAGTCTTGCAGTCTGCCTGCGCGCCCACGTCAGGGCCTTGCGGCAAGTTGTTAACGAGTCGTTGACGAGAGCAGCGGCCAACGGTGCATAACAATTCGGTCACGAATCGGATCGCAGCGTCCGTATATTGCGTGGCGTGACCGCGGTGCGTGTCAAGGGGCTGGTCAAGCGCTTCGAGACAACCGTCGCGGTCGACGGGCTCGAGCTCGAGCTGGACGCGGGCGAGGTGCGCGGCCTGCTCGGCCCCAACGGTGCCGGCAAAACGACTCTGCTGCGGATGCTGTTCGGGCTCGTCCGACCAGACGCGGGCTCGATCGCGTTGCTCGGCCGCCCCTTCGACCTCGATACGCCGGCGCCGCTCGAAGGGGTGGCGGGGTTCGTCGAGGAGCCGACGTTCTATCCGTACCTCTCGGGCCGCGCGAACCTCGAGTTGCTGCGCAAGCTGGACGGCGGGCCTGCGGGCCCGCCGGTCGACGAGGCGCTGGCGCGCGTCGACCTCGCCCACCGTGGGGGCGACCGCGTTAGCGGCTACTCGACGGGCATGCGACAGCGGCTGGGGATTGCCGCGGCGCTCCTGCGCTCGCCTCGCTTGCTGCTGCTCGACGAGCCCACGAGCGGGCTCGATCCGTCGGGCGCTCGCACCGTCGCCACGCTTGTGCGCGAACTCGCCGCCGACGGCGTCGCGGTGCTGCTCAGCAGCCACCAGATCGGCGAGCTCGAGACGGTCTGCGACGCCTTCACCTTCATGCGGAACGGGCGGGTCGCGTGGAACGGCAGTGCCGCGCAGCTCGTCGCAGATGCCCCGTCGTCGGCCTACGGACTGATGACGAGCGACGACGAGCGAGCGCTTGAGATCGCCGCCGAGACGCCAGGCGTCCACGCCGAGCGCTCGCCGCGTGGTGATCTCGGGGTGACGGTCGACGAGGGATGCCTCGATTCGTTCGTGCTTACGCTCGGCGATGCGCGCGTGTCGGTCCGGCGGCTCGAGCTGCTCGTCAGCCCGCTCGAGAGCATGTTCTTCGCGCTCACCGGCAACGAGCAGGTCGATCAGCTCGCGCCGCACGAACTCGCTGAGCGAGTGCTGGCACGGCCGTGACGGCGGCCGACGCATCGCTGGCAGACAGGCCGCCGGTGGCGGCGCCGGATGCGGTGCCGACGGGCGCCGGGATGGGGGGCGTCTACCAGGCGGAGCTGCAGAAGCTCACCGCGCAGCTGGCGACGCGTCTGCTCGCGGTCATCTGCGTGCTCGGGCCGTTCGCCTTCGCCGGGGTGCTCAGGATCCAGAGCGGCAGCCCCGGCGACACGCTGTTCGGCTTCTGGGTGCACTCCTCCGGATTCGCGATCGCGCTCGTCGTGCTCGGCTTCGCGGCGAACTGGGGGTTCCCACTGATGGCAGGGATCCTCGCCGGCGACCTGTTCTCCTCCGAGGACCGGCATGGCACATGGAAGACGATCCTCACCCGCTCGGTCGCCCGCGAGGAGCTGTTCGCCGGAAAGGTGCTCGCGGCGACGAGCGCCGCGGCAACCCTGCTCGCGCTGACCGCGCTCTCGAGCATCGTTGCCGGACTGCTGCTCGTGGGCGATCAGCCGCTACTCGATCTCAGCGGCCTGACGCTGTCGTCGGGCCGGACGCTCGCGCTCGTGCTCGTCAGCTGGCTGGTGTGCCTGCTGCCACTGCTCGCGTACACGAGCCTTGCGGTGCTGTTCTCGATCGCCACGCGCAACGGGATCGTCGGCGTGCTCGGCCCGCTCCTCGTCGCGCTCGTCACGCAGCTGCTCGATCTCGTCGGCAAGGGCGTCTGGATGCACATGCTCCTGCCCGCCTCGGCGTTCGACGGCTGGCACGGCCTGTTCGTGACCCACCGCTTCTACGGCCCGCTGGTCATCTCAAGTCTCGTCAGCATCATCTGGATCGTCGCGTGCCTCGGCGCATCGTGGGCGATCCTGCGGCGCCGGGACTTCCTCAACACCGCGGCAGCGCGCGTGCCCGGCTGGCTCGTGGCGGTGCGGGTCGTCGTGATCGGCGCCGCGCTCATGACGCTGCTCGCGCTCGCAGGCAACCTCGGGCCTGTCGGGATCACCGCGGCACGGCTCCGCGCCGCTATCACCCCGGAGTTCAACAACATCACGCTCCTGCAACAGCAGCTCATCGGCCGGCGGGTGCCCGCCGGCGCCGGCTTCACGATCCTGCCCAACTGCAACCGCCGCGGGGCCAAGCCCGAGGGACCCGGCGACTGGCAATGCACGCTCAACGTCTACCTCCCCCAGCCCGGCTCGGTCCCCTACCAGCTGTCGGCGGTCGAATACGACATCAGCGTGCAGTACAACGGCTGCTACAAGGCGCAGTCGCCCCCGGCGTTCATCGGCGGACCGACGATGCGCGACGCGCACGGGAAGACCGTACCCAACCCGCTGTTCGTCGTCTACGGCTGCTTCAACACGCTGTAGAGCTACTTCAACACGCTGTAGAGTCGGACGTGGCGCGCACGCCCGGGCTTCGGACGGCCAAGCATGTCGACACGAGTTGCCAGCGAAGCTGTCCAGCTCCTGCTGTTGGCGAACGGCAGGGCCCGCACCGATTTCACCCGCTGGGGGCAACTGGGGGCAGCCTGAAACCGTCATGCTGCCCCCAAAATGCCCCAGGTTTGCCCCCAGGTTTCGGGGCGAGATTTGACTGGTGCGCGGGCCCGGTCCAAGGACCTCTCGAGTGGCGTTGTGGCCAGACGCGGGGTAACATCGTGCCATGCAAAGCCGAGCTGCAGCGCGATCCCGCCGCCGGCGATCTCGTGTCGTACCCCTTCTGCCAGCCGTGGGTTGCTTGCCTACTGCCCGTCCTTGATCCAGATCTTCTGCGGGGGCCCAGGGTTGGGATTGGGCACCAGCTTCCACCCCCCGCGCCTTCAACGCCCGCAAGCGGACCGTCGACGGGTAGAACGGGTCCACCGGAGTACGGCCGAGCAACAGTTGGCTACCGTGCCGGCCGGTCGGAGCTTGTGCGCCCGGCAGATCCGGCGTAGCTCGCCCACCATCGGGATGTCGCAGGCACCGGCGAACGTCTTCGGCTCGATCTCGCCCTCGAGGTCGTCCCATCCACGACCCGCGACGAACACAAACGAGCCCGGCGTCGAAGTCGACGTCGTCGACCTGGCGCGGCTCGTCGACCAGGCGGAGCGAACCTTGCGACCGCGGGCGTCACGGACTTCGCCTCGGTAGTGCGCGACGCAGTTGCAGCGCTTCCAGCGTTCGCTCGCGCAGTCCTTTGCGTGACGCTCCTCGATGCTCATTACCGACCTTGAATGATGCCGACCCGGGCGCCCGCTGCCCCTCCCCCGCCGTCCCGCGGGATCGGCTTCCGCTCCGAGATCCTCGTGGTCGTCACGTCGGAGCAAGCTACACGCCGACCGTGTCGAGTCAACCCGAGCTCAGAACACGTTCTCGGCAATCTCGTCGACCGCCCGCCGGAGCTCGGCCACCGGGAAGAGCCGCTTACGGCCCCGGCGCACAACCCGGAGGTACGGGCGAACGTGCGAACAACTCCTCGCTGCAGCCGAGCGAGGCGCACGCCTCCTGCTGCGTCAGCGCGATCCGTGGAACCGGCTCCACCGTCGTTGCGGCCGCGCGGTCCGAGACCGCCGCCACGGGCCTCGCGCCACGCTGCGCGCGGCCGAGTTCGCTGATCTGGGTGGTCGCGACACCGTCCTCCGTTTCAATCGCCTCTGGAAAGCACCTGTCTTCTAGGTACAGCGTTTCCGGCGTGCGTGCGCGACCAGGCGCCGCGCCTAGCAGCAGCGCGAGGTCGCCGGGCATCAGGATCCGGAGGTTCGCGTGCGCGCCGAGTTTGGCGGCGAGCCACCGCTGTAGGAATGGGCGCTACAGCGAAGCGCCGACCAGCACGGTGATCGGGGACAGCGGACCGGCGCGCGCGGCTCTCACACGCGGCTCGCTACCTCCTCCCTGAGCGCGGCCGGCGGGGCCGCTGATCACGTTCATCTCACTCACA
>JBKQKK010000278.1:0-3776 GCA_052147535.1 Solirubrobacteraceae bacterium | reverse complement strand
AGAGAGCCCAAACCGCATCATTGTTCCGGCCCTTCATTCGCCAGACAGCCCACGCAGACCTGCCCGGATGTTCAGGTGGTGCGCCGATCCCCAGAATCCGCCACCGTATTCGGCACACCCCCGCTGGAACACTCCCAACCGTGCCAAAACCCGTGCCGAAACCCGTCCGTCGCGAAGGCGTGATGTCCGAGAGTTCTGGAACGATCGGCAGCATGTCTGAGCACGTCGGCTACGCCCAATACCGTTTCCTTAGCGTCCGGAGGACGAGTTATGGTTACGGCGTGCCTCGGTCTGGTTGGGTCAAGCCGGAGACTGATCAGCGGCTTTCGGATCACATCTCGATCGGTGTTCTGACGCGGGTGTTCCCGCCGGAGTTGGTGGATCGGGTGGTGGGTGAGGCGGGGCGTGTGGAGCAGCGTCATCGGCTTCTGCCGGCGCGTGTTGTCGTGTACTACGTGCTGGCGATGGCGTTGTTCGCGGACGCTTCGTATGAGGAGGTGATGAGGGCGTTGGTGGAGGGGCTCTCGTGGGCGTCGGGTTGGCGGCAGGTGTGGGAGGTGCCGGCGAAGGGGTCGATCTTCAAGGCGCGCTCGCGGCTTGGGCGCGAGCCGCTGCGGCTGCTGTTTGAGGCGGTCGCGGGGCCGTTGGCGAGCGAGGCGACCCGCGGGGCGTTCTACCGCGAGTGGCGGCTGATGAGCTTGGACGGGACGTGCCTGGATGTTGCGGACACGCCGGCGAACGAGGAGGAGTTCGGACGGCCGGGGACGGGTCGCGGCCAGGGCGTGGGTGCATTCCCGCAGTTGCGGCTGGTTGCGCTCTCGGAGACCGGTACGCATGCGATCTGCGCGGCGGCGATGGGTCCCTTGAGCAGCTCTGAGAACGAGTTGGCCGACGAGCTGCTCGGGGGGTTGAGCACCGGGGTGTTGTGTCTTGCCGATCGCGGCTTCTACAGCTTTCAGCGCTGGCAGAACGCCCGCAAGACCGGGGCGGCGCTGCTCTGGCGGGTGAAGGCGAACATGGTCCTACCGCGCGAGCAACAGCTTGCGGACGGCTCGTATTTGACGCGCGTCTACGCCAACCAGAACGATCGGCGCGACCAGCGCGACGGTCAGCAGGTGCGCGTTGTCGAATACCAGCTCGCTGACGGCCTCAGCGACCCTGAGCAGCGCTACCGCCTACTATGCACGATCCTTGAGCCAGAACAGGCGCCCGGCGCCGAGCTCGGCGTGCTCTACCACGAGCGCTGGGAGATCGAGAACGCGCTCGACGAACTCAAGGTCCACCAGCGAGGACCCCGCGTCGTGCTGCGCTCCAAGGCACCCGACGGCGTCTACCAAGAAGCCTACGGATACCTCTGCACGCACTACGCGATCCGACGGCTGATGCACGACGCCGCACTACAGGCAGACCTCGATCCCGACCGATTATCGTTCACCCGCAGCCTCCGGGCCGCCCGCCGCAGTACCCGCACCCAGCCGGGATTTTCCCCCCCAGACGATCGCCACAGCCAATGAGCACGCGATCACCGAGATCCTCGCCGAGACGCTCGGAGAACGCCGACTCCGAGCCAACCCACGCGTCATCAAACGCAAGATGTCCAGCTGGGGCGTCAAACGCCCCGAGCACCGCAACTGGCCCAAACCAGCCAAGCCGCCCAGCGACGCAATCACGGTCCTAGCCTCTTAAGGAAACGGTATTGGGGCTAAGGCTTATCCATTTGAGTCAGGGAGCCCAGTACTTTCGACGTTTCCGCGCCAGGGGCGATGGACGGCTGGGACCGGGGCTACCCGACCAGGTCTGGACGGACGTGGAGATCGGCGGCCGGTGGCGTTCGGGTTGACTACGAGGCTGCGGTAGGTGACCGGTTCGGCCGCGATTGCCTGCTCGAGTAGGCGGTAGAAGAGCAGGCCGCGGCGCCTGGAGTTGCGTCGGTTGAAGCGGAAGGTGAACTCGTTGAGGTAGGCGTCGAGGTGCTCGTGGCTGATGCGGCCCTGGTGGGTACCAAGCAGCCAGCGCTGGAGCAGGCTCGCGACGCGGTGCACGCCGGGCATGACGATGTGTGCGGGATCGTTCTGCTGACGCATGATCGTCCGCTCGTGCTCGAAGCCGCGCTCGGGCAGGTTCCAGTACGCCTGCCATCCGTCGGTGTGGACGGTCGCGCCCGGCTCGACCGCCTCGTCGACGAACGACAGCAGACTCTCCGCGGTGACGTCCGGGACGTGCTTGAGCCGGATCCGCCCGAATCCCTTGGGATGCTTGATCTCAACGGCGATCGCGACGATCGCTTTGGTCTCGGTCTTACGCCCCTGGGCGCTGCTCTCCACGCCCCCGACGTACCCCTCGTCGACCTCGACATGACCGGCAAGCCGGTCACGACCGGGACGAACCATCGCCACCCGATAGCGCTGCAGCATCGCCCACGCGGTCTGATAGGAGCCCAGCCCGAGCGAGCGCTGCACCCCCAACGCCGGGACCCCGTGCTTCTGGCTTGTCATCTGCCAGCCAGCCTCAAACCACAACCGAAGCGGCGTCCGGGTGCGATGGAAGATCGTCCCCGCAGTGACCGACGCCTGGCGCCCGCACACAGCGCACTCCCACCCGCCACCATCAAGCCGCCAGCCATCCCGCCCCGCACACCGGGGACAGCGCACCCCGTCCGGCCAGCGCAGCCACTCCAGGTAGTCCAGACACGCGAGCTCGTCAGGGAACCACGACAGCAGCTCCGCGTATGAGCCCGGCTAGTCTCGGCCAGCCGCCGGCACCGCCCAAGACTACCTGACTCAAATGGATAAGCCATTCCGGGCTAAGGGCTCGCTAATCAATTAGTGCGGCATCTCAGGACCAGGACCCAGACCCAGCGGAGCGCTGGGGTTTCGGTCCGCCTGATTCGCAGTTGTTGTTTCACGAGCCCTAACCGCAACACCGTCCACATAGGGCGAGAAACCGCTTTCGCTCAGTGCGAAGAGTGGCGGCCAAGCAACGCGTGCCCCGGTTCGCGCAGCTTGTCCCCAGCTGGAGCGCGCAATTGTGCATCGAGAGGACCTCGTTATGCGATGGGAGAAGTGCCCCTCTGTGTCACGTTGGAACTGCTGCCTTGCATGCAAAGGGGAAGTCTTTGGCGAGGCGACCGCGCGCCAGAACATGCCTGGCCCGCATGTGGCGAGAGGAGCGCTGGTTCCTGGAGGCCGAGCGCACATCGCTGTGGCGGAGTGGTGGCGCCTTCTTCGTCGCCGTGGTGCAGGTCAGAGTCGCCGCTCGCGTCAGGGGCCGTCCGCTCGACAAACCCATCATCTGTCCGGCCGCAGGGACATCATCTCCTCATGTGCCCATTGACTACGCTCGCTCTCACAGCCTTGAAGATCCCGATGGCGGTGCGGCCGCGAGCCGGTGAGATCATCGCTCACAGCGATGCGATCTGCGACGAGAATCTCGATGGCGAATATGGCCGACTGTGCCGGGTGCTGATCGGCCGTCTCGCCCGCAAGCGACCATCACCGCTGCAGCGTGGCGACACGCGAATCTGGGCAGCGGGCTGCATCTATGCCATCGGGCAGCTCAATTTCCTCTTTGATCGGACGCAGACCCCGCACCTCACCGCAGATCAGCTCGCTGAGCGCATTGGTGTGGTGAAGACGACGATGGCGAACAAGGCAGCGATGATCAACAAGACGCTTGGACTCGGGATCTACGAGCCGGAGCTCACCCGCGAGGCGATACTGATGCAACACCCGATGACATGGATCATCGATTTGAACGGTTTTCTCCTTGATGCGCGA
>JBKQKK010000277.1:0-19864 GCA_052147535.1 Solirubrobacteraceae bacterium | reverse complement strand
AGCACGGCGCCCGCGTCTGCAGTGCTGTGGCTGATGAAGATCGCTGGCATCGGATGAGCCGCGGCCTGCTTCACGCGTGGCCCGTACGGCGGCCAACGGCGGGTCCAAGATAGGCTTCCACTGTATGGTCCTTGCCGATCGTATCCGGGTGCCCCCAGGTAGCAGAGCGCTGCTGTTTGACCTCGACGGCGTTGTCCTTGATACGTTGGGCTTGGAGTACGAGCGCGTTAACGAACTCCTCAGCCAGCACTTCGAAACCTTCCACAAACTAGCACCAGCGGACATTCGCAGAGCGTTCGCCTATCCGATCCCGGAGAGCTGGAGTCATTGGCTTGAGATCGCCGACGTCACGGCCAGCGCGGGACTCGTGGAGAGCTTAACCCACGCGCTTGAGCAGGCGCGATTGCGCATGGAGCCCCGAGTGCACGAGGGCATTGTGGAGCTGATCGCAGCTGCCCAGGAGCGGGGCGTCTCGCTCGCCGTGGTCTCAAACAACCCGACGGCCCACGTACGGGATCTCGTGCGCCGCGCCGCGCTCGATGGCTTGACCGAGATCGTGATAGGCAATGATCTCGGTCTCCCGAGTAAGCCCGCCCCTGACATGTACCTCGCCGCAGCAGCGGCTGTCGGAGCGGATCCGAGCGCATGTGTCGCGATCGAGGACTCACTCGTTGGCGCCGCATCGGCTCGCGCAGCCGGATGCCGCGTGATCGGGGTAGGCACTGGCGCGGCCGAGTTCGCCGAGCTTGATCACAGCACCCTGGTGGACACGGCCCACCGTGACCTCAGCGAGCCAACCGTCCGCCTGCAACCGGGTCCGGTCACCGACAAGCATCTCGACACGCCAAACGAGTTCGTCAGCCACATGATCGAGCACATCGCCTGGCGCAGCGGGTGTTCAGTCGATGTTCGCTGGCAGTCCAACGATTGGCGGTGGTTGGGCTACGAGATCGGGCGTCGCGTCTCGGGCCTCATCGATCCGGACGGGGAAGCGACCGCATTCGGCCTGATCGACGACGGGAGCGCGGAGATCGCAGTCCGCCGCGGCAGCGACGCCGGGTGCCGCATCTTCGCTCGCGGCACCGATCTCGACTGGTTCCTCGGGCTTCGCGTGGAGCGGCTCGCATCTGGCCGGCCGTTGATTGAGTTGCTCGACGGTCTCGCCGCTGGGGCGGAGATGTCGATCACCGTGCAGCTCGGTGGCGTCGAGGATGCCCATCACACCTGGGAAGCGGTCTTTCGCGGTGTTGGCCTGGCGCTTCGCGACGCTTCGACCATGCTGCGCGCGCGCGCAGCAGCGCAGAGCCCCGACCGGTCGCTGACCACTGGCGCGCGCTACGGCGTCGAAATCGTTCGGTGCGAGGCCGAGACAGCGGTCGTACTGCGGACGACGGCTGAGAGCCGATGCGAGGTGGCGATCAGCCTGGGCGAAGGTCCTCTGGACGTCGACATCGTGGCTCCCACCGCCCCGAACTCATCAGGCCTGGCTGAGCTCCTCGGAGAACTCAGCCGCAGCGCCAGCCTGTGCGGATCGGTCCGCTTCAACGCCACGCGACTGGGTTCGAGCCACGTTATCGCGGAAGACATCGGCATGACACTTGGACATGCACTCCGCGTGCTGGCGGAAGCGCGGATGGGCGCATTGGGAATCGAAGGCGCTGGCTCGAGTCTCGGCTGTCCGACGCGCACGGCTGTGCGCGTCGCCATGAGCTGGGAAGGCCGGAAATTCCTGAAGCTCGTGCCGCTTGGCTGGGGCGAGGACGATCTGCGACGCTTTCGCCTCGGCGTGACGCTGAGCAGCGGGGTTTATACCGAGGATCTCGACGACTTCCTCGACGGTTTGGCCGGAGGAATGGGATGCAGCATCGTAGTTCACTGGGAGCCGACGGACGATCCTGACCAAGCCTGGACCGAGCTGTTCCGCGGTCTTGGCCTGGCGGTTGCGGGCGTGCTGCGGCCCAACGTCACAAGGCGAGGTCTCATCGCTGGCGTCAAGGCGACCTTGGTGTGAGGTGTCCGACCGAGACGAACGGATCGCGCAGGCCATGGCGGCGCCTGAACGTCACGATCTGGCGTCAGCGTCGAAGTACCCCGAGGCCGCCCCGCCTGATGCCGTCGTGCGGGATACTGAGGTTGCACCGCATCGGCTCTTCCTCGCCTCCCTCTACGAGCGCGTTGAGATCGCCGGCGCGACTCGCTCGAAATGGAGGCACCGCTAGTGCCCCTAGATGCTCATCAGCTCGATCTCGCCTCGGAGGTCGCGTATTCCCTGGCTGAACACCCACACCTACGGGCTCAGGGCAACATCGATGAACCACAGTCGCTGTTCGTCGCGTGTGCTGCACTCGCTGGCCGCTTCATCGCCGAGACCGCCCCGTTGGCCAAGCTGTCGGGCTCCGCCGCCGTCGAGCTGGAGGAGGCGGCAGAGCGCGCGGCTCACGGGGCGCGAGCCGTTCAACGAATCGCCGTCTAATCATGCGCATCCGACGACACCGCCTAGCCGAACTGGAAGCCGCAGGGCGTGCGGCTTTGATGGAGCGCGTCCAGCAAGAGGACGACCCGACGCTCGCTTCCGTTGTGGCGGAGGTCGTGGCGCAGGTGAGAGACACCGGGGATCACGCGCTCGTGCGCTACACGCGTGACTTCGATGGCGTGGAACTTGGGCTCGATGAACTGCGGGTCGGGCAGGCAGAGATCGAGAGCGCCGGTCGAGCGCTCGAGCCATCGGTACGCGATGCGGTTGAGCTTGCGGTCGAGAGCATCAGGCGCCATCACAGCCGACAAAGCCAGGCCAGAGACTGGATCAACGAAGTACGGCCCGGCGTGATCACCGGGGAACGATTCAATCCGATCGCCTCGGCTGGGCTCTATGTCCCGCGCGGTAAGGGGAGCTTCCCGTCGGTGATGGCGATGTTGACGGTCCCGGCCCGGCTGGCAGGCGTGTCAAAGATCGTGGTGTGTACTCCTCCAGGGTCCGACGGCCACGTCGAGCCCGCCTCGCTCTATGCGGCCGCGCTCAGTGGAGTGACCGACATCTTCAGGATTGGCGGAGCCCAAGCGATCGCAGCGCTCGCTTACGGCACAGAGACTGTGCCGAAGGTCGAGAAGATCGTTGGTCCGGGCAACCGCTACGTGACCTATGCGAAGCGGCTGCTGTACGGCGTTGTCGATCCGGGGCCGCCGGCTGGACCCAGTGAGGCAATCGTGTTGGCCGACGGTGACGCCGACGCACGAACTGTCGCCGTCGAGCTGCTTGTCGAAGCGGAACACGGACCGGACTCCGCAGCGCTGCTCGTAACGGACTCGATCGATCTCGCGAATGCCGTGGAGGAACTCCTCCCAGAGCTCGTCGATGAGCTGCCCGAAACCCGTCGTGGGTACTGCGAGACTGTCCTGTCGGGCTTCGGGGGAATCGTTGTCGCACGCGACCTTGACGATGCGGTGCGCTTCACGAATGAATGGGCACCAGAGCATCTCCACGTATTAACACGCGACCCGATGGCGGTCCTCTACCGGCTGGAGCACGCCGGCGAAGTCCTGCTGGGGCCCTACGCGTCAATCTCATACGGAAACTATGTCGTCGGCGTAAATGCGATCTTGCCAACGGGTGGCTTCGCGCGCAGCTATTCCTGCGTCGGGGTCGATGATTTCACAAAGAGATCCTCGTTTGCCTCGGTCTCCGACGAAGGCGCTCGTGCGATCGGCGAAGCCGCGGCGACCCTCGCCGACTATGAAGGGTTCCCGTCACACGCGCGGGCAGCGCGACATGCGCTTGAGCGTGCGCGTGGTTCGAGTGGCTTGCCAGCGACGCAGTAGTTGCGGCTGAGACCGCAAAATTGACCCTCAAGAACGCCTCGCCGCAGACTCCATCGACGTTCGCTAGTCGATCCCTGCCGCGCAATTACAGCGGCCCGCAGCTGGGTCTGGGTTACTCGCCGTCGTAGTAATCGATGTGGCCGTCGGCGCGGCGCAGCATCACCACGTCCTCTTCCCTCCCGGGCCAGACGCCGATCTTGTCGCTGTCTGGATAGACGGCGACGACGGGTTCATGCGCACTCGAGAACATCACGAACCGCGCGGGCGAGCCCCCCCGGTTGGTCAGCTTGTGGGCACCGTCGGGTCCGGCTGGGAAGCAGACCGCGTTCCCGGCCTCGGCCTCCTCCTCGCCGTCCGGCGTGCGGACGACGACCGACCCCTCGAGCACGATCAGCCACTCCTCGACATACTCGTAGTGGTACGGGCAGAGACTCTCCCCGGGCGGCACCTCAAACGCCTTGACGGCGAGCTCCCGACCGCTGAGGAGCTTGGTCAGATGTGAAGCAGCCGAGCGGTAACCCTCCGGATCGGAGGCGTCGCGCTCGAGTGCATCGAACAGGACAGCGCGCCTCATGGACGGATGATCGCACGGAACGGGGTCATGCTGCACCCATTGCGCCGGAGCGCCTCGAACTGCCGCGCGAGCGGACGGGACGGCTTCGCGCCAACCAACCCGACGAGTTGCAACTTCCGCATATCGAAATTGACCAGCCGGCGCCGGCACCACACGGCCGGCAAGCTAGCCGGTCGAACGCCGAGGCGAGACGCCTATAGCCACGAATCCGTAGCAAGGCTCCGGATTCAAATCAAGTTCGTGACAGCTGCAACTTTGGCGCTCTCCGACGGAGCCGCCGGGCGAGCACGTAGGCTGGCTAATCAGCGTGAAAACACGGGCAGAGGTCACGGCCGACAAACTACGGGGGGGATTCTATACGCCCGATCCCCTCGTGGACCACTGCCTAGCGCGCGTCGAGAGCTTTCTCGAGCTTGATCGTCCGCTTCGGATTCTTGAGCCAAGCGCTGGAGACGGGGCGTTTGTTCGCGGGATCGCCCGCAGCCGCCTTCGTGGTGCGGTCGAAGCTGTCGTGGCCTTGGAGCCACTTGACATTGAGGCGGAAAAGGCTCGCAGGGAGCTGCGCGTGGCTGGCATGCCCGGGTCGGTGAACCGCTCCAGCGTGGTCGCGTGGGCCGCTGGTACCGCCGCAGAGTTTGATGTCGCGGTCGGCAATCCGCCGTTCGTTCGGTATCAGTTCGTCAACCAAGCAGACCGTGGCGCTGCGCTGGACCTTGGCCACAGACTCGGCGTCACGCTGGCGGGCGTTGCGAACCTTTGGATACCTGTGCTTCTCGGTGCGTTGTCGCGCTTAGCGCCCGGCGGAGTGTTCTCTTTCGTCGTTCCGACCGAGTGCTTCACAGGCGTGTCCGCCGGCGTCGTTCGCTCGTGGGTGCTCCGGAGCTTCGACTCTGTCCGGTTCGACCATTTTCCTCCGAACTCTTTTCCGGGGGTCTTGCAAGAGGTGGGAGTTCTGAGCGGTCGCCGAGCGACCGAGCCGCGTGCCCAGTCTCGACTCAGCCTCGTTGAATACGATCGGGCGGGACGGACGCGCGTGACGACGCATTACGTGCCCGCCGCGGCCTTGAGCTGGACTCGGTACATGCTGGGCGCTACCGCCCTCGAAGCTTTAAACGTGGCTAGCGACTCGGCGCTGGTCGCCCCGCTGGGGGCAGCTGTCAGTTTTGAGGTGAGCATCGTGACCGGAGCGAACGACTTCTTCTCGGCTTCCCAAGCGACGGTCGAGGCCTATTCGCTGTCTCCGTGGGCGCGTCCCCTGCTGCCGCGCATCCGGCACGCACCAGGTCTAGTGCTCACGAGCGACGACATGCGAGCCGCCAAGCAGCTCGGAGCCAGAACCACTCTGCTCGATTTCTCAGTCGAGCGTCCCGATCCGATGCTGGATCCGGGCGCCCGAAAGTACCTGCTTGAGGGGGTCTCGCGAGAACTGCCCGAGCGATACAAATGCAGGATCCGAGAGCCGTGGTTTAGGGTCCCGGGCATCAAGCGCGGTTCCTTGCTGTTGTCTAAGCGCAGCCATGACTACCCACGGGTTGTGATCAACAGTGCTGGTGTCTTCACGACGGACACAATTTACCGCGGCGAGGTGACGGCGGGCATCCCCCCAGGCGCTGTCGCAGCCTCATTCCACAATTCGATGACGCTCCTCAGCGCGGAGCTCGAGGGCAGATCCTTCGGCGGCGGCGTTCTCGAGTTAGTCCCGTCGGAGATCGCTCGACTTGCGTTCCCGATCCTGGATGATGCTGGCGCTCATCTAGCCGAACTCGACTACGTCGCGAGAAGGCGATCCCCGGACGCCCTAGTCAGGGCGACGGATGCCGTAGTGGCGAAGGCAATCGGAGTCGATGCCGCCGTTATAGATGTGCTCGACAGTGCGCGACGAGAAATCCGCGATCGCCGCTTCGCCCGGAATCGTCGAGCGGAGGCCATTTTGAACCCGAGCACCGATCGCTCGAAGCGGCACAGAAGATGTTAGGCCGTGTGCGCCCCGAGAACGGAGGCGAGTCGAACGTAGGCGCTAACGTAGAATAGTTTTCTGTTAAAGATCGCCGGCCAAACCCTGGCCGCGCACCCGCGGACGGCGCTCGTGATAGCCGCGGTCGTGCTCGTGGGCGGCTTTGCCGCCCGATGGCCGTCCGGGGCGTACCCGACGCTCGTCGATCCACTCGCGGTGTCGGTGATGCAGACCAGCGGCAACCTCTCGCAGCGGCTGACGCCGATGCCCGGCTTGCACTTCGAGCACATGGTTCCGGCCGAGGGGGTGCCGGTGATCTCGGTGAACGACTCGGTCGGCTACCAGCGCATCGGCGGGTTCGGCGCGGCGATGACAGACAGCTCGGCGTGGCTGATCGAGCGCGAGTTGCCGGCCGCCGGCCGGACTGCCCTAATGAGCGATCTATTCGGCTCTGCCGGTCTTGGCTTGAGCTTCTTGCGGCTATCGATCGGGGCGTCGGATTTCAGCGTAGGCGGCAGGCCGTACAGCTATGACGATCTCCGGCCGCGGCGAACAGACCCGCACTTGGTGCACTTTTCAATCGCGCACGACCGAGCGTACATTCTCCCGGCCCTGAACCAAGCGCGCGCGCTTGATCCGGGGATCGTGTTTCTCGCGAGCCCTTGGACGCCGCCCGCCTGGATGAAGGGCAACGACGCTCTGGGAAACGTTAAGGACGGCGCCACGCTGAGGGCAGACGCGTACGGGCCGTGGGCGGCTTACATCGTGAAGTTCATCCAGGAGTACGCGTCGGCGGGTGTGCCGATCACGGCGCTGACAGCAGCAAACGAGGTTGGCACGCCGACGACGTATCCCGGGTTGAACATGACGCTATCGAGCTTGTCGACCTGGATCCGGCAGGATCTGATGCCGGCGCTTAGCAGGGCGCGGCTACACCCGAAGCTTTACGGCGCGGATTGGGGTTGGGGCACAGCGGCGCGACGCGACGAGGCGGCGCTCACCGCGACCACGGCCGACGAGTACACCGGGGTCGCGTGGCATTGCTACTACGGAAGCCCGGATGTAATGAACGCGATCCACAGCCAGAATCCGCGGCTCGATGAGATCGTCGACGAGTGCTCGCCCGGGATCAGCGCGATCCCGATCTCCGAGGTCATGATCGCGTCGTTGCGCGACTGGGCGAGCACCGTTGCGTTGTGGAACCTGGCGCTTGACCCGGCTGGGGGTCCGGTGCAGGCTCCGAACCATGGCTGCCCGGGCTGCTCGGGGCTGGTCACGATCGACGAGGAGGGCGGTGCCTTGACGTTCAACCTCGCCTATTACCAGCTCGGTCAGGCAAGCATGTTCGTACAGCGAGGGGCCGAGCGGATCGAGTCCGGGCACTTCGTCACCTACACGTATCGGAAGCCCGGGGCGAACTTCGTCAGCGCTGGCCTGGACGATGTCGCGTTCGCTAACCCGGACGGGACGAGGGTGCTGATGGCATACAACAACGGGCAGCAGGCTACCCTGTTCGCCGTCGATTGGCACGGCACCTACTTCGAGTACACGCTCCCGGCCGCGGCGACGGTCACGTTTGAGTGGGATCGCCGGTAGTTCAGATTAGGCTTAGCGTCGGTTGCGGTTGCCGGTTGCGGTTGCCGGTTGCGGTTGCCGGTTGCACGCTGCGTTGCGCCTTGCGGCGCTGGGTGCGCTGTTTGAGCGCGTGCGCCTGGAACCCGGGGCCGGGTTGCGCGGCGTGGATCATGCGATCGGCGGCGGGCCGATGATCGCGTCGCGTTGCTCGGGTGGTCGGGCGTTGGAGTAGGCCATCCAGGCGTCCATCGCGCCCGGTGCGCTTGGGTCGATCCCTTCGACGAGCATCTGCATGACGAGCGACTTCGCCAGGCCCCACCCTGACCTGTCGCGAGCGCGCTGCAGGAACTCGCCGCGCAACTCCTCACACGCCTGCACGAGCCGCTCGAGCGGCTCGCGGAAGGCTGCCGCGGCCATGCAGGAACCGCAGGAGCGCGGCGGTGCACTCGAGAACCGCGGGCAACGTCTGTTCGTCGACGCTGACCTTCCGCGGGGCTGTGGGTCGTCTTCCCACGGCGCCAGCACGGATGGAAGCGGCAAGCCGGTCGGGTCGCCGATCAGCGCGCGCGACACGATCACCCACGCCGGCCCGGCCTTGTGTCCGAGCGCGACCTTTGCGTCGGCCCCGTGTCGCACCGCCGCGAGGACACGCGCGATGAGCTCCTCACCCGTGTCGTGATGTTCGATCCCCAGCAGCGCCGCCTGGACCTCGCGCGCGCCGGGTCGGTGCAGCAGCACGACCAGCAGAACGGCGTCCGGGCAGTCGATCGGCACCGTGTTCTGCACGCCGACCATCCCGACGTCGGCCGCGACCGGCGAGACGATCACCTTGTCGGGATCCTCGGGACGCTTCCCTGCCACGGTAGTCGAGGCCCGCAGGGGGGCTGCCCGACGCGGCCGCAGGGTCAGCCCGCGCGCTGGCAGCACTTCTTGTACTTGCGGCCGCCGCACACCAGCATGGATCGTTGCGTCCCGGCGGCCACGATTGAGTGACGCCGTCGCGGAGCAACACGCGGGCATATGCCGCCCGGCGCGCGGAATCGTCGGGATCGCAGCCCTGATCGGCGCACCACGCCAGGTAGCGGTCGATCGCGATCGGCGTCAGCGACAGCCGGGCGGTGCCGGCGACGCGGAGCTCGTGCAACAGCCGCTCAAGCCGCGCGCAGTACGCGGCGTACGCTCCGTGCTCGTAGTCCTCGGCGAAGCTCTCCCACATCCGCAGCGCCCGCTCGTACTCCCCCGACGGAAACCACGGCACACCCACGCCCGCTCGAGCCGACGGGACCATTGTCTGCGCGGCCCGGCGTTGCGCGTCCCGGGGATCGCGGTGCAAGTCGTCCTCGAGCCCCAAAACGTTCAGGGCGCGGATCTGCAGCGCATCGCGCGGGTCGCCCACCATCAGGAGGCTGTCATCGCGCGCATCGGAAAGCTCCCAGACCATGTCGCCGTCCCCGGCGGCGAGCGCCAGCTCCAGTCCACGTGTCTCCCACTCAAGCGCCTCGCCGTGCGGCCCGACGTCCCCGTACGCTGATCCCGCCAGCTTGCACAACCGGGGGTCACCGGGAAGCTCACGCTCGGCCCGACGCCAGGCCTCGCTCGCCTCCTGCTCGCGCCCGGCGCGCAACAGCAACTCGCCAAGCAGCGCGTGCGCCGTGAGGTACTCCTCAAGCTTGCCATCCCAGCCGTCGCCGAGCGCCCCGCGCAGCACGTCGATCGCCTCCTCGAAGCGCCCGAGCTCGGCGTACGCGTACGCCAGCTCGTCCAGATACTCGCCGCGGAACGGCTCAGCCTCCGCTAGCGCGAGCGCGCACGGGATCAGCCGGATGCGCTCCTCGTTGTCCTCGCACATCCGGGCGGACACCAGCTCTCGCTCGATCGCCTCCAGATCACCCATGCACGCAAGGCTAGCCGCAGACCCGCGCGAAGGCGCGGAGGTGATCGGCGCCGCGTTGCTGGCCAAGACGCAGGGGGCGGGGCATCGCACGATCGCCGCCAGGCTGGATCGCCCGGCTGGCACGGTCCGCGGCTGGCCGCGCGCGTCCTGCCCCCCACACTGACGGAGAAGAGCTCGCAGGCTGGCTGGACCGGCTGGGGGGTGTGACGCCTGGGGAATGAAGTCCGTACTCAGCGGCCGCTACCTCATGCCGCATTGCCATCAAGACAACCGAGGAGCGGGGCACTTGGGCGGCGACGGGTGCTCTACACCACGGCCGGATCCGTCGGGGTGCCGGTCTGCTCGGCGCGGCCGGCGCCGTCGACGACAGGGGAATCGGTTTCGTGTCTGATCTGGTAGCCGCGAGCGGCCTTGGCGATCGCCCCGGACGTCGCGAGCTTTGAGAGGGTGGTGCTGACCGTCGCGTGGCCGATCCCGTTGGCGGCCGCGATCTCACCGGCAGTCATCGCGCTGCCGTCCTCTAGCGCGGCCAGGACGGTGGCCTTGGTCGCGCCCGGCGCGGTGCGCGCGGGAGCGGGAGCGGGAGCGGCGCCTGAGCTGGCGTGCGTCTGCGCCGACGCCGACGCCGGCGCCGGGGATGAAGCCTTGCGTGTCCGTGTGGTCCGACGAGTCCTCGCACGAGCGCTCTTTGCCGCGCCCTCGCCAGAGGCCGTCCTGGCGTCCGTAGGCGTTGCGCGATCGGAACTGGGCGGTTCGCTCCCGCGCGAGGTGAGCGCCGCCAGCGTGCGGCGGAGCTTGTCGATCTCGCCCCATAGCTCCTCGAGGCGGGCTTGGATGTCGCGGCGTATCTGGTCGAGGTCGAGCATGGGGATGGTGGTCCTTGCGTGTAGGTGGGTCGCCGTGATCCTAACCGCCACTCGGCGCGCGGGTGCACTGCGGCTGCCGGGTGAAGGCGCGAGGGCGGTTTTGCCTGGCAGCGCCCAATAGCGGGTCGTTATGGGCACCAGCCCGGCGCGGTGTCGGTGACCGGCGCGCGACCCGGTAGGGTCGTCGATCGCTCACCTGCCATCACCGGCGATTTGTACCCCCGAGTATGATCGAACTTGGACGGTCGCTGACCAATCGACCAGCCGTTGCCGCAGTCTGACCCTCGCCGTCGCTGCGACTCGCCGATGTGATTTGACCTCCGTCCAAGCTGATCCCGTTTGGGGTCAGCGACCCGCCCGTGCGTCGCTCGGATCGGGGACCTGAAATCCAGAGCCGAGGTTCTCTCATGATCGTTCTCGGAATCGCCCTGCTAATCATCGCTGCCCTCGTTCCCAAACTCGCCATCCTGTGGGGCATCGGCGTCATCGTGCTGGTCCTCGGAGTGATCTTCGCGGTTCTCGGCACGCTGGGACACGCCGTCGCGGGTCGACGCCACTACTACTAACAGCGAGCGTTCCGAAGCGTAGATACTGATTCGGTTCGGGGCCCGGGCCACTCCCACCGGGCTCTGATCTGCGAAGGTCAGGCGTGTGCGATAGAGCGATCAGCCCATATCCACGATCGTTCAAAGGCGATCGTCTCCGCAACGTCCAGCGCGTTTGCGTTGACCATCCACATGTCTGGCTTGGCTCGTCGTCGCTGCGGCGCCGTGTCACGGCCACAACCCACTAGTACCCTGGAGGCCCGCCATGGGCGAGAAGACCGACAAGATCGAAGGCCGCGCGAAGCAGGCCGTTGGCGCTGTCACTGGCGATGAGGAGATCAAGCGTGAAGGGGAGCGCCAAGAGGACAAGGGCAAGCTTAAGGGTAACTTCGACTCGGCCGTCGACAAGGCGCAGGAAGCGCTCGCGGACCTCAAGGACAAGGCCGAGGACGCAGTTGAGGATGTGAAGGACAAGGTCGACAGGGGATGAACGACCTGCGCGCTCGCTGAGATGACGCTGCCCGGCTAGCCTCACGGCCACTCCCAAGCGCTCCACCCCGTTTTCAAACGCAAGGCGACGAACTGGCGCTGACTCAAGCGACTGCAAACCAGCCTCCAGCCGGAGCCAGGACCGCACGATGCATCAAGAACTGACGCTGCACGTATCGTTCCAAGACCAGACGGTCGATCTCTCAGCCGAGTTGATCGACGAGCAGGTTTCGCCTCATCCCGGCCGCGCGCTCCGGCGAGCGCGGTCCAGCCAGCGTCAGCGTGTATGGGAGAGTGCGCGCGCTCCGGGAGGCTTTGGACGCGACATCGGCAACAAACGATGATGGCCAAGTGTGGACCGGCCGCGTTAGCAGCGAGTCGGATGGCGATGGCAGATCGCACGCGGTCTCGATCGAGTGGGAGGAAGGCGAAGAATTACAAGCCGCTGGCGTGAGCTTCGAGGGGCTTGAGCTGAAACCCGTCAGTTACGAACAGGAGGCCGACAGCGACAGCGTCATCTCGATCACGCTGCAAGCGAGGCTGTCAGCTGCGCAGACCAAGCGGCTCCGTGCGATCGAGATCGCCGATCTTCGATCAGCGGCGCTATTGGCACGTCGTTCGATCTGGTATCAGCGGCCAGCCGAGTAGCATGCGCTTCGGCCGGGTGATCTGGAGCGGGCGCGACGACGGAGGGGCCGACTACAAGATTACCCTGGTGGATCAGGCGTTCGATACCAACTCGGAAAGCGGCCCGCTTAGCGGCTCCTCCGAACCGGAGCTGACATGCACCATGAGAGAGGGGTCGCGATCCTCACCGGCTGTGTTGAGGCCCTGCTCACGGCGTTCGAGCAAGGCCAACAGCTGGACGCCGACGCGGTCCGCGGTATTTGTGACGCTCAACAGGCATCGACGAGTGGCGCAATCATCGGCATACGTTCTTTGAGGTCGAAGACGTATCCGGCTGGTGATGCACGAGCGGAGGCGGGGTTCATAGAGATGTAGCAGAGCAACGGAACTAACTACGAACCCGCGCGCCTTCAGCCTCGCCTGGCCTGCTGGGCATCATCGTTCGCCTGTCGCTGCGTAGCAACGCGAACTCCCATGCGGCCTTCGCCTCATCAGCGCGCCATGACGCTTCCTCACCCTTCCCTTTTGCTTGTCGGCCGTCTTCGCAGATCCGCGCGTATTCAGGGTCGCTTCGTTCCCATCGCGCTTGCTCTTCCTCGAAGTTCTCGTGCTCCCAGACATCGGTGTGACGCACAGCTTCACGGACACGACCGAATCTGTACCAGCCCTTTCTGGCGTGTCTGGCCCAAGCCTGTCTCGGCTTTTGCAAGATCGTCATGACCGACCTCCCGACAAGGACCCCCGGAACAAGAAGCGGGCCCTATTTGTAAACGGCGTTTCTGTCGCCATGGACGAAACGACCCGTGAGGTCAGCAATAGGCAAGTGATGCCCGCCAGGGGCCTGCGCGAGAGATTCGAGCGGTAGCGGCCGATAACGGCCCTACGACGAACATACTCCTCTTTGAGGCGTCTGGCCGACTAATTTGGCTGATCTTGGGCCACAGTCCAGGAACCTGTCGTTGTCGCCGGCACCCGGCTCGTGCGGCCACAACGCAGCACGTCGCGTGAATCAGCGACATCAGATTACGACCCCGACTGGAAGTACCCCACGCGACGACCCAGGTCCACACAGCCGTTGGCCAGCGTTTCGATCCCGAGCCGATGTGTTCCTGGGGCGGATCGGCCTGCAGTCGTTGCTGGAGCGCTACTTGGCACCAGGTGACGAGCCCGTCGCGCTGCCGGCCGCGCAAGTTATCGGCGAGCTGGCCGCAAACTTGTGCGTGGCGTGGCGCGCGAGCCGCTCTACGGCCTGGCTGAGTGGGCGGCGCGTTTCGACCCGCGGCTGCTGGGTCTGGCGTCGGATGAAGCGGCGCTGCTCAACGACGACCGCGTCGGCCGCGCGCTTGATGCGCTGTTTGACATTTGACGCTGACCGCGGCTCGCTGCTTGTGGAGTTAATGCTCGGCGTGATCAGCGAGTTTCGGGTCGATACATCGCAGTTACACAACGATTCGACGTCGATCTCGCTGCACGGCGAATACACAGCCGCGGACGGCCGCCAGAGTGCCGGCAAGCCAACCGTTACCGCGGCGGTGGGGCATTCGAAGGACCACCGTCCCGAGCTCAAGCAATTCGTGCTTACGCTCACGGTCAGCGCCGACGGCGCGGTCCCGCTCGCGCACCGCTTGGTGGACGGCAACATCACCGACGACCAGACGCACATCGAGACCTGGGACGGTCTCGTGGCGCTGGTCGGCCGCTCGGACTTTCTCTACGTCGCGGACTGCAAGCTCGCCACGCGCGAGCAGATGGCCCACATCCACTCCCGCCGCGCGCGGTTTCTGAGCATCCAGCCGCGCTCACGCGCCGGGAACAGCCAGATCCGCCAGTGGGCACAAACGCACGCGTTCAACTGGACCGAGGCGAGGCCGTCACACTTTCTGTGTACGCACTGTGGTTAACGTATCAGTGGTTCCTTGGACTGTCAAGGTGTGACAGTGAATTTGCAGTGACACAGTGAATTTGTAGTGGCCGGAATTCTGAGAGGCCGCGGGTGATGAGGCATGACGCGTTCGCGCTGGCCGTGGGATGGGCAGGAAGAGAGAGAGACGGGCGGGTTGGGTCCTCGCGTGGCTGTTCGCGCGCGGAGCGCGATCTGGTGACCTCGCATCCGTGCTCGGTGAAGGTTCCGCGCGCGCCCCGGAACCGTCGAGCCGCCGGGCCAAGGGGTTTCTTGTCGGCTGTTGGTCGCCCCGGGTTCAGGCCCCGGTCATGGACTTGTCTCCGCGGTGCATGTCGTGCGCCCCGTTATGGCCGCATCGATGGTGGCGCCCTACACGGCGTCGGGGACGCGGTCGCCGAAGTGGATTCGGAACGCGACGAGGGCGGAGCTCCAGTCGTAGGCGTGTCGCCAGTTTCGTTGTGCGCGGGTGATCGCGAGGTACAGCAGCTTGCGGGCTGAGTCTTCGCTGGGGAAGCTGCCTCTGTCGGGTCGCCGGGGGGATCGCAGCCCCCGGCTCCCACGGATCCGGGCGTGAGCCTCTGACAGCTCACCTCCGATCACGAACAGCCGGGCACCACGCCCAGCCGCGTGACCGCAGTCTCTCCGGCGTTATGCGCAGCGTTCGGCCGTCAAACCCGCTCGCAACCGGCGCTACAAGCCAGCACTGCGCATAACCCAGCGCTGCTCATATGGGTCGTTATGCGCCGCCCGCGTCGGACGATCCCAAACGCGACATAGGGATCGTCGCGATCGGGCTCGATCCGATGCACCCGTCCACCTCCCCTAACCCCCAGTCGCGAGCGCCATCTTCCGGCGTCGCTGCTCCTTTAGACGAATTGCGGGAGTCATTGCCAGATCCACACGGGCCGCCTTGAGTTGGGCCGGCGCCGGACGGTATTGTCGCCCGCGATGGCGACCGAGCGGTTTGCGACAGTGAGCGCGGTTGGCTTGGGATTCGATGGCCCGGCCCGAGGTGCGTGCGGATGAGCCCGTCATCATCAAGAGGGCCCGGAATCCGGGCCGCCGTCGCAAAGCAGGCCCTTGAAGCCGTTCGTTCGCGAGCCGCGCAGGGTGTACAGGTGATCGTCGTAGAGGATGGCATTGATCTCGGTAGCATCGATTTTCTAGTCCCGCCGTCGGGAGACCGCGCGGTCGTGGCTGCGCTTCCCACCCTCGACAGGCTCGCCGTGGTTCAAGTGCTGTCGGCCGGGACGGATTGGATCGAAACGCACGTACCCGCGCAGGCCATCCTGTGCAGCGCTCGCGGCGCGCGCGACGCGCCTGTTGCAGAGTGGGTGCTCGGTGCTCTGCTTGGCGCGTCGTCCGGGCTGCTCGACTGCGCGCGCGACCGGAGCTGGCGCGCGCGGCATCTCTCTGATCTCGCAGGCTGGACGGTACTCATCCTTGGCATGGGATCCATTGGCCGTCATCTGGAATCCTTGCTTCGCACTTTGGGCTCCGAGGTGATCGGCGTCGCGTCCCACGCACACGACGGGCTGTGCGGCGTCGGAGAGCTTCGAGATCTGTTGCCGCGTGCCGACGCGGTTGTCGTTCTGACTCCGCTCAACGAGGCAACCCGCGGTCTTATCGGTGCTGTCGAGCTTGCGGCGATGGCTGACGGCGCGTTACTTGTCAACGCCGCTCGCGGACCCGTTGTCGACGCCGATGCCCTCCTGCGCGAAGTCAGCACCGACCGGCTGCGAGCCGTGCTCGACGTCACCGATCCCGAGCCGTTGCCCGAGCATCATCCGCTCTGGAACGCTCCCGGCGTGTTGGCGATCACTCCCCACCTAGCCGGCGACTCGCCCGTCGGCAACGCCCGCGCAGCTGCTCTCGCCGGAGAGCAGCTTGCTCGTTGGTGCGCCGGCGACGAGTTGCACAACATCGTGCACCCAGGCTCTGCCTGACCACGCACGGCAGGGGGTTGAATCTCGGCTGCCCTGCCGCGTCGCGCGTTCGACGCAAAGGGAGCGTCGGCCGCTGTTCAGTCACCGCGGAAGCCGCGGCGACCGCCCGAACCACGCACGACGAAAGCGATTGAGCGATCGCGGCACCGCGGCACAGCGTCCGATCGGTGGTCGCGTAACGTCGCCGCTGCTGGCGCCAACCAGCGTGCGAGATCGGCGAGCAATGCCGTGGGGCGGTACTCGGCACGACACGGCCGGACGCGATGTCCACAGCCGCCGAAGTGGCGCTGCAACATGGCCGCCCGGCGCTTACCCCGCCCTGGGGCCAACACGGCACTGATCTCACCCCATGGCGTCGGCCACGCCCGGCGTGATCGCGTGCAGCGCGGCCACGGGCAGGAGGTGAGGAGAGCGTGAGCACCCGCACACTCTCACCGACGGAGGACGCGGTGTTCCTTACAGCACTGTGGCGACCGTGAAGTACACCGACCCCGGGCGGTTTCGCCCTCGCGACGGGACCGTCACGCGCGCGCGGCGGGCTGCGCTTCGCGGTGTATTGCCGGGGGCGGCTGCTGGGCGGATGAGATCGCGGGACGGACACAGCGCCCGTCGGCGAGGACGATTCCGTCCGAGCAGAACGCCTGGACCGCGCCGAAGCCGAACTGCTGCTCGTAGAGCCGCGCGTAGAGGCCGCCCTGTTCGACGAGCTCGTCGTGAGTGCCTCGCTCGGCTATCTGCCCTCGGTCGAGTACGAAGATCACCTCGGCGACGCGGATCGTGGAGAGCCGATGCGCGATCGCGATCGTGGTCCGCCCGCGCATCACCGACTCGAGTGCGCGTTGGACGATCCGCTCGCTCTCGGTGTCCAGCGCCGACGTCGCCTCGTCGAGCACCTGCACCTTTGGGTCCTTGAGGATCACACGGGCGATCGCGAGTCGCTGGCGCTCGCCGCCGGAGAAGCGGTAGCCGCGCTCGCCGACGATCGTGTCACAGCCGTCGTCCAGCTCGCCGATCCGGTCATGGATGTACGCCGCACGCGCGGCGTGCTCGACCTCCGCATCGGTCGCGTCGGGGCGTCCATAGCGCAGGTTGTCGCGCACGGAGGCGTGGAAGAGGTAGCTCTCCTGGGTGACGACCCCACAGATGTCGGCGATCGAGGCGAGCGTCAGGTCGCGTAGGTCGCGCCCGTCGACCTCACCGCGCCCTCGGTCGCATCGTAGAGGCGCGGGATGAGGTAGGAGATCGTCGTCTTGCCGGCGCCACTGGGACCCACGAGCGCGGCGAGCTGCCTCGGCTCGACGCGCAAGCTCACGTCACGAAGCGCCCAGTGTCGCGGCGCGTCGCCGTTCTGCACGGAGCCCTCACCTGGTCCGCAGGCGAAGGAGACCACCTGGTCCGTAGGCGAAGGAGATCGCGGCACTGTTCGGCGGGAAGGTGAGCGACGAGCATCGCATCCACGTCACGGACTGGTGGGCCGAGGTGATGGGCGGGCCGGCGACGTACACCGAGAAGCGCGGAGGCTATGAACAAATGCTCGCCCGACACCGGGATCTCGCGATCACGCCCGAGCAGCGACTGGCGTTTGTGACCCTGCTCAGCCGTGCCGCCGATGATGCGGGCTTGCCTGCCGATCCGGAGTTCCGCGCCGCGGTCATCGGCTACGCGGAGTGGGGCTCGCGTCTGGCTCTGCACAACTCCCAACCCGGGGCAGCCACGGTCGCGCACGCTCCGGTGCCGCGCTGGGGATGGGGAGTGGCACCGCCATACCAGCCCGGAAGCGGCGCCGGCACCTGACCAACGGGGTCGAGGGAAGCTGTCACCCTTCCACCGCGCGCGAGCCCACCCAGGCGCGGGTTTGAGGTACCCGACTGGGCTTCTGGCTTGGACGCGTTGGGGCACGTTCGGTAGGTCGCCGGTCAGACGGCTGCGTCGCCCATCCCTCTGTGGCGTGTCAACCGCAGCGTCGGGGGTGCTCCGCCGGCACTTCGACGAAGATCAACGTGAGCCCGTCCGGGTCGCGCACGGTGAGCTCGAGCAGACCCCGGGGTTCAGCTCGGGCTCCGCCTCCACCACGACGCCGCGCTCGGCGAGGCACCTGCGAGTCGCGCCCAAGTCGCGCACCTGCAGCACCAGCCCGTCGCCCCGGAAGGCGGTTTGGGACTCCCGCCCGAAACCTCCAGCAATCCCCCGCCGAGGATGAAGACAACGCCGCGCGACGGCCCCGTCCCCAACTCACGACAGATGGCAAGCCCGAGCGCCTGCTCGTAGAAGCGCAGCGACCGCTCAAGGTCAGTCGGAGGATGCGGCTCGCGAGGATCTCGACGCCCGCCCGCGCATAAAGCGCCTTCAGCACACAACGTCGGCGCCGCTGTCGGAATGATCGACAAGCAGCACTCCGCGCCGGGGCCTGATCACCTATTGCCCACAGCAGCCGTGTTCGGCTGCTGCCAACATCCGCGGCGAGGTTTCTCACGCGAGACGTAGAAGTCTCGCTCGTCGGGCCCTGGCGGGCAGCATGCGAACGCCACGGAGTCTCGGATCGAGGCGGTGTTCGACGTCGCTGCCTCGGCTCCGCTGAGCGAGGAGCCCAAAACGTCAGATCATCTCCCGGTGTGGTCTCAGGGTGGTGTCGATCGCGCAGGATACGTGCAACCAGACCCAAAACCGTGAGCTCGCGCTCCGGCGCCTACGCGGCCGGCTGGAGTCCTCGCTGCGCGTGTCCAGACCCCGTGCTGCGACCCGGCCGACGAAGTCGCCCAAGCGTCGCCACATAGAGGCCAAGCTTCGCCAAGCCGAGCGCAAGCGCCAGCGCCGGACTCCGGACACCGACGAGGCCTGAGCCAGCGGCTGGCGCGATCAGGCGTTCCGCCAAGGATGATCGATCAGGCATCCGCGCAGAGTGCTGCTTGTAGTCCAGAGGGTTAGTCCCGACGACCCAGCACCCGCTCGACAGGCCGGGGACGCGCCGAAGCGCGCCCCCGGCGTAGCCTCTTGCATCCGATCCTACAGCCGCACACCTGTTAAGTCGGCAGCGGCTCCTGCTTCCGTGCCTCGAACGTGTAGTTCGACGCGGGTTCGAGGAAGTTGTGCACAGCATCACGCGTCTCTGCAGTGTCCGGATGCCTGTGTACCGAGATCGCGTGTTCAGCTGCGGCGCGCGCGACCTCGTCCTCCTCGCCGATGATCACCAGCGAGCAATTGCTTTCACTGGGAAAACGACGACAATCGGCCATCATTCGGGCCATTCTCCCTCCCCTCCTTACGGGTGGTTCCGCACGCCAAGTCTCGCGCGCGTGGGCGAACGAGTCAATAGCGGGCTAGATCCCGGGGCTTTCTCGTTGCACAGCGACTCGAGTGACGTCGCTCCTGGTCCGGCTCAGCTCCCTTCCAGCGCTGCTGCGTTCCATGCGATGGGGCAGTCCGACCCGCTCGCCGCGACCTGGCCCGGTGCGGAAAGGGACGACGTCGGCGCCGGTCGACGACGTCGATGCTCCCGGCGCGACGCAACGACGTCCTGCTGACGGCCGCTAGGGTTAGGCTAGGCTGTGGCCGTTGGATGTGCTGGAGCGCCGCAACCCACGCGGCGGAGCTCATTCGGCTGGTAGCCAGTCCTCGGTCAGCATCAGCCAGAACGCGAGGCCCGCGAACTGGCGGTAGCGCCGGAAGGCACGCTCT
>JBKQKK010000276.1:0-8605 GCA_052147535.1 Solirubrobacteraceae bacterium | reverse complement strand
TCACGCCGCGGTTCCCATCTTGCCGTTCTAAAACACTGCCTCTAGAGCCGCCCCAAAGCGACGAGGATCTCGCTGACCTCGGTGCGTCCGGTGTAATCAGGATGGATGTCCATGAAGCGCACGACGTAACCGCATCAAGGATCGCGAGCCAGCGCTCGCGTGCCTCCGGCTGGATCGGTGCTTGTGCGTGCAGGATGACCATGGTGCGCTCCTCTGTTCGGCAGCTTGCGGTAGTGTCGGCGGGCCGTAACGCGAGCGCGCTAACGCGTTCAGCCGTGGCATCGCAGGGCCAGTCGTGCGTAGCCTCGCACATCGAGCACAGCTGCCGCGTCCCCCAGCTAGTGGGAAAGCAGGACCGCCCGGGCACGGCGCACCTCCCCTGGTCGTCGCCAATAGCGAGACCAGCCTGCAGACGCCGACCAGCTCCGAGCGGATGAACGCCGGCGCTTGCTGTCGTCGCATTGCATAAGCGCCGGAGAGGGCGGCCCGAAATGCGAAAGCGAGCGTCAGGCAGCCGCTCCATGGGACCGCCGTCAAGCTCTACCAGCGGTGGGACTGCCTCGCTACATGCACGCGCTGGGTCAGCGGTCGCCCGCGACGCGTCGCGTGCCGGGGCGACAAACACCGCAGCGCGTGAACGGCGCGCCAAACTCCTCAACTGCCCAGGCGTCCAGGTCATGGATGTATTTGCTACAGAGCTTGACGTATTGCCCTGTCCAGGATTTGCCACGCGTCGGAATCCTGATCGTGTGGCAGGTGGCCAGATGCAGGCGCGCCGTGCTGGGATTGAGGCTACGCAGGACGTTGATCACGTAGCCGTCACCGTTTGCGTCAAGCCAGTCGAGATAACGCTGGTCGTTGTCTCAGAACTCCTTGACGCGCCCGTAGGCCTCGGCTGCCTCGGCTTTTCGCTGCTGCGCGAATTCGTGGAGGGCTGCGCGCTGCGAGAACGTCAAGGGTCCAGCAGGTTTAACCATCTCTAGTTCGCCGCGGCCGAACCACTCGGCGTCGCCCTTGTAATCAGGAGTGGCGCTGAATACGACGAGGACGCCGGCGAACATCTCCAAATCGGCCACGAACCCGAGCCGACCATCGGGCGCACGAACGATGTCGCGACACCCGAACGGCGCCCGATGCCATGCTTCGGGTATCTCGGGGGGATGTAAGGCAGCTTCTCGCCGGTCATTGCGACGCCTCCGTCAGACACGCGATGACGGTCCCGGTGCGGCCGACTCCACCCCAGCAGTGCACGTACACCAGCTCACGTTCGCTGAGCGCTTCGCGGATCGCTCCAAGGATTGCGCGCATCTGCCAGGAGCTCGGGATTGAGTTAGCGCGGATCGGCATGCGCAGGTGCACGACGCGTATCCCTTGCTGCTTTGCGACCTTCGCGAGCAGTTGCTCGTATGGGTGCAACGGCAGCGACGGCGGCCCGTCGCGCTCTTCGGTGAGGTCGATGAAGCACGTAACGCCGGCGGCAAGAAATGCCTTGAGTTTCGCGGCTGCTTCCCGCTTGTCGGCGGCTCCGGGGTAAGGGCCCGCCAGCACGCGGTCTGGCACGACCCAGAGGCTTTCGCCCGGCGGTGGCGTGGGCGTGGGCGCTGGACGGGACTGCTTGCCGTGGCTGGCTGGCATCGGCTTACCGGTTCGCGGGCTCGCTTCCGTCCCTCGGTGACCAGCCTATAAAGCCCGTCGGCATTTTCAGAGCAGGGTCGGCTGGCTGGGTGGCGCGGCGGGTTGCCATTTGCGCACGGTCGCGTTGCCGTCTTCGCGTGCTCTGCGCAGCGCGGTCTCGGGGCCGCGCACTTCGCACAGGCGGTCAAGCGCGATCCAGCGCACACTCGCCCGTGATGTGTTCAGACCGCGGTTGATCAGTTCGCGCTGGTGGCGTTCGTCGAGGACGTTTGCGGCGTCGAGGGGCCCGTGGATCAGCGCATTGCGGTGGCGCGGCTCGAACAGCTCGGCCGCGCGCAGCAGCTCCGTGAGCCGTGCCGGGCTCAGGCGCAGCGCGCGATGTGCCGCCCACCGGCGCAATGGCGGCTCGACCGAGACGCGGTGTTGAGCGAGCGTGTTCTCGTCGATCGTGCAGGTGCGGCCTGTCCCGTCGTGGAGATCGACCTCAAGCCATTGCGGCGAGACCCGCGCCAGCTGGTAGGAGATCACCTGCGCGTGGGAGAGGAACGAGTTCGCGAGCTCGTCAAGCGCGGCATCGTCGAGCAGCATGCTGTCTTGGAGCGCCGCGATCAGCTTGGCCGTGGCCCGGTCCCAACGCCGGCACGTGCAGACCATCAGCGCGACGAGCGACGCCGGCAACTCGCTCGTGTCGCACACGCTGACGAGCAGCTCGATCGGCCTCCATGTGACGGGTGCTCGACCCCCACCCCGATGGGGAGGCCAGCAGCTGCCGGCATAGCTCCTCGGCGTCGTCGATCGCGACCAGCTCCTCGAGCGCCTCGTCACCGAGCCTCAGGATTGAGCACAGAGTAGGGACCGCGGCGGACGCAATCCGAGGCGAGGGCGGCATCGGAGCGCCAGTCCTCGGCGGCACGACCGCGGGTAGATTGTGCGCGATGCCGGAGCGGGAGACGATCGACACGGTCCTTGATGTGTTCTTGCGCGAGCAACGGTTGCGGCTCTCGGACCGGACGTATCGCAACTACGAGGATGTGATCCGGCTGCTGCGCCACAGCCTCGATGGGTACGGGTATATCTCGTTGAGCGACGCGGACGCCCGACGGTGGAGGGCAGCGTTCGAGGCGGGTGATGAGGAGGCGTTCTGTCATCTGTTCGGGCCGGAGAAGATCCCGGGGCATCTGTCGGAGTTTTGAGGTATTTCATGGTCCGCAAGGTGATGGCCGGCCAAGAGCTGTTGAAGGCGGCGGGGACGGTCACCGGCAAGCTCGTGCGGTGGCTTGACGCTTGAGAGGCAGGCGTATATCGAGCCGGACACGGCCAGCATCGCGGTCGAGCGCGCGCGGGAAGCCCGGTGAGGGTTCTGATCGCGACCGTGGCCGCGGTGCTGCTGCTCGGAGCTGTCGCCTTCGCCTTCGCCAGTGGCACGTCGCCGCTGCCGGTGATCGCCTACATCAACTGGCACACGGGGGCGGACAAGCTCTACGTCACCGGTCCCGGTGGCATGCATGAGGTCGGGAACGGCCAGGACCCGTCGGTCGCGCCCGACGGCCTGCTGGTCTCGGGTAGCTCCTACGCGGACAGCCGCCGGGCCCTGACCATCTATGAGACGGCCGGGGACGCCCGCACTCGTTCTTCCACGACCGCAGTTTTGTCGCCCCGCTGGCCTGGTCGCCTGACTCCCGGTATCTGGCGGTGCTGCTGGGGGCGCACCCGGCCGCCGGTGTGCCACTGATCGCCAGCGCCGGGTTGGCGGTGATCGACACCAAGACGATGACGGCGAGGATGATCGCCACCGGGGTCATCAGGGGCGCGAGCTTCGCCCCGTCCGGACCCGACCGGCTCGTGTACGGCTACGAGACGGGCTCAGAGCAGGTCAAGGACCCTGTAATGAATCTGTACACGGTCAACGCCGACGGCTCCGACCGCACGCAACTGACGACCGACGGCGACAGCTTCCAACCGCTCTGGACCGCCAAGGGGATCGTCTATGACCGGGGGGCGCGTTGCGGCGCCGCCCGCTCGTCCACCTGCCAGCTGTGGCTGCTGCACGGCGGCCACAGCACGCAACTGACGCGTCCGGCATCCGTCGTGGAGATCGTGCCACGGGCGGCGTCGGCCAACGGCAACCGGCTGATCGTCGACTACGTGGGGCCAGGCGTCGGGGAAAGCAGCTCGGTCGCGGTTCAGCTGTCGCCGCGCTGGGCCCGCACGCTCGGCACCGACGGCACAACGGTGGGCGCCGGGATCTCACGGGACGGCCGGACTCTGCTGCTCAACCGCGGGGACTCGCCGCCCCCGCCTCACGATGGTGTCGTCGAGACGGTCCCGTTCGGCGGCGGCCAGCCGACGCGGATCGCCAGCGGCGACTCGGCCGCCTGGAACGGCTGACCCGGCCCGGGTCGGCAATCTGACCAGAGCCTCCTGCTTGGATCGAGCAGCGGAAGCGCTGATCGCTCGGTCTGCCCCAATCTCAAAGCCGGCCGCGAGCCGCAGGGCTCGACTTTGGTACGGGCCCGGGCCAGAGGGCTGGCTACTCGCCAGCCTCGGCTGTGGGTTGCGTGCGGCAGGCATCGACGAAGGCGACACCGAGGCTGCCGAAGCGAAGTTCCCACCCCCGCGGTGGCTGGTCGCGCAATCGGTTCGTACGAGGGTCCATCTGCGGCGGTCGCCGCTGCTCAATCTCGACGAGCAAGCGTTCCCGCAGGATGCTGTCGACTGAGAGCCTGACCGCGTCGCGGTCACGAATCGGTCCTTGAAGTTCGATCGCCTGCCGACTTGTCTTGATCCAACCGATTCCCAGCCCGGGCCTGTTGTTGCCGAGTGAAGCTATGTAGTCGAGCACCTGCACGTCGGTAGCCGTCAGGTGGCCGAGGATGTTGGCGAAGTTCGGCCGGACCGGTATGGCGGCAGGATCCATTGCGTTGGCCATTAGTGCTGCCCACTTCTCCGCAAGCGTTTCGTCGTCAGTGAGGGTCGCGGCTTCGAGTAGCGGAAAGAACACGTCGTCCGGCACCGGGCGCGCCTGCTTGCGACCACGCTGCTGAAGGATCGCGGCAGCACCCTCGGCACGCTTCAGGGCCCGCTTGAACCTCCGGAACCGAACCGCCGCTCCGAGCTCGGCCCACACCTCGCCGATCGGGCCGCCGGTCGCTTGCGTGAGGTAGGACGGAGCCTCGTTGGACAGGTCGCCAGCTTCAAGCTCGGTGCCTCCGATTGGCGGCCCAGGCGCTCCAGCCGCGGCCTTCTCAAGGGCCTCGGCGACCTGGATGCCCGTAGCCATCGCGGGGTCGACCATGATGAGATGGAGCGTAGCCGCATGAGCCTCGGCGGCGGTGAGTCGCGGCTTCCGCGAATCTGCTCGCTTTCAGTGCGCCGAACGGCGCGGCGGGAGCGGCAGTTTGCTCCGTACCATCGATAATCGATCATTCCGACAGCGCTGCCGCCGGTGCACCGGGTGGATCGACGCTTCGGAGATTGCCTACGCTGCGACCGTTCCGGCCGCGTAGTGTGGCGCCGGGAGCGGCTTTCCGCGCTCGCGCAGGTCGTCTGCGTAGGCCTTCAGCGCTTCCTGGATCCGTTCGGCAACCTCGGCGCGACTGACCCCGATCGCGACTACGCCCGGCAGATCGGGGAGGTAGGCGCCCAAACCGCCGTCGTCCGCTTGTTCATAGAGAACGACGTATTCGCTCACCGAAGTTCCTCGAGTCCGCTCGCACGACGAATGCTACCCGGCGTTCCGACCGGGACGGTGTCGCTGTCCTTGCCGACAATCACAATCCGATCCTCGCGATTCGGATGGGCCCACACCTCGTGAGACCCGCTCTGGCGCACGACCCTCCAACTATTGGCAATCAACGCCTGCCTGACCTCCTTGTATTTCTTCGCCATACAGCCCGACCGTAGAAGCGCCGGCGGACGACTCCATGCGGCGACCGGCTACGCCCGTCAATAACAAGCGAAACCGAGCGCGCACCGGTCCGTCAGACGCGGCGCGGCTACTTCCCCAAGTCGATCTAAGCGACAGGGCGGCATCGGGCTACGCCGAACCCGCTCAGCCGTACGACAACGCCAAGATCGGCCGATCGCCCGCCTTGATTCGTCGCCAGTTGACGAAGGCGGCGCAGTCAATCAATGAGCGCCTCGTAAAGCTCCGGGCAACGAGCGCGGAGATCTCTGCAGCCAGCGAGTTGCGGGGTCAACACATCCCCTGCCGGAACGACAACGCTCCGCATCCGGTCATCCTCATCCGCGTAGGTCAAGCAGTCGATCCACGCGTTCATGTTGCGTCCGTAGAAGTCGGGGAATCCGAGCGTTTGGGCGAAGACATTGTGAAAGCTTTCCCAGTCGCTGACCTGCGAGAGATCCACCTCGACTACCGGCATTGGCCGAAGGTATCGCGCAACTGACGACGCTGCCAGTGCTCGATCATTGCCCAGTCTCTCTGGCGCGAGCGGTCCGGTCACAGATCGGACGCGATGAGCGAGAGTACGACCATGTCTCGACGCTCCGTTTCAAGCTCGAAGAAGGAGCGGAGAACTCCCTCTCTGACGAAGCCGGCCGAGCTGAGCGCTCGGAGTGAGGGTTCGTTGTCCGGTGCAACCCATGCTTCTGTCCGGGCAGCGGCCAAATCTCGTAGGGCCCAGCGGGCCGCGAGATATACGGCACAGGAAGCGATGCCACGTCCACGCGCCGACGGGATCACCCAGTAGCCGATCCCGAGGACGCCGGGCTGGGGCCTGACAGCGAGCCACATGTGGCCAACCGCACGGTCATCCGCTATCTCCACGATCGCGAGCGCGATCCCCTCACCCGCGGTGATACGACGTTGCTGGCGCTCTATGAACGCCAGACCCGACTCATGCGTGAACACTGCGGGGACGGTGGTGCCAGCCGGGATCCTCTGGTCGTGACCAGCCTCGCGGACGCACTCGAGGTCGTCCGCCATCCATTCGCGCAGTTGGACGACACGGTCGCCCAGTGGCGGATCAGGGTAGACCAGGTGCACCGCTGCACCGTAGCCTGCCTGCCGCCAATCGATCAAGCCGCCAGCGACCGGTCGCCGAGGCGGCAACTACGGCAACGGCTCGAGCTTGGGTCCGATGTCGTCCAAGACGAACGACAACGAATACCCCCCGTACTTGCCTGCACTGCGGTCCTCCTCGGGAACAACCTTCCGTTCCAGCTCGTCGTAGTCCTCCGGAACGCAACTAAAGCCAGGCACGCTTGGCAGCTGGTCATGGCTTGCGACGACAACCGTTCCGGCAGGAAGAACAGCTGAATCACCACCGGTGAAAGGCGCTCTCCAGTGGGTCATCACGGCCACTTCGATGTCTGCCTTGGCCCTGAATCGCTCACCGGCTCGGACCGGATCATCAAGCCGATCGCTCGAGCTGAACGATCGCCAGTCTGGACGCAGCCGACTGCTCCAACTCCAGACTCCTGGCTTCGCCTCGCGGGGGATGTGTTCGATGAACTTATTGCCCGCGTTGCGCCGCTCGCACTCGTTGAGCGCTTCCTCGTACGTCACGCCTCTGAGTCTAAGAGGCAGAAAGTCGAATGGAGGGCCGTTCTTGGGGCGCGAGTCGAGACTGTCGCAATGGGCTAACAGCAGTAGCGAACGCCCGCTGATTCTGCACGCTGATTCGGAGGGGAAGGCTGCTCTCGGCATCGAGCGCACACCCAGATCCTGACGAATGAATGCAACGACCTGGCCGCCAATCTCGACGTCGTTGGAAATGGCGCCAAGCAACGACCTCACACGGCAGAGCGTCGCGATCGCCGCGCTCGAGCCCTCTAGATGACTGATTCCGTTTTCACGGGTTCAGTGGTCGTAGTTGATGAAGTGGCGGCCTGGGGTGTCGATGATCCCGGCCTCCCGCAGCGTCCAGCTGTGCCAGACGCCAGCAGCGAGCGCGAGGACGCGTTGGCAGACACGGACCCAGACGCCTTGGGGGATGTGGCCGCCGTGGTCCTCGAGGGAGAGTTGGCTCTTGCTGGTTTGGTAGATCGATTCGATCCATTGGCGCTTGGCGCCGAGCTTCCCGAACCTGGGTTTCTCGTCTTTGCGGTCCGGGCGTATGAGCGTGAGGTCCAGCTCGGCGACGGTCTGCTCGAACTCTCGCCCGGCGAAGCGCTCGTCGCTGATGATGATCTCCTGGCCGATGAGCTGCCCGTGGCGTCGGGCGCGGTCGAGCATCGCGGCCGCGACTTCGCGTTCGCCGTCGTTGGCGGGCGCCAGCGCGAAGGTGATCGGCATCCCATCCGGGGCGCACAGCAGGTAGAGCCGCAATCCCCAGAAGTACCGCGAGTGCGAGGCGCAGTACCCCACCTCCGCCACACCTTTGCCACCCGCATGATCGCGAAGGCCGACATCCGCCGCGTACAGGAGTGGATGGGCCACGCGGACGTGCAGACGACGACATAAGGCGACATAGGCATCGTCCGGCCGGTGAGCACCCAGATCGCAAAGCACTTGTCCGCAAACGTCCGGCGCTGGCGGATTACTCCTCGAGCGGTCACGCCAACGACGTCGTCGCTTGGCGCCACAAGCACCGACGTCGTTGTGAGCGTCGAGCTCGTCTCTTTCCGCACGGCGCGAAGGGCGCCGGCGAGCGCACCGGACTGCCCCATCGCGTTCAAGGGGCAGGAGGTCGCGCTGGCGAGCGTCAGGCGCTCAGGACGATGTCCTGCTGCATCCTCGTGCCCGCCGCCGAACTTCGGACCGAACGTCCGTCCATCTGATTACTTGGCGGCTACTCGGTTGGGCGTCGCGACTCGACAAGAGGTGAGAGCAAGGCGCGAGTTGTTGCCTTATTCCTGTCTCGCTAGCAGGCGCGCATTCTCTCGCGAAAGAGTCACCTCAAACCAACCGGAGATTGCCGAACACGCCCATGAGCAGAATCCGTTTCCGCGTTCGCGTGCTCGTGATCGCGTCGCTAGCTGGCCTGGCGGCGTTCGCGCCGGCCGGCGC
>JBKQKK010000275.1:0-30947 GCA_052147535.1 Solirubrobacteraceae bacterium | reverse complement strand
GCGCGTAGGACGACGGGTGAGCGTGCCGCTCCCCGGCGGCCGGCAGCTGTCAGCGCTTACGTGGGCCGGGGCGGGCCGCCCGTTGGTTCTGTTGCATGGGCTGTTCGATTGCGCCCACGGCTGGGATGTGTTCGCGCGCGCCACGCACCGCCCCTGCGTCGCTTTCGACCTGCCCGGCTTCGGGGAGTCAGACCTGCCGACGCGCCCGCGGATGTCGGCGTACGCGCAGGACATAGCCGATGGGGTCGCAGCGCTCGGCCTCCTCGATTTCACGCTGGTGGGCCATTCGCTCGGAGGCGGCACGGCGACCGGTGTCGCCGAGCGCATCCCCGGGAGCGTGTCCTTGCTGGTGCTGCTCGCTCCGTGCGGCTTTGGGCGCATCGTGGTCGCGGACGCGATCAACCTGCCGGGCGCCGGACTTCTGGTTAGGGCGACGGTGCCTTACGCGTTGCGCAACCGCTGGGCCGCTAAGGGGATCTACGCGGCTGTGGTCGCTAACGGCAACGATCCGGATCCGGATGTGCTCGAGCGTTTGCGACACAGCGCTTTCAGCGTCGCCCCGGGCGCGTTGTCGGCCAACCGGACGATTGCCGCCGCGGGGCACGCGCAGACCGCGTACTTTCGCCGACGTGTCGCCTACGACGGTCCGGTCCGGGCTTTGTGGGGGGAGCGTGACCGTCTGGTGCCGGTCGCTCACATCGGCGGTCTGCGACGCGCACTTCCGCAGGCTGACGTCACCGTGTGGAGCGCGATGGGGCATCACCCTCAGCGCGAACGCCCGGTGGAGCTGTCCGCCTACGTCGAGCGGGGCGCCCTCGCGGCGCGTCGACAGCGGCGGTGGCAGCGGGCGCATCCGCTCGGGTCGGCGGGCGCCGGGGCGTCGTCGCGCCAAAGCCGCTGGCTGGCGCGGCGCCGGTCGGTGCGGTTGCCTTGATCTGCGGGCCGTCCGGCAGTCGCCAGGGTGCTTGCGTTCCGCGCTGCCGTGCCTTGCCGTCAGTGGCGCCGGCCGCGCCAGACGACCGGGGCGCTGAGCGCCTCCTCGTACACGTCCCAGGTGGCCTCGGCGGCATCGTCCCAGGTCCAGGCCGGCGGCGTCGGGGCCGGGCGCTGCGAGGCCTGCGCGGTCGCGATCAGGCTGTCGAGGTCGTCGATCGCGGTTAGCTTGACGCGGTCGCCGAGGACCTCGCGGACCGCTGGGCAATCGCAGGCGGCGACGGGCGTTCCGCAGGCGAGCGCTTCGACGGGCGCCAGCCCGAAGCCCTCGTCGCTGCTGGGGTACACGAGCGCGTGCGCGCCGGTGTAGATCGCTGCGAGGTCGTCGTCGTTGATCTCGCCGGTGAGCGTTACGTCCTTTAGTTCTCGCGCCCAGTGGCCGGTGGCGCCGACCAGCACCAGCGGCATCGTGCGCTTCGCCTTGAGGAGCGCGCCGATCCGTTTGCGGGGATCCGGGGACCGCATGCCGCCGACCCATAGCAGGTACTGCTCGGGCAGCCGGTAGCGCTCGCGGACCGCGGCGACCTCGGATTCGCTGCGGGGCGCCAGGCCCGGGGCGACGGCTTTGCCGATCACGACGATCCGCTCGGCGGGGATCTCCAGGGTTTGCAGCGTGTCGTCGGCGACTGCGTTGGTCGGCACGATCACGCGCGTCGCGCGCTGCACGGCCAGGTAGCGCAGGCGGGCGCGCAATCCGGAGCGCAGGTATTCGCCTGGGCGCTTGAGCGGGATCACGTCGTGCAGCGTCACCACCATCGGGACCGGCGCGCGTAGCATCGCGCCGTCGATCCAGGGCGAGTGGAACACGTCGTACCGTTTCGGCTGGTGGGTCTCCACCAGCTCGCCGCGGTTGGCGTCGCGCAGCGCGCTCAGCAGGCAGCTCGTGTAGCGCCCGATCCCACGCGAGTCGTTCGCGGGGCGGCTGTCGAACGCGATCTTCAATCGTTCTCCTCGACTGGTTCACCGCGACTGTAGCTCCACGCTAAGTTCGCGTGCGTGAAGAAGTACTTCGAGGACCTTTGGGAGCGACTGCCGGCTGGCGTGGCGTCGCCTGATTTCGCCGCGCGCAGCGCGTTCCTGACAGGGGAGCTGCGAGTTGGCGAGCGCGTGCTGGATCTCGGCTGCGGCGTCGGCGAGTTCACTGCCTTGGCCGCTGCTGTGGGTGCGCGAGCGATCGGCATCGAGGTCGCTCAGGCGGCGCTGGCTCGAGCGCGCGCCGCACACCCGGGCCTGGAGTTCCGCGAGACCGAGATCGACGGGCCGCTGCCGATCGCTGACAACAGCTTTGAGGTGGTCTGGGCCAGCGAGGTAGTCGAGCATGTGGCGGACACCGCGCGCTGGCTCTCAGAGGTCCGGCGGGTGCTCGTCCCCGCCGGGCGACTGCTGATCACCACCCCATCGCATGGCCGTCTACGTGTGGCGCTGGGCGGCGTCGAGCGCTTCTCCGAGCCGCTCGGCGATCATCTGCACTTGTACACGCAGCGCTCGCTGCGCGAGCTGCTGGCCGAGTTCGGCTTCGGGCAGATCGACGTGCGACGCGCGGGAGGGCCGCCGCTGCTGCGCCGGATGCTGCTGGCGCGAGCGGTGCGCTGAGCGCTTGGGGCGGAGTTTGGGAGCGTCTCAGCCGCGAGCCGACACGACGGTTTTGACGTCATCCACAGAATCAGCGCGTCAAGCCTTGGGCTGGTCGAGCTTGTCGGCGTCGGCGCTCGCGTATCGTCGCGGCAGGAGATCGAGAATCTCCTGCGTCTGGCATCCGGCGATCGCTGCAACCAGGTCGGGGACGGCGCTCGTGCGAAACGCGTCGCTCCACTCATGCTCACCGTCGCTGCTGCTCACCGTTCTACACGGGCCGAGGTGCTGCCGTTCGGGCACTAGCACGGATCATGGACTCTGCTCAGACACATTGGCGAGGCGGGACCTGCTGGTCCCGCCTCGGAATGTTGGCCACGCTGCAGGCCGAAAGTCCCCCGGTCACGGGAGAACTGTTATCAGATTGCCGAAGAACGCCTTGACTGCGCATCCACATCCCACCCTGCTAGCCCTCGCCGGCTCTCACGAGCAACAGCGTGACGACGGCATGGATCGAGAGGAGAGACAGCGCAGGGGGACCGCAGCACGAAAGCGGCGATCACTTCTCTCTCCGTATCTACTTCTCGGTGCGGTCCATCGGAATCAGACCTACCTCGCGGTTGCCGACGAACCGTTGAAATCCTGGTCCTCTTGCGCGGTGTCGGCTCGCCCCGCTTCGCTGGGGCGACCGCAGAACCTTACCCTGTTAGTTTGACACGAGCGCTCTCGTAACGCAAGCGTGTTCGATCACACCAAACGCTCAGCGCGGTGGTGGATCGTGTGCCGACCTCCGCATCGAGGTCCGCTCACTTGGCCGTGCGGCCGGTAGCCTGCAGCCTGGGCGCCACATAAACCCGTTCCGAGAGGAGACCGTCGATGAGCAGCGACAGAGAAGTTGCGCCGAGCCCGGCGCCGAGTGGCGCGCAGACGGGTTCTCTGCCGACCGTGGCGCAGGTCGCGAAGATGATCGATCACTCCCTGCTGCGCCCGGAGTTGACGCCGCGCGAGGTGAGGGAGGGGTGCGATCGCGCGTCCCAGTACGGGGTTATGTCCGTATGCGCGCGGCCGTCGGATGTCGCGTACGCTAGGTCGTGGCTCGCGGGCACCGGTGTGCTCCTGGGCACCGTGGTCGGGTTTCCGCACGGCAGCGTGACGACCGCGACGAAGGTGGCCGAGGCGCGCGAGCTCGTCCAGGCCGGCGCGCAGGAGCTCGACATGGTCGTGCACATCGGGCGCGTGCGGTCCGGCGAGACGGCGTACGTCGGTGACGAGATCGCGGCCGTCGTGCAGGCGGCCGAGGGCCGCATCGTCAAGGTCATCCTCGAGAACGCGTATCTCGACGACGATCACAAGGTCACCGCCTGCCGACTCGCCGAGGCGGCGGGGGCGCACTTCGTGAAGACGAGCACGGGTTTCGGTCCGAGCGGCGCCACGCTCGCGGACGTCGCGCTGATGCGCTCCGCGGTGTCCGAGCGCGTGCAGATCAAGGCCGCCGGCGGTGTACGCACGCTCGACGCGCTCCTGCAATTCCGCGACGCCGGCGTTACGCGGTTCGGCGTCACGGCGACGGCCGCAATCCTCGACGAGCTCGCTGCGCGCCATCGATCTGTTTGACACCGAGCAAGCCTAGGGCTGCGCGTCGAGCCATGATCCGGCACTCTGCGACGTCGGCGGCAGCGGACGGCCTGAACGCCGTGGACGCCCTCGTTGTTGGAGCCGGGCCGAACGGACTAACGGCCGCGATCGAGCTTGCCCGGGCTGGGCGCTCGGTGCAGGTGATCGAGCGCGAAGCCCAGGTCGGCGGTGGGACACGCACGGCCGAGCTGACGCTTCCGGGCTTCCGCCACGACGTCTGCTCCGCCGTGCACCCGCTCGCGGTCGGCTCGCCCTACCTGCCGACCCTGGGACTCGAGCGCTACGGCCTCGAGTTGCTCCAAGCGTCTGTGCAGGCCGCCCATCCGCTGGACGACGGCGGCGCCGTCGCGCTGCACCGCTCAACGTCGCAGACCGCTGAGGGGCTGGGGATCGACGCAGCGGCGTACGCGTCGCTGATCGGTCCGCTCGCGCGCGACTGGAACGCCCTGGCCGAGTTCGTGCTCGGTCCGCTCGGACCCACTCGCCACCCGCTGCTCGCAGCGCGGTTCGGGCTCGCGGGCCTGCGCTCCGCCGAAGCGCTCGCGCGATCATCCTTTGACGGGGCGCGCGCGCGGGCCCTGTTCGCCGGCATGGCAGCACACTCGTTCAGACCTCTGAACGCGGCCGGCACGGCCGCGTTCGGGCTGGTGCTGCTGGCGCTCGGACACTCGGCCGGCTGGCCGATCGCGCGCGGCGGCTCGCACGCGATCACGACCGCTATGCAGACGCACCTGGAATCACTCGGTGGCGTCGTCGAAACCGGCCGGGAGATCCGCTCACTACGCGACGTGCCCGCCGCGCGAGCGATCCTGTTCGACCTTACGCCACGGCAGCTGCTGGCGATCTGTGGCGACGCACTGCCGCCACGCTACCGCGGGGCCCTGTCGCGCTATCAGTACGGGCCGGGCGTGTTCAAGCTCGACTATGCGCTCTGCGAAACGGTGCCCTGGCGTGCGCCGGAGTGCCGCAGCGCCGGGACCGTCCACCTCGGCGGCACGCTCGACGAGATCGCCGCTAGCGAGGCCGCGATCGCCGGCGGCCGTCACCCTGAACGGCCATACGTGCTGGTCGCCCAGCCGACGGTCGTCGATCCGACACGCGCTCCGGCAGGCAAGCACACGCTTTGGGCGTACTGCCACGTCCCAAATGGCTCGGATGTCGACATGACCGCTCCGATCGAGGCTCAGATCGAGCGTTTCGCCCCCGGCTTCAGAGACCTGGTGCTGGCTCGCGCTGCCCGCGGACCAGCTGACATTCAGGCCGATAACCCCAACTACGTCGGTGGCGACATCAACGGCGGTGCGGCCAGCCTACGCCAGACCTTCGCCCGTCCGACCGCACGCCGGTGCCCGTACAGCACACCGAACCCCAAGCTGTTCATCTGTTCATCGTCAACGCCCCCCGGCGGCGGCGTGCACGGAATGTGCGGCTACCACGCGGCGCGCGCGGTACTCACGCGCGCGCTTCGCTGAGCAATCGGCTGCCAGCGGCTCCGCCGGGCTACCAGCGCTCGGGCATCAGACCGCGAGCCTTCCGCTAAGTGCTAAGCGTGCGACACCTTTACCGCGCTCGAGCGCGCTTGCTCGGCTCCATCACGGACGCCGGACCCGGATCACGTCTTGCGGCGTGGTGTGACGCGGCGGGTCCCGGGCCGCTTCTCCGGCGCGATCGCTGCGTCGCGAGCCGTCTCGGCCGCCTCGAGTTGCTGCTGGGCGGTCTCCAGATCCGCCTGCAGCTGGGCGCGCAGCCGCTGCTCGGCCTCCAGCGCCACCTGAGCCCGGTCTCGCTCGAGCTCGGCGCGTTCTGAGCGCTCCTGCTGCTCGCGCTCAGCACGCTCGGCATCCTGTCGCACGCGCTCGATCTGCTGCTGAGCATCCTGTCGCACGCGCTCGGTCTGCTGGTCAGCATCCTGTCGCACGCGCTCGATCTGCTGCTCGGCAGCCTGGCGAGCAAGCTCGCTAACGCGTGCCTGCTCAAGCGCCAGATCGCGCTCACGCTCAGCCTCGCCGGCGCTTGCGCTCGCCTGCTCGCGCGCTTCGTGCTGCTCGGCGAGCTCGCGCTCGAGCTCGGCGCGTTCTGAGCGTGCGTGCTGCTCGGCGCGCTCAGATCGCCCGACGGCGTCATCGAGGTGTGTCTCGGCCTGTTGGGCGCGTCGCGTGGCGTCCGCGGCTTGTTGTTGGGCGCGTTGCGCACCGTGTCGCACGCGCTCGATCTGCAGCTCGGCATCCTGTCGCACGCGCTCGATCTGCTGCTCAGCAGCCTGGCGAGCAAGCTCGCTAACACGTGCCTGCTCAAGCGCCAGATCGCGCTCGCGCTCAGCCTCACCGGCGCGAGCGATCGCCTCCCGCTCAAGCGCGGTCGCTACCGTCCTAGCCGCTGTGGCTCTCGGCTTCGCCGGGATCACGCGCTCCCCGACGACGAGGATGTCGTCTTTCAGATGCCAGCCAGCCATTGCGAGCGTGTCGATCAGCTGGTCCCGCTGTTCGCTGTCCGGGGCGGGGTCCAGATCACCGTTTAGGAAGGCCGCGAGGAACCGCCGCAGCTTGACCCGTTGCTCGCTACCGCCCTGCTCGTATGCAGCGAGGTTCGCGGACAGATCCTCGGTGCTCCCGTGGGTCTGGACGCTGCGGATCCGGGCGAGGCCAGAGTCGTGCAGGAACCTCGACACCTGCGCTGGGGTGTACCAAGCGGCAATTACGCCCGCGAATCGATCGAGCGCAAGCCCGGGAATCGGGCGACCGTCGTCCGCATCAGGATCCGGACGCCGTTCCAGCACGGTCCGCGCGCGAGGTCGATCGCGACCGGTCTGCGTCAGTTTGAAGCGCCAGAGCCACTGCAGGTGGCGCGGGTCCCCAGCTGCGGGCACCGCCAGGCCCGGATCGCTCTTGATCTCGAATGACAGACGCCCCCGCTGGCCGAGGGTGTAGAGCAGTCCGGTGAGGGAGACGCGGTCCGGATCCGTGCAATGCTCGTCGCCGGCGACGATCTGCATCAACTGCTCGCCGTCGATCTGGTGGGCGCCGTGCTCGCCTTCGAGGCGGTCGAGTGCTTGTAGGAGCGCGATGTCGTCCCAGTAAATCGCCATGCTCAGAGCTTACGGGGGAGCTGCTCTCGCAGCACGTCGATCGCGGAACGCATCTGGATCATCGCGGCAGAATACGCTGCCGCGATCAGCGCCAGTCGGCCCAGGGCGATCGCTCGAGTGCCAGTTGCTGTCCTGCTCGGATTACGTGCATGACTGCGTTGATCAACGCGAGGTGGGTGAACGCCTGCGGGAAGTTGCCCAGATGGCGTCCTGTGCGCGGGTCGATCTCCTCTGCGTACAGGCCGAGAGTGCTTGCGTAGCCGAGCAGGCGCTCGCAGAGCTCGTGGGCACGCGCAAGCTCGCCGATCTCGCAGAACGCGGACACGAGCCAGAAGGAACAGATCAGGAACGTCCCCTCTCGATCGCTCAGCCCGTCGTCAGTCTCTTCGCTGCGGTAGCGCAAAACCAGGCCCTGCTCGCTCAACTCCTCTGCGATCGCGAACACAGTGCTGCGGATCCGCTCGTCGTCGGGCGCCAAGAAGCGGACCAGAGGCATCAGCAGCAACGAAGCATCGAGCGCCTTCGTGTCGTAGTGCTGCACGAACACACCGCGCTCATCGACGCCTCGCTCGCAGATGTCGGCGTGGATCTCATCGGCCGCCGCCCTCCAGCGCATGGCGTGCTGCAGGTCCTCGCGGATCTCCGCCAGCCTTGCTCCCCGATCGCACGCTACCCAGCAGAACAGCCTCGAGGAGGTGAAGTGCCTGGGCTCGCCTCGCACTTCCCAGATTCCACGGTCGGGCTCGCGCCAGTTGGCGATCGCCGCTTCGACCTGGCGCTCGAGGATCGGCCACACGCGCTCGTCGAGCGTGTCCCGCGAGCGTGTATGGAGATACACCGAGTCCAGCAGCGCGCCCCACACGTCGTGCTGCTGCTGCTTGTAGGCAGCGTTTCCGATCCGCACCGGACGGGCACCCTCGTAGCCGCCAAGGTGGTCGAGCACCTCCTCGTCGAGGGCTCGCTCGCCCCCAACGCCGTACATCACCTGGAGGTCCTCTTCGCCGCCGGCTACGTCGGCGATGAAGTAAAAGAAATCGTTGGCCTCCCAGTCGAAGCCGAGCGTGTAGAGCGCCCACAGCATGAAAGTCGAATCACGGATCCAGCTGTAGCGATAGTCCCAGTTGCGCTCGCCGTGAGGCGCCTCAGGCAAGGATGTCGTCGCGGCGGCGAGCAGCGCTCCGGTGGGCGCGTAGGTGAGTCCCTTCAGCGTCAGCGCGCTGCGTTGGAGAAACGTTCGCCACGGGTGGTCGGGGAAGTTGCCTCGGGCGACCCAGTGCTGCCAGTGGTGAGCCGTCCAAACGAGCCGCCGATAGGCTTCCGGGAAGTCCTGGGGCGGTGCATGCTCGCTCCAGGACAGCGCGCAATACAGCTGCTCTCCTTCCTTCATCCGGTGCCTAGCAGTCGCCCGCGGTCCCTCGAACCCCAGTCGCAGGTCTGTCCGCAAGCGTAGCTCCAGGTCAATCCCGTCGGCGCGCGCGATCCCCTCGTGGTACCCGGACGCCGCGTACTCCCAGTTCGCCGGCTGGCGGCCGTAATCGAACTTTGGCAGGCAGTCGAGCACGACCTCGACCTCGCCGTTGACGCACCGCACCGTGCGAAGCAGCACGTGGTCGGCGTCGTAGTCGGTCGGCGCCCGTCGATGCGTGTGCGATCGATCTTCTTGGTGATGCCAGCCGCCAATCAGCAGCACATCACGGACGATGATCCAGCTCGAACCCATCCCCCAGCTCGTCTCGAGGACCATCGTGCCGGGCAGGTACCGCCGCGATGCGGGGACCGCGACGCCCGCGGGTGCGAGGCGAAATGTGCCCGCATCGCGATCGAGTATCGCGCCGAACACACTCGGCGAATCCACCCGCGGAAGGCACAGCCACTCGACACTCCCGCCCGGGGCCACCAGCGCTACGGTCTCGCAGTCAGACAGAAAGCCGTAGTCCGCGATCGGCGGGAAGGTGCTTTCTCCCAGCTGCAGGTCCGCGGCGAGATGACGCGCCAGAGAGCCGACCCCGACGTAAACGGGAGGCAGTTCCGAACTGTGGACCCCGAGACCAGCTTGCGCAGCGGCTAAATCGGGCTGATTGTTCCCGTCCGATCGGTCCATGCGCCAGAAGTATCGCTGCGCACAACGAATCTTGTCTCAGTCCGGACCCCTCGACCCCTAGGCCGAGGCTCTAAGGGCTCCCGCGGGGCCCTAAGCGGTCGAGGCCGTTGGGCGCACCGTTAAGCGGCCCGCCGCGGCGTTACCGCTCGGCGACATGTGGTTTGGGCTTCCTGGGTTCCGAGCGCGAGCCGGCGTCGTCTGCGGCGCGGTCCTTCGGATCAGGCGTTGGGCGTCGGCGAGGGGTAGTGGCTTGGCGAATAGGAAACCTTGTCCCAGCGGGCAGCCGAGGTCGCGGAGGGTGTCGAGTTGCGTGCGGTCCTCGATCCCTTCGGCGATTACGCTTACGCCGAGCGCTTGTCCGAGCTCGATGGCGGCGCGTACTACTGCTCTGCCGCGGCTGTCGGTGAGCGTGTCGATTAGTGTGCGGTCGAGCTTGAGCAGGTCTAGCGGGAATCGCTGGAGGCTGCCGAGCGATGAGTAGCCGGTGCCGAAGTCGTCGAGCGCGAGTTGCACGCCGAGCTCGCGCAGGCTGGCGATGACGGGCTTGATGCTCGGGTCGAGCACGAGGCCTTCGGTGATCTCGAGCACCAGCCGGCTGGGGGTGATGGCGTGGTCGGCGAGTAGCTGCTCGACTTCGGTCACTAGCGCTGGGTGGAGCTGCAGCGCGGAGAGGTTCGCTGAGGCGTGGATCTCCTGCGGCCATTGCGCGAGCTGTGCGCACACGCGGCTCAGTACCCAGCTGCCGATCGTGACGATCAGGCCGGTCTCCTCGGCGATCGCGATGAACTGGCCGGGCGCGATCAGCCCGCGCTCGGGGTGGCGCCAGCGTACGAGCGCTTCGAATCCGACGATCTGTTGGTCGAGGAGGTTGATCAGCGGTTGGTAGTGCAGCTCGAGCTGGTCGCGTGCGATCGCGTGGCGCAGGCCGTCCTCGATCGCCATCCGCTCCAGCAGATGGTGGCGCAGGGCGACGTCGAACGCTTCGAAGCGTCCGCCGCCGAGGTCCTTGGCGCGGTACATCGCGGCGTCCGCGTCGCGCAGCAGCTCCTCGGGGGTCTCGCGGCCATGCTCGCTGACGGCGACGCCGACGCTGGCGGTCAGGAACACTTCCCGGCCGTCGATCTCGAACGGTTCGAGCACCGATTCGACCAGCCGCGCAGCGACCTCCGCGATCGCGTGATCGCTCGCCGTTCGCGTACAGACCACCGTGAACTCGTCGCCGCCGGGGCGCGCCACGAGATCCTCCTCACGCACGCAGGCCGTCAGACGAGCCGCGACCCGGCGCAAAAGCGTGTCACCGACCGAGTGGCCGAGGGTGTCGTTGAGGACCTTGAAGCGGTCCAGATCGAGCACCAGCACGCACACGCGGTTACCCAACCGTCGGGCGTGACGAAGCTCGGCCTCGAGTTGGCTGGCGAGCAGCGCGCGATTCGCCAAGCCGGTCAGTGGATCCTCCAGCGCGCGACGACGCAACTCCTCCTCGGTCGCGGCGCGGTCAAGCGCCCCGGCGATCACGTGCGCGACAGCCTCCAGAAAGCGCACGTCCTCGACCGTGAATGGGCGCGTGCCAGCATGCGCGTGGGTGACGATCACGTGGCGCGCGCCCGAGCGCTCCGGCACCGGCACGCTCACGCTCCGATCGAGGCCTTTCTCGAGGACCGTCGCCGGTGCCGAGAAGCGCGTCTCGCTCGCCAGATCGTTGCTCAGCACCGACTCGCCGACCTCGAGCGTGAAAGCGGTCTGCGACGGCTGGCCCGCAGGGATCGTGGAGTCAAACGGCTCGCCGTCTGCGGCGACTATTCGAACCTCGCCGTTGGCCAGGCGACGGGTAGTGAGGCAAGTCGCGGTGCCGAGCGTCTCGCGCACCGCCCGCACCGCCTGGCTGATCAGCGCGATCACGTCAGTGCACGCCAGCGCCAGGCGGCCGAAATCGGCGATCACCGTCTTCTGACGCTCGGCCCGGCGCCATTCGGTCACGTCCAGAACCTGGGAGAAGAAGTACGGCTCGGCGCCCTTGGGCTCGACCAGCGTCGTGATCGCGGCAGCGTCGACGATCGACCCGTCGGGACGGAAGTAACGTTTGACCAGCGGCGTCTCGACGTTTCCCTTGAGCCGCGACTCGCTCCACTGCACGCTGTGCTGCACGTCGTCGGGATGTGTGAAATCCAGTATCGAGCGGCCAACCAGCTGCTCAGCGTCACGGCCGAGCAGCGCACACAGCGCGGCGTTGACCCACACCACACCCAACTGCGGCGTAAGCGTCATCATCCCGATCGCGACATCGTCGAAATCACGCCCAAAGCGCCGGCTGAAGCGGCTTGCAGGAATCCGGGAAATGCCTGACCACTGGTTTCTGCCACGCCCGCGATCGCGGCTTCGGCGCGCTAAACGCATCCTGCCCAGATCATCGGCAAGTCGACACGCTTCCTGAGCCTCACGCAGAGCATCTCAACTGTTTCCGCTCGAGCTACCTGGGCATGCGCCCACAATCCAGCTCTCAGCGCCGGACCGAGTGCCGACGTGCCAGCTCGGCTTGATGCAATATTGTGGTCGGGATTGAACGGCGCCGAACGCGAGCCTGCGCGGCCTGGTCCTTCGCCGGCGACGGTCGCTCACGAATGGACGCGGATTGGCGTGATCGGGTTCGGCGGGCCGCCGGCGCACATCGCGCTGTTGCGCGAGCTTGTCGTCACGCGGATGCGATGGATGGACGCGCGCGCGTTCGAGGACGCCAACGCCGCCTGCGGTTTGCTGCCAGGGCCGGCCTCGACGCAGCTGGCGATCTTCACCGCATACCAGGTCGCAGGTCCGACGGGTGCGATCGTTGGAGGGCTCGGGTTCATCCTCCCGGCGGTCGTGTTGATGCTCGCGCTGTCGGTCGTGTTCCTCGGTCACGCGCCCCCGATATGGGTTCGCGGCGCGGGCGCCGGAGCTGGAGCAGCGGTCGCCGCCGTCGCGGCCCATGCCGGCCGTCGGCTGCTGGGCCCGAGCTACAAGCGCGTGCGTGATGACCGCGGTCGCGCTGCCCGATGGCTCGCGTATCTCGCCGCGGGCATCACCGCCGCGGCGCTGATCGGCGCGTACCTGGTGCTCGCGCTGCTCGCGTGCGGGCTGATCGAGCTGTTGGTCCAACGCCGAGCGTTGCCCGGGCTCGGGGGCCATCGAGGATCAATCGGTGGGCTCGCGCCGGGATCGATCGCCACTGGTGGGTTCGGCGCGCTCGCATGGACCGCGTTCAAGGTTGGGGCGCTGTCCTTCGGAGGCGGGTTCGTGATCATTCCGCTGATGCAGACCGACGCTGTGCACACCTATCACTGGATGACCAACGCGGAGTTCCTCAACGCGGTCGCGCTCGGCCAGATCACTCCCGGCCCCGTCGTGGCGACCGTTGCTGGCGTCGGGTACGCCGCCCACGGTCTCGCTGGCGGGCTGCTCGCCGCGGTCGTCGCTTTCTGTCCGTCGTTCTCGTTCATCCTGCTGGGCGGCCAACGCTTCGAGCGCCTGCGCGCAAGCACCAGCGCGCGCGCGTTCCTCGACGGTGCCGGACCCGCCGCGATCGGTGCGATCCTCGGCGCCGCGATCACGCTTGCCTGGGCGCTGAGCGAGAGCTGGCAGTACGCGATCCTCGTCACTGCCGCGATCGCCCTGTTCGCTCTGCGCCAGGGCGTCGTGCAAACGCTGCTCGGTGCCGCGCTCCTCGGGGTCGTCGTCGGTCTCGCCGGCGCGCCACTCCCGTGACCTTGTGTTGCCTGGGCTCGTGCCCTGCCGACAGGGCCAGTGTCGCCAGCCGGGTTTTCGTTGAGCGCCGCGAGCCAGACAGCCATGACCACGCCGACCGGCGCGCTTTGCCTATCATCAGCATCGGTGGCCGATCGCCATTATCTGAGGATCGACCGTGTCCGGCGGCCGGGCGAGCGGCTCGCGGCGCTGCGCCTGGCGATTCACGACGCGCGCCCGCGGGCGCGCGCGTACAGGCGCCGGCTCGGCGATGATCCAGCGAAGGCGATTCGGGGCTGGATCTGGTCAGACTCCGCGGCTGTCGGCTGACAGATCCGGTCAGAGTTGCGTGTTCTGGTCGTCAACGCCGGCTCGAGCAGCGTTAAGCTCAGCCTCCTGGGCGACGACGACGGCGTAATCGACCACCGCGAGATCGACGCCCCGCACACGCAGCTGAACGCCGGAGCGCTGCAAGCCGCTGTGCATGACGGGCTTGGCGACGCCGACGCAGTTGCGCATCGCATCGTCCACGGCGGTGAGCGCTTCCGCTCTGCCGTCCTTGTCGATGCCGATCTGAGACGTGAGCTACAGCAACTCGTTGCGCTCGCACCGTTGCATCAGCCAAAAGCACTGGCTGCGCTCGACGCGATCGCGCAGACCCTTGATGACCTGCCCACGGTCGCCTGCTTCGATACTGCGTTCCACGCGACGCTGCCGCCGGCCGCTTCGACGTACGCGATCCCAGCCGTCTGGCGCGAGCGCTGGCAACTGCGACGCTACGGCTTCCACGGCCTCTCGCACAGCTGGATCGCGAGCCGTGCGCCACAGCTGCTGGCGCAGGCGCCGGAGAGGCTGCGCATCGTCAGCGCTCACGTGGGCGCTGGCACGTCGCTGTGTGCGATCCGCGATGGCATGTCGGTCGACACCACGATGGGATTCACGCCGCTGGAGGGCATGGTGATGGCAACCCGCTCGGGCAGCATCGATCCGGGGATCATCCTTTGGCTGCTGGCGGAGGGGACGCTCAGCGGCAGCGATATCGCCTACGCGCTCGAGCACGAGTCCGGGCTGCTCGGGCTGAGCGGAAGCGCCGACATGCGGGAGATCGTCGAGCGGTCCGACGCCGGGGATCAAACCGCAGAGCTCGCGCTCGACGTGTTCGTTCACCACCTGCGCGGTGGGATCGCCGCGATGACGGCCTCGCTTGGCGGCCTGGACGTGCTCGCCTTCACCGGCGGCATCGGCGAGCATGCCGCAGCGGTCCGCGCCTCGACTGCTGCGGGCCTGCGCTTCCTCGGCGTCGAGATCGACGCCGAGCTCAACCAGGCTCGTTCCGGGGACCTCGACGTCAGCACGGAGCACGCGCCTGTGCGAACACTCGTGATCGGCGCCCGCGAAGACCTCGAGATCGCTCGCCAGACTCGCGCGCTGCTGAGGGGAAGCCGACCGCAGTGAACGGGCGCAACGCAGCTCGCCGAGCTGGCAGCCGTCGCGCTCAACCAACCATTCAGCCGCGTCGCCGCGCCCAAGTCGACGACACCGCGTAAAACTGCGGCAGTCGGCCGCCAGCTCTGGGCTAGATGAGCCGTTCGTAGAAAAGGCAGGGGATTCAACGCCATGTGTCCCCGGTATCCGCCCGAGTTGGACCGGTCGCGCCCCCTCCCCCTGTGCGGCGCGCCGGCGGGCGGAAACCAACTGGGCGGGCCCGACCAATCGGGCCCGCCCAGAGCCCCCCAGCCAGCGGTGCGTCGCCGAGCCTCGCGTTGAAGTGGCTCGAACGCAACAAGCATCTTTAGGGGTCGAGAGGATCTGCGAGCGTACGCATCAACATCAAGGCATGCTATGAAGCTCGTGACCGCGATCGCCGCGGTGGGCAAGGACCAAAACGGGAGGAATCAGATGCGATACCCATCTGCCGGCAGGGGGCGCACCCCGTGGCGGCTTGGCAGGCGGCTGTTCGTGGTCGCTGCGATCGTGACGATCGCAGTTGCGGGCAGCGCGTACGGAGCGTTCGTGGGGCTGCCGTTGGGCGGCGCCCAGATCAACAACGATCCGCCGACGATCGACCCGACGCAGAACGTGAACGTGAGCGACCTGACGGCCGGCTCGCTGACGGGCGCCGCTAGGAACCCGTGGGTGGCGTTTGCCCAGGCACAGACCGGATCCTCGGCGGTGAACATCGTCGTGCGCGCCTTCAACGGCGGCGCGTGGCAGACCGAAGGATTCCCGGAGTCCCTCAACCACGACTCCACGCAGGCCGCGGCGTCGCCTTCGATCGACTTCACCGGCGCCAACCGGACGGTCCCGTGGGTCGCTTGGGATGAGCCCGTGACCGCGACCGCATTCGGCACCGCCAATATCTTCGCGAGCCGGCTCGCTTCGCAGCCCGCGCCGGCGCAGAACGGCGGTCAGTGGATCCCCGAGGGCCAGGGGCGCGCGTCAGGCGTGCAGTCGTTGAACATCAACACCAATCGCGAGGCGCTCGACCCGTCTCTGATCGGTGGCACGACGACGGCGGGTGGGAACCCGGCTCCGTGGATCGCCTGGGAGGAGGCCGATAACGGCACCGAGGCGGTGCCCACCGGCGACCCCAGCAACCCCAATGTCGCCACCGACTCCCGGTTCCAGATCTTCGTCTCGCACGCGGTCGCGGACACGAGCGGCGCGAACAGTGCGTGCCCGGCGGGCACGGCGCCGAGCAGTGGCGGCGCCGACACCAGCCCTGGCAAGTTCTGCTTCCAGGATGTCGGTATCCCGCGCGTGACGGGACCCACTGCGACGCTCGACCCATCGCTGAACGTTGACCCGACTCGCGACGGGATCCAGCCGGACATCGCATTCACGGGCGCGAGCGACGCCGTTCCGTGGGTCGTGTGGTACGAGAACTCGGACAACGGCACCACGACCGATGGCCTGTTCAACGCCGACATGGTGTTCGCCGCGCGCGCGATCGCCGACCCGAACGGCAACGGTGGGTTCCACTGGCAGGTGGTCGGGATCGGTACCGCGGGCAAGACCGCGACCGATGACGTGCTCGACAGCGGCCAGTCAAGCCACGGCAGCGTCGGCGAGTGCGCCCAGAACACGACGAACGAGCAGGCTTGCTCCCTCGACGCGTTCCCGGCCACAGGGTTGAGTGACGGTAACGGTGCCGAGAACCCGGAGGTCACGGCCGGCACGATGGTCGCCGGGAAAGCGACGACGCCGTGGGTCACGTGGGACGAGAGCTCGACCAACGGCGGACTGCACAGCGTGTTCGTGGCGCGCCTGGACTCGGCCGGCGACCACTTCGACCTGCTCAACAACGGTCAGGCGATCTCTCACAGTGGCGAGGACTCGACAAGGCCCGACATCGCCTTCGCCGGCAACACGCCGTACGTCTCATGGCACGAGACCAACGCTGCTGGCGCCACGCTGACGTTTGTCGGCCACTTCGAGGGCAACCCCGCCGACCCGGTGTTCCACATCGACTCGCCGGAGATTCCGAGCACGCCACAGGGCAATGGGGACGACGACACCACCGACGTGCGCTCGCCGATCGCCTCGACCTGCCCCGACGATCCGTTTACGTCGGACGGCTCCGCGTGCCCAGGCGGCTCCGTAGGCACGCCGTTCTTCGCCTACACCGACAACGCCACAGGGCCGCAGGAGCTGTTCGCCCAGGGCTACACGCCGGGCACCACGGTCACCGGAGGCGCGTCAGCGCTCACCGAGACGACAGCGTCGGTCGCTGGCACGGTCAACACCGACGGCGCACCAACGCTCGTCCACTTCGATTACGGGACGACCACCGCGTACGGCGCGAGCACCACGGGGCAGTTGCTGGCACCCGCGGCCGGCGTGTCGACGCCGGTCAACGCCGCGCTGAGCGCCCTTCCCGCTGGGACGCTGATCCACTACCGGGTCGTCGCCGCGACCGACTTCGGCACGGTCGATGGGCAGGACGCGACGTTCACGACCGTCTCCGTTCCGATTGTGGTCGGCAAGCCCACCGCCTCGAACGAGGCCTTCAGCGGGCTGGGAAACGGCAGACCCAAGCTGAGCCTGACGCTCAACGCGGGCTCCAACGCTCCCGGACTTGACAAGGTCAGCGTCCATCTGCCGAGCGGCGTCAGCTTCGCGAGCAAGGCCAGGACGCTTGCGCAGGGAGTCACCGGCAACGGTCGTGGCGGCACCCACATCAAGTCCCTCGCGCTAAGTCACGGCACGCTCACGATCACGCTCACGAGCATCACGACGAGTGTCGCGATCACGATCAAGCGCCCGGCGATCACCGTCAGCTCCGCCCTCGCTCGCAAGGTCAAGCACCGGCAGGTCAAGACGCTCGATGTGACCGTCAACGCCACCGACGCGAGCAACGTCACTACCCAACTGGTGCTGAGCATCAAAGCGAGCTAGGCGGGCTAAGGGCCCGAAGCGCGTCTCGCCGTTTGCGCCGCCTCCCCGCCTTCGGTGTGGGGGGGCGGCGTTCAGCTGTGCTAGGTTGCCAGCTCGGGCAAGTCTCGGTGACGCGCCGCGTATATGCTCGCCGCCGACGGAAACAGCGAATGGCCCTGGCAGCCGGTGAGTCACAACGAGATCGGGGGCACAGCGATGGCTGAGCAGTTCCTACACGAGGCGCAACTAAAGATCGCCGCCGGGCTGGGCGATGAGCGGGGCAATCAGGCAGTGAGGTTGCGCGCGGGTCGTCGTCGCAGGATCGTCCGGCGAGCCGGCGCTCTGGCCACGGCTGGGCTGCTGGCTTCGCTCGCCACCGTTCAGATCGCGTCGGCTTTGCCGAGGATCGCTCACGCGGGGACAGCCCAGATCTCCTCGTCCGCCTTCACTCCGGCACCGAACGGCCCCGGTACGAGGGCCATCGGGGTCGGGTACTCGCCCGCCACGGTGCTCATCCCGGCCTCGCTTGTGGCCGCCGAGCTGAGAACGGTGTCGGCGGACGGCGCGACCTACACCTTCAGCTCCGCGACGGGTCCGCTCGCCAGGCTGAAGAAGGGGACGGTGATGTTGTTGCAGGGCTTGGCGGTCCGGATCGTCACGAGCGTCTCGAAGGCGCCTGCCGGACTGGTGGTCCTCACCACACCCGCGGCGATCACCGACCTCATCAGGAACGGCACGCTCACGTGGAACACGCCGATCGACTTCGCCCACGCCTATGCGGTTGGGGGGTCGGCGGTTCCGCTCGAGAGCCTCCGACGCCAGGATCCCCGCACCCCGGTTCCCGTCGCGGCGCGCTTCGGACTCGATGCCTTGAGCGGCGGAGCGGTGACCCTCAAAGGGAAGACCGACAGCTACAGCTACGCGGTGAGCTTCAAGTCAGCCGGGAAGGCCGTGGGTGTTGACATCACGCTCGGCAAGTCCTCCCCGGTGGATCTGTCGGCCACGATCAGCGGCACCCTCGATAATCTGAGCAGCGCTGGGTCCATCGCAGTGAAGAACGACCATCTGAGCTCGGCCCGGATGGTCGCCAATGGGCTGCACGGCAAGTTCAAGCTCTCGTACTCGGTCAAGCCGCTTTCCCAGTTCGGCTTGGGCAGCGCAGGCGGGATCAAGATCACCCTTCCGGCCGAGCTCACGGTGCCGTTCTCGATCGACGGCGTCCCGTTGTTCATCGGGATCAAGACGGCTTTCTTCGCTTCCGTGGGTTTTTCGGGCTTCGGCCAGGCGGTGACCGGCAGCTACACGATCGACTACGACGGCAACGGTGGGTTCAGCACGTCGAGTAGCGGTGCCACGAATCCCTTAGGAGCCCTACAGGGCCTGGGCGAGGTGGTCCTCAACGCGGCCAACGCAGTCAACACCGGTCCGGTCAGTGTCATATTCGGGGCCCAGATCCCCCAGCTCGAGCTGGGGCTCGGTGTGAAGGGCCTCAACGTGGCCGGGTTCGTCACCCTGATCGCCGACACCGGGGTCGCCACCTTTGGCCCCGGGTGCGACACGAGGGGGCTCCAGGTGCAGGCGAGTGCCGGTGCCGAGGCCAAGTTCTTCGGCCTGTCCCTGAGCCTGGGGTCGGCGACGTTGTTCCAGAAGCAGGTGACGGCCTCCTATCCCGCCGGCTGCGGCGTGTTCCCAGGCTTCTGACTCAGGCTGAGGCGCGCATATGAATGTGAGGGCTCCCGCCGAGCCCTTAGGGCCCGCGGGCCGCGAGCCCCAAAGGGCCCGCGGCGCCCTTAGCCCCTGCTGGTGGGTGTCAGAACAACGACCGGAATCACGCGATCGCTCCGTGTCCCGTATTCCGCGAACTGCGGGGAGCGCTCTGCCTGCGCGCGATACAGGCGTTCGCGTTCCTCGCCGATCACCTCGCTAGCGACCACATCGATCGTGTCGGTCCCGACTTCGACGGCGACGTTCGGATGGGCCTTGAGGTTGTGATACCAGTCCGGGTTCGTCGGCGCTCCGGCCTTCGAAGCGAACACAACGTAGCGCTGGTCGTCGTTCTGGTAGGCGAGTGGCGTGATGCGGCTGTTGCCGGACTTGGCGCCGGTGTGGTGCAGGAGCAGCAACGGCATGCCTTCGAACATGCCGCCAACACGTCCTTCGTTGGCGTGGAACTCCTCGATGATCTGAGTGTTGAAGTCTGCGGCTGACATGGTGGACATCACGCTCCTCGTGACGCGTGTACGAGACGATCTCTGCACGGAACCCAATTGGTCAGCGGTCGAGCGTCCGGCGAGTTCGGCGCGCTGGCGCTCGCTGAGGCCGGCGAACGTCTTGCTGGCGGAGACCCGGGAGCTTTGCAGAATCTTGGTGGCCTTCACCCTCCCGACCTTGGGGAGCGCCAGCAGCACGTCGAACACCTTCGCCGACTCCAGGTATGAGGGCGGCTCCAACACCAGCGAGCCGAGCGACACCCTGCCGGCCTTGAGATCGCGCTTGAGCTGCGCGCGAAGCGCGCGGACCTCGTTGGCCCTGCTGAGCGCGTCCATGCGCTGATCGAGGCTGCGCTCGGGTGTCACTCGATGCTCGAGCTCAACCATGAGACCGGGGGTTATCCGGCTGGCCGCCGAGGACCCGCGTAAGGCCACGCCGATAGCCAAGCCGCTTCCACGAGCTCGTCGTCCAGCAGCGCCGTTCGTCGACCGCGCGAGCGGGTTGTACCGTTATCCTGGCCATTGACTCTTCCTTTCACCCTTCACTAGCGCAGCGCAGACCGACTCACAGAGCAACCGGCTCGCGACCGGCGGAACGTCGTGGTCCCGATCCGCCGCACGCCGCGCTGTCCTCGAGACGGCGCGATGTGAGGGGAGAGATGGCTCGGACTCAAGACCAGCCCGAGGCTTGGGGCGCGGCGCGACGGCATCGAGCAGCGGGCCAGCAGCTGTCACACCGATCGCGAGCGGGTTAGGCACCTTTGCATTCACCTCCTTCAAGATCTCATCGTCGCGATCAGGATGCCTCACGAGGAGTTGGCGGTCTTGGGCCCCGTGGCCAGAGTTCGGGCGGATTGCCTTGTCCACCGGTGGTGATCGCCTGGAGCGCTTCATGGGCCCGTCGCGCTCAGCGAAGTCTGAGTGTACACAGGTCGCTTGCCGCCGCCAGACGCGCGCAAGATTGTTGAGATGGCGTGCGGCTCCAACTGCAGTGCCAATCGCTAACTGCGGGATTCTGGCGGGCCCGAACGCGGGAATCGCAGGCGTTCTCGCCTTGCCCCGCCATTTATTGGTTAATTGAGTCGTGCCTGCTTAGCTCGGATTAGCTCGTGCGAGCGGATGACCGATGATCAGGCGAGCGACGCGTCGAGCGTGATGTCCGGCACGCCGGCAAGCGCGCGGCTCACGGGGCAGCCCTCCTTCGCTCCCTGCGCTGCGGCCTGAAAAGCGGCCGCGTCGATGCCGGGGACGCTCCCAACGGTACTGAGGGCGATCGCGGTGATCGTCGGTGCGCCGTCGACGAACCGAATGGTCGCGGTCGCGTTCGTCTTCACTGAGTTGGCAGGGGTGCCGCCGTCGCCGAGCGCCGCCGCGAGCGCCATCGAGAAGCAGGCCGCGATCGCCGCGGCGATCAGCTGCTCGGGATTTGCTCCCGGGCCATCCTCGAAGCGTGACTTGAACGAGTACTCCCCGCCGATGCTGTCGCCGGCGGTGAACGTTCCACTGCCGGACTTCAGCTCGCCTTGCCATTCCGCGCTGGCCTTTGCTGGCATGGTCTGCTCCTTGGATGTTGGGACCTGGGTGACGGCAGTCGAATCCTAGCGAGCGAAGCCTCGCGTTGATGCAGGTCTCGCGCCGAGAGTCTGCTTGAGTGCTTCAGCAGCCACACGATCGAGGTGGTGGCCTTCAAACCTCGCTTTCCAGAGGAGTTTGGACTGTTGCGGCGAAGCAGTGTCGATGGTCGGCAGCGGGGAAGGTGAGGCTCGGTCGGTGTACGTTGTCCAGCGTCACTTCCGTCTCGTGCGTCGCGGCTATGATCCGGCTGAGGTCGACCGCCACCTGCAGGTCGTCAGCGACTGGTTCCGCCAGAGCCGAGCCGCCGAGGAGGCCCGCGAGCGAGAGAAGCAGCTGCAGGCCCGCGAGCGCGTGATCGCGGATAAGCAGGAGCAGACGGAACGACTGTTCGAGGGGCGGCGCCTCGAGGCGGAGGCAATGCTCAAGGGCGCCCGTCTCCGCGCGGGTGCCGACGTCGAGGCGGCAGCGAAGACGCTGCGTGAGGCGGAGGACGCCGTGGCGGCGGGCCGGAAGGAGGTTGACGCTCTTCTGGAGCAGGCGCGCGAGGAGGCAGCGCGGCTGCGCGCGGCGGGCGAAGCGGGCCGCTTGGCGATCCTTGACGCGGCGGCGCTCGAGGCCGCCTCGACCGAGACCCTCCGCGAAGCCGTGCAGCAGGCGACACAGACCATCCGGGCCGCCGATGAGCAGGCCCGACTGGCGGTCGCTGCCGGCGAGGAGCAGGCCGCGAAGATCGTCAGCGAGGCACAGGAGCGCGCTCGGCAGATCGCCAGCGATGCCGAACGGGATGCGCGGCAGATTGTCGACGCCGCGCAGGGCATCGCGGCCGACCAGGAGCAGTCGCGCGAGCAGGAGCTTCTCAGTGCTCGCACCGCCGCCGAAGAGCTCATTGCGACGATGACAGCGGACGCTGCCGAAGCGGTTCGCATCCTCCGGGACAAAGCCGAGAAGGACGTCGAGATCTACGTCGAGCGCCGCCAGCGTGAGGTCGAGCGGCTGGTGGATGCCGCCCGCCGCGAGCGCCGCCAGTCGGGCGGCGCCTCGCCGCCCGACTGACGCTAACGGGGTGTCGGGACGGTGTGTCGGGGCTACTCTAGACACCGACGAACGCGAGCGACAGTGCCTCAACCGCTGCGAGCGTGACGAGCGCGGTTCCGATCGACTGGCTCGACAAGCCCGCATCGGGTGGGTGCGCCGGCACCGGGCGCGGACGCCGAGGCGGGCGTGGACGCGGGCGCCCGTGGCTCGAGGCGGTTGGCATTGTGGCGGTCGCCGCTGGGCTCGGTGTCGGGCGCTCGAGCAGCGCGCTGGCGACCAGTTGCGCGTATGCGTCGATACCCGCGGTCCCGCCGAGGTGGATCCCGTCGGGCGCGAACCAGTTCGGATGCCCTGCGCTGAGCTGGTCCCAGTCGAGGATTTCGATCCGCCCCGGGTGTTGCTGTGCCGCGGCGCGGATCAGTCCGGGGACGTATGCGTAGCTGCCGTTGTGGGGTGTGACCATCGCGAGGATCCGGTGCGGTCCGACGATGCTCAGGAGCTGGTCGATCTGCTCGTCGCTGACGGGACCGTTGGTGCCGAGCGCGACAACGACGAGCCTGGGCAGGCTCTCGGCCTGCTGCTGGAGCCAAGCGATGCCTTCAGACATCGTGCGGCAGACCATCGCATTGCTCTCGAATCCGTAGTACGACAGCGCTGGGGCCGCATCGTAGAGGACCGAGTCGCCGACGGCCAGCGGTGGCGGCCCAGCAGGCGCGCTCGCGCGCTGTGGCTGTACCGTGATCGTCTGGCCGCAGGAGGACCCGGGCGCGGGGCGGACCGTGGGGGTGCTAACGGCGCCGGTTGTCGTCGCGACGGTTGTGGTTGTGGTTGGGACGCTTGCGGTTGTGGTCGGCAGGCTTGCGGTTGTGGTCGGGGCGGCCGTTGTGGCGGCGTTTGTCGCGGTTGGTCTGGTGGCGGCGGCCGCGCCGGCCCCGAGTAGCACGAGCGCCAGCGCCACGGCGGCCGTCAAAGCGGTGCGTCTCAGCGCAGGGATCGCCTGTCGGTCCGCGCATGCCCGTCTGATCGCCACGCTGTCGCGCCTGACCCGTGTCAGCGTGTGAAGTCCTTGTCGACGTAGTTCAGCACGAGCTTGGCGGCGAGCGCCGAGCCGGCGTCGTTGAGGTGGATGCCGTCGGATTCGCGCACGATCGTGGGTTCCCCGTTGATCGTCATCGAGTCGCGGTAGTGGTTGTCGGGGGTGAACACCGGCACGGTGTCGATGACCCTGAGCTGGTCGAGCCACGGTTCGGCCGCGACTTCGATCGCGGCGTTGACGACGAGCGATATCTGGGCTCTTGCGGGGTCACGTGGAGTTGGCAGCGTCAGCCAGTAGACGCGGGCCGCTCCTTCGCGCCGGTAGGTGTTCATCATCTCGCGGGCGCGCTGTGCGTAGATCGCCGCCCATTCCGCATTGCAGCAGTTGACTTGTCGGCCGCCCGGCCCCGCCATCGAATAGCCGTCATTGGCCCCGATGAAGACGACGACCGCATCGGGGTCGTAGTGGCGCACCTGGTATCCGGCCAACTGGCCCCAGTTGACCAGCACGGTGTTAGAGATGCCGGTTCCGATGTGCGGGTCCTGGATCACCTTCACCCCGTCGGGTGCGAGGGTCTGCGCGAGGTCCTGGTCGAGCGGCTCGGACATCGAGTCTCCGGTGACGAGCATCGTTCGGAGCCGGCGACGTGCAGGTGCGGGCACGCCGATCGAGCTCGGATTGAAGGCGTCGGGTGTGACCGGCGGGATCGACTCGCCGGCACCGATGTCGGTATCGGCGGTGAACCCCCCGGGGCCGTTGATGTTTGGATTGGGTTCGATCCAGGCGGTGAGGAAATGCGCGGCGTGCTGGACCGGCAGGCGATCGGCGATCCAAGCCGATGGACGCCCGACGGCAAGGACCGCGTCACGACCGACGCCGGTGCGCATCTCGTTGCCCGCCTTCTCGATCGACGCGCCCGCGGCCAAGATCAAGATGCCGACACCGATTGCGAGCGCAATCACGCCGTCACGAGCGGAGAACCGGCGTAGTCCGGCACGATCGAACCGGTCCATCTCGTTGTCTTCGCGATGCTGCGGCTCGTTTGGCGTCATCAGAAGCGGAAGTAGATGAACGGAGGCACGCCGTCGCTGGGAACGGTCGCCGCAATGAACAGGATGAGAACGGCCAGGAACGGCGCCAGCACGGCCGGGCGGAGCCTACCGACTCTGTCCTGCAGCGCTTGCAGTGGCTGCGCCGGTAGCAGTTGGGGGACGATCGCCACCAGGATCGCCGCGAGCGCCGGCGCCTTCCACAACGTCGCAGCGCCCGGCGACGCCAGCCGGGACAAGAACTGCCACGTCAGAGTGAGGCTCTCAGCGCGGAACATCACCCAGCCGAGCACGTCGTGGTGGAACATGATCAGCCAGCGCAGCCATGTCGGCAGCCTGATTCTCGAGCCGATCGCGTGGTCGAGCACGAGTCCGATGCCGTTGTAAGCGCCCCACAATACGAACGTCCAGGCCGCGCCGTGCCACAGTCCGCCGAGCATCATCGTGATCATCAGGTTGCGGTAGGTAAACAGCCGCGACCCGCGGCTGCCGCCGAGTGGGATGTAGAGGAAGTCGCGCAGGAAGCGCGACAGCGTCATGTGCCAGCGACGCCAGAAGTCGCGGAAGCCGGTCGCGCGGTAGGGGCTGTTGAAGTTCTTGGGGAACACGAAGCCCATCAGCAGCGCCAGTCCAATCGCGATGTCGGTATATCCAGAGAAGTCGCAGTAGATCTGTGCGGCGTACGCGTAGGCAGCGAGCAGCACGTCGGGGGCGTGGTATGCCTGCGGCACGCCAAACACCGGGTCAACGACGGCCCGTCCCAGGTAGTCGGCGATCACCACCTTCTTGATCAGCCCCATCCCGATCAGCGTCAACCCGGAGCTGACCGCGACTCGGTTGGGGTCCCGTGGGGACGCTAGCTGGGGCAGGAACTCGCGGGCGCGGACGATCGGTCCAGCGACCAGATGGGGGAAGAAGCTCAGATACACGGTCGTGTCGATCAGGCGTGCCGGCTCGATCACTCTGCGCTTGACATCAACCGTGTAGGAGATCGCTTGGAACGTGAAGAAGCTGATCCCGACGGGCAATGCGATCGTGAGCAGCGGCAGCGGCATCCCGAGTCCGACCGCGTGCAGCGATCGGGCGACGGCTGAGACGAAGAACGTGTAGTACTTGAATACCCCGAGTGTCAGCAGGTTCCCGGCCACCGCGACCCGGCAGATCCAGGTTCTCGTCTGTTCGCTCCCCGAACGGTGGATCAATCGCGCGGCAGCGTCGTTCCAGAGCGTGATCCCCGCCAGCAGGAAGCAGAACACCGGACTCGCCGAGGCGTAGAAGACGTAGCTCGCGAGGACGATAAACGGCTTCCACAGTGGCGGACGAGACATCAGGGCCCACGAGATCGCGAGCACTATCGGGAAGAAGATTCCGAACTGAACGGTCGGGAAGAGCATTTCGTCTCGGAGCGCGACCAGCGCACCCTGCCCGGCGATGTGCGATCAGCGCATCGTTGCCCGGCGATGAGGGGTTACCCTATACGGATCGCGATGCGAAGGCGCATCCGGCCGAGCCGGCCGCTCGACCCGTAGCGCCCGGCGGGGCGCTACGATGCGCAACTCGATTACAGAAGGACCAGGAGGCGTCGAACCATGTCGTTGAAGACCACTTTGCCGGCGGTGCTCGGCGTCGCGCTGCTCGCGTCCAGCGCATCAGCGTTCGCGAGTCCGCGAACGGACACCGCCCGGATCGCGGCGGCCTGCAGCGTCGGCTCGGGCCGGGGCTACGGGTACACTTACCTCGACAAGCTGGCCGTGAAGAACACGAGCTGCGCGACCGGAAAGAACGTCGCTCGCCACAAGGGCAGGTTGAGCGGCTGGCGATGCAGCAAGAAGGTACTCGACAGGAGCCCCGTGCAGTACGACGCGCAGATGAGCTGCAGCAGCGGCGGCCGGCGCGTGAACTACACCTACACGCAGAACACGTAGGCTCGCGAGCCTCGCCGGCCGAGCAGCCCTCAGCCGCCACAGGGCGGCTGCCAGGCGTACGGCAGCACGCCTGCGACCATCTGCGCGAACGCTGCGATCCCAGCGGCATTGCCGAGGTGGATCCCGTCTGGGGCGAACCAGAAGGGGTGCCCGTCAGCTATGTCGTTCCAGTCGAGCACGAGCATTTGGCTCGGGTGAAGTCTTTGGGCCGTGATGATCGTGTTGTCATCTGACGGCACAACCCCGTTGTGCGGGGTGATCATCACGAGCAGCCGGCGCGGACCGAGGATCTGCAGCGCCTCCCCGATGTTGCCCAGCGTCACGCTTCCGTTCGTTCCGAGCTCGAGCACGACGAGGTGCGGCAGCGACGAGCCACGTTGCAGGAGAAGCGCCAACCCCTGCGACATCTGCCTGCACACCATTGCGTCGGACTGGAACCCGAGCCGCGCGAGCGCCGGGACCGCGTCGTAGAGCACGGAGTCTCCGATCACCAGCGGCGGCGGCCCACCTCCGGCCCAGTGCGCCGGGTAGCCGGTCGTGCGCTGGCCGCACTGAGCCGACGCCGATCCGGCCCACGACGCGCTCGCCAGCAGCCAGCAGCCAGCGGCCACCGACATGCGCCTAGCGATGCGTGACCATGCGCGCCTCAACGCGGACACTCTCTCACATCGCTCACCGGTAGGATGCACGTGTGTCGCGGGGGCTGCTTCTCACCGGGCTCATCACCCTGTGTCTGCTGCTGGCAGGCCCGGTGCTCGACGCCGTCGCCGGAGAGCCGATTGTGCCGATTCCCGGACTGATCGGTGGTGACATTCAGGTTGTCGGCGCGCTTCGCACGAGCGATGGCGGCGGCATCCTCGCGGCCAGGATCTCGAGCAGTTCCGATTCGGCGGGTGGGCAGATAGTCGTGGCGCGCCTGCTGGCTGACGGTGCGCTGAGCCTGGCCTACGGCAGCGAGGGGCTCTCGACCCTCCCGCTCGATCCTCGGTTGCGGCCGACCGCGCTGGCGGTCGACCCGGCCACCGGTGAGGCGTGGATCGGTGCTCGGACCGGCCCGGCGGGGCGCGGTGAGATCATCGCGCTCGACGGCGACGGGAACCGTCTTCGGAGCTTCGCCAAGGACGGCGTGCTGCAGTTGCCGGCCGCGGGCGACGGCGGGCCCGTATCGCTCGCATGGTCGCCGGATGGGCTGTTGGTCGCCGCGGGCGAGGCGCGCTGCCGCGGCTGCGCGCTCAGCGTCCGTGACCTCGCTACCGGAAGGCCGGACCGGTCCTTCACGCTGCCGCCCGCCGATCTGGGGCCGCCCGGCTGCGACATAGCCGTCACGGCAGCGATATTCGCCAACGCCAAAACCGAGTTGTTGACGACGCGAACGGCGGCCAGGCGTGGATGCACTAGCAGGATCCTGACGCTCGGCCGCAACCTGAAGCCGATCGGGCCGTACGGCGCAAAGGCGCCACCACCAGTGCCCGGTTCACTCGCCAGCACGAGCCTGATCGTGACCTCTGGCGGCGCGTCGTGCGTCGCCGCGACGACCCGATCGCAGATCGGGATCTCCTCCTACCCGTCCCGTTCGGCGCCCGCCGTGACGCCCGCTCCCGCGGGAACGCTGATCGCACTTGTTCCGCTCGGACCGGGGGCGTGCGCCGCGCTGATCCGGACTGCTCGCGGCGACGCCACCGTCGCACAGATGAGCGCCGGGAACCGCCGGGCGCTCAGCGACCGGCTGCCGGCCGCGGTCGCTCCGCTTGCGATGTTCCGCTGCAACGAGCATCTGCTCGTGGTCGGCACGACCAGCAGCGCGGGACAGCAATACGCGATGATCACGCCGGTGGCCGTCGGCCGCGGAAAGTTCCAGGGTAGAGTTGGGATCGCGTCCGTGCAGCCACCTACGACCGGCTGCCGCTGATCGCCGGCCGAGGGCAACTGGGAATGCCGAGCAAGCCGCGCTCTCGTCCAGCACGCTGCCTGATGGCCGCAGCGGTCGGCATCGCACTGTTTGCGGCGATCTGCGTCAGCCGGGCGACGGCCGCCAACCCGTCAGCCGCGACCGCGTTGTCGGCGCCGTCGCCGACGCTCCGGCTGACGCTGTCGACAGGGTGGATCAGCGCCCGGATCACCGCCCTGCCCGGGGCGCGCCTCGAGTTGCTCGAAAGCGTCTCCGGCCACCTCGATCCGATCGCGGCGCTATCCGCTCCGAGCGACGGAACCCTGACACTGCCGCACGCTGCTCAGTGGCTTTGTGGACGGCGTACACGCACGTTCAAGCTGCAAGCGATCGCCAGCCCCTACGCACCTCCCAGATCCGCCACGATCACGACGCCTTCATGCGCGCGGCGGCTGACGCTGGCAGCGCCTGCCTACGCACCGGTTGGAGACCGGATACAGATCGCCGTCACGGACACATGGGGCACAGGCTCGTTGCCGTTCGAGCTCTGTATCGGGCCGCCCGCAAGCATCACGACGTGCCACAACCAAGCGCTGCCGGCAGGGCTGCGCAGCATCCGGATCAGCGCCACCGTCGAAAGCCCCGGTCAGTGGTACGTGACGCTGCGGACCCAATTTGGACAGCGAGCCGTCCGTGTCGTTTCGGTCGCGCACCCGGGCGGCTATCTGAGGCTGCTGGCGACCGGCGATTCCGAGATCCAGTACATCGACCAGGACCTCGCAGGCGCCCTCGCCCCCCGAAGGGTCCAGGTCACAAGCGACGCCCGCGTCGGATCCGGAATCTCGAAAGTCTCGCTGTTCGACTGGGTTCGCCACGCCGCCTACCAGGCCAGCACGATCCGTCCCGACATCACGGTCGTGTTCATCGGCGCCAACGACGGCTTCGCGCTGCAGAACCCGGCCGGCGATTGGATCCCCTGCTGCAATGCAACGTGGATCGATCTGTTCGCGCAGCGCACCGAACGCATGATGAGCTCCTACTTGCAAGCGGGGCGCGGACGCGTCTACTGGTTCGCCCTCCCGATCGCCCGCAACGCGGCGTACGCAGCTGTGTTCACAGCGGTCAACCGCGCCTACCTGCTCGCCGCGGCGCACTACCCGGACGGCGTGCATCTGATCCGAGCCGATCAGATCTTCACGCCAGGCGGACGCTACACGCAGACGATCAAGTATCGCGGCCGCCTCGTCAACGTGCGGGCGCCAGATGGAATCCATCTGAGCGCGGCGGGCGCGTCAATCGCGACGGCAGCGGTGCTCGCTGCGCTCCAGCACGGTCATCTGATTGCGTAGGATTGCACCGTCGGCGTCCTCCACACGGCGAAGATCAGTAGTTGCCCGCAGGGCCGCTGCGGGTTATTGCGGAGGCTGCACGCGCTAAGGTCTGACAGCCTTACGATCTGCTATGGCTGCAGCGGAAGCAGCGGAATGTTGGTGCGTGACGCTGGATCTCGGTCGACTGGATGCCCTATGGTCGGTTGACGTCCGTGCCGCGCGTGCATTGCAGATTAGCCGCTGGCGGCGGCTTCGTGTCTAACGCCCGGAATGGCGTGGCGGCGAGGCGCGTGCCTGTCGCGGTCGTTCGGATGCGCGGCACTCGTGCCGCCGGTCGGTCGGTGCAGCTCCGGCCGGTCGCGTTCGGGAGACGCTCAACGTTCGGGAGACGCTCAAGTTGCGTGGCCTGTGGCCGAAAAGCTAGAGTGATGCGGTGTTGGACGTATGGCTCCTCGGCAGTGCTGTGGCCTGCGTGTCGGCGATGCGGCGGCGCGGGTCTGATAGTGCTGGCGTTGTTGTGCTCGCTGAGCGGCTTCCACTGGTTCCCGGGTTCGCCGTCGGCTTCCCGCGATCGCTTACTCGTGGGTTCTGGGCACGGGCTGGCGGCGGTGCCAGCCGTGGCTCGCGAGTTCGGTGTGGATGCACTCGGCACCGCTGGGCGACGGTTCAATATTGATCGCGCAGCGGGCGGCGCTCTGCTCGCGCGCGGCGGTGGCGTGGAGTCGGACTTCGCGCGGGGTGGGGTGACGGTCTCCGCTGGCTCGGGTTCGGCGCTGCGGCTGGAGCTCTCGGCGCTCGGACGTGGGAGCCGGCTGCGGTCGGTGCCGGCGGTAGCGCCCGTCTGGCACGCGAGCCGCGTGAGGTATGCGCGCGTCGGGATGCAAGAGTGGTACGCAAACGGCCCGCTCGGGCTCGAGCAGGGGTTCACGCTGGCGCGTCGCCCCTCCGGGTCTGGCTGGCTAACGCTCGCCGTGGGGTCTGTGCCCCGGGGGGAGCAGGCGCGACTCGAGCCTGGCGGGAGGTCCTTGGCGCTGGGCGGTTCCGCGGGCCGGGCCCTGCTGCGCTACGCGGGTCTGGTTGCGAGGGATGCTGCCGGCCGCCGTCTCGAGGCCGGGATCGGATTCACGCGTGGGAGGGTGCTGCTGTTGGAGGTAGATGATCTGGGCGCGCGCTACCCGATCACGATCGACCCGGTCGTGGGGGCTCCGGTGATCATTTCGCCACCGTCGATTTCGGGGTCGGCGCTGGAGGGGCAGACGTTGACGGAGTTGCCTGGGTCGTGGTCGAACGATCCGACGTCGTTTGCCTATCAGTGGGAGGATTGCGACGCTTCTGGGGCCAATTGCTCGGCGATCTCGGGTGCGACTGGGCAGACTTATACGCCGGTCGCTGCGGATGTCGGGGATACGATCGTGGTG
>JBKQKK010000274.1:0-14617 GCA_052147535.1 Solirubrobacteraceae bacterium | reverse complement strand
ACCCAACGGATACCGTCAGGCATGTCGGTACCTCCTCGTAGATGTGGCCCGCGTCGAAGCTCGAACCTTCGACGCGAACGTCAACCCCGCTACGCGGGGGTGCCGACTACCTTCGACGCCGAAGGAGTCGGACCTCCATAGTGTCTAAACCAGTCGTGGGCTTTTGGACGATGGTTTCGTCTAAGCGATCGTCGCGCTGCTCGATGAAGCGGAGGTCCTATGTGGTGCGGAGCGTGAGCGCTAGCCGCGCGCGCGCCTCGCGGACGCCACTCGCTTCGTGCACGGTACCGGCGCCGTCGAGTTCGTACCCGTACGGTTGTAGAGCTGTTGCGCGCGATCTCCGATCTACGACCAACTGCGAGACCCACGATTGTGCTCCGCGACGTCGTGCGGAGGAGCCGCGTGCCCGGACAGCCGCCGCTGAGCCCGGCCTCACGCTGACGCGTCTTTAGCAGCCGCCGGCGCCGCCACACCAGCCTGATGTGGCGACCCCGACGACCCGCCCCGAGATGGTTCTCAGGACTTGTCCGCTCGCAGATCGCCAGACGATCGTTGGCCACACACTTCTGGTGCCCTGTGGCCGCGTGATGGTCGTGACGAAGACGTTGTTGATGACCTTCGCGGTGTCCGTCACGGCAGGGTTTCCCTCGTAGGCGCGGTAGTGGATCCTCACGGTCGCGACGCCGTCCGGCACCACCCCGCTGATCGGGCCGAACGAGGAGATTAGGCCCCAATGCCGGATGTCAGCCGCGTTCGCGCCACAGGTGCCGCCGCTCAGCTGATAACCACCGAAGAGCAGGCAGACCTCGTCGCCGGCCCGGCGTGCTTCGATCTCCCGTTCCTGTGTGACGAACTTTGCGGCCCAGGCCAGGGTGGCGGCTCGGAACGATGCTGGGATACGCTGCGTCTCGGCGTGCACCGCGCTCACGACCGCCGCGAGGCAGTGTGGGGTGAGGCCAGGTTCGATCCTGGACCCCGAGGAGGTCGGGACCAGGTAATAGGAGATGCCGGCGGTCTTTCTCGCCAACCGGATGTACTGGATGAACCTTCCCGCTGGATTGTTGTTGCCCCGCAGCTGTCGTGGCAACCCGTCGGCTCCGATGCGCGGGCGACGAAGAACGGCCAAGTCCGATAGCAGGGCTGGATTCAGCGTTCCGGTGGCGGTGGCCGGGGCTGTCGTCGGGCGCGGGCAGGCGCCCGACTCCCTACTGTGCAGCAACGCAAGCTGCACGTAATACAACGCGCGGGTTCTCGGAGATGCGTGCGTGCCGGGAACGGGAATCTCAAAGGGCCTGGTGACCTGAGTGGTGGGTTTGCAGTTCGCCGCGATCCCGGCGCCGATCGCCGCCACCAGATCCCCGGCAGCGACCGTGCGCGCCGGGTAGTAGTCGGGGAGCGCGAGCCCGTACAAACGCGCGCCATCGCTTTCAGCACTCCAGTAGCCAACGTCGGGCGAGGATCTGGTCGCGAAGCGTGTTGGATACATGCGCTCGGCTGCCCCAATAGTGTCTCCCAGCGTCAGGCCATGATCGGTCTCGAGCACAGCGCCCGGGCCGTGCTTCAGCCCAATCTGCTCCGCCGGCGAGCCGTACTGATAGCCGACAAACCGTCCGTCCTTGACATAGGCGCTCAGCGGGTCCGCCACCGACGGACTGGTCCAGACCGTCTCGCTGTCAATCGCACATCCCGGCACCTTGACGTTCGCGTCCGCTGGAGTTCCAAGCAGCTGCGTGAGCGTGTTCAACGCCTTCGTCGAGCTTTCACCGATGCGAGCGCTCCCAACCCCGGATGAAGTGAGCAGGTGGCGTGTGCCGCGGCCGAGCTTGCCCACGACAAACGGCGGGGCCGGCAGGTTCCCGTCGCCCGTGAACGAGGTGATCACGTCACCGCTCGCGGACCTCCACACGACCTTTGTTGCGCCAGGACAATCGGCCGGAGCGTTCAAGAGCCATGCTGCAGCCACGTTGTTCACCACACGCACGCGGATCGTCTCAGACGGAAGACTGGCAACGCCGGTCGTACCCCCGCGACCGCGCGGGCATCCCAGCGTCCACGAGACCGAAGCCACACCATCCGGGACAAGACTCGCGAAAGCTGCGCCGCCCTGATGATGCAGGCCCGCCAGCGCGGGCCGGACCGTGGACAGAGGCCAGACGGTGTACTGGGTGTTCGGACCGAAGCTCGTGCTGTCCGTGTTGCCGTAACGGTCGACGATGTCGAGGTTGAGGCTGTAGGACCCCGCCGGAGTGTTCTCCTGCCCTCCCACGATGAACTGCTCGACGTCCATAAACACCCGGTACCCATCCGGGAGCCCGACAGCAAACCGCGTCAGCCCGTACAACTGGCGGGCCGAGCCAACGCACGAGCAGTCGGGCTTCCAGCCACGGTCAGCCGTCGTTTGAGGGCGGCGCAGGACCGCAAAGTTGTCCATCAACTGAGTCAGAGTCGGCACCGATCCAAGCGGATTCAGGACCTCCTGCCCGGCAAGCTGTTGCGCGGACGATGATGGCCGCTTGGTGGTCACGCCGCCTCCACCGCAAGCAGCGACCGTTGCCGCCGGGACTGCGGCAACGCCGAACCACGAAACCGCAACGAAAATCCGGCGCCGGCGCACGGACAAGCCGCGCCGATGCCTCCACGACAGGCCCGCCGAGCCAGCGTCCATGAGGCTAGTATCGATCGGCGCTGATTACTCTGTCAAGCGATACACCACGCGGTGTGTCAAGGTGCCCTCGGTCGCCAACTCGATGGCGGGCTTGCCGGCGCCCAGAAGGCCGAAGCGATCGTCCCGGCGGACACCCAGATCGCAGAATCCGACCGCTCGATCATCGCCGATGCGCTCGTGCCGACACCCCAGCCGCTAGTCAGCTAGTTGAGAGCGCTTGTCAACCCATCCCTAGCCACGACGGAATGGGTAAGCCCGACAGTCAGTCACCTGTCCCAGCGCCGCGGCCCTGTGCCGTCGCACGCTCCCCGCCGTAGCGGGGTGGACCCGAACACCCGACCGGTGCGGTCAGTGGCCGCGGGTGCGCGTGATGCGTACTCGGAGCGGTACGCAGTACTTCTCGGCGAAGCTCTTCGGCGTGTGCCCGATCCGCTCGATCGAGGCTGCGTACTTGGCAAGGTAGTCGGAGTTGGCGTCCACCGGCAGCGCTCCGGGCTCCTCGATCGCCATGCCCGACAGCACCACGATGTCGCCGCCGTGCCGGTCGCCGTCGAAGTTGAGCGACACGCGGGCGTTGGCCGCGAGGTTCCGGACTCGGGCCGACACCATGCTGTAGATCAGCACCGACTCGTCGCTGTCCCATAGGAACCAGACCGGACTCGGGAGCGGCGCGCCGCTGCGCGATACGGTCGTCAGCCACACGACCACGTCCTCGCGGAGGTGGCGGGCGACACGGGCTCCGAACTCGCTCGACTCGCCGATCACGGCCGGGACGATACAGTCACGCCCCAGGCTGGCACCATCGCGACGCGCTTGCCGGCGGATGCGATCGTCCGGGCGGCCGCTCAGACGAGCGCCGTCGTGCCGGCGCTTGGTCGCCAAAGCGCTCCCCGGGTGGCTGCAGGCGAAAACCCGAATGCGATCGTCGGCGAAACGATCGCTTTTGCTCACCAGCCGCCCTGAGCCGCGCGATTCCTATGTCGCCTTATGTGCAGGTGGTTTGTGAACGTGCCGTGGTTGCTGGGAATTGGCGTCGTTCGCATGTGATCGACGTGGGCGATCAGCCGGTTTGGTTCACGCGCTGACGACGTACGAAAGAAACGAAATAAGTGGGCTGAGCCCGAGGCGGGGAACGTCAACGGCGCAATGAGGGAACGAGCACCCGGTGTCGGCTGCTGTCCGCGCGACGCGCGGCGACGCTCGGGAGCTCCCGCGCCGGCTGAGGCCACTCGTTGCTTCTTCGTCGTCGGCCGCGACTTGCGCCGGCACAGGCGACGTCAGGGCAGAGCCGCTCGCCGGCGCTGGACCCGCAGACGACCGCGTAGACCACGGTCACGTCGTTCACGTCGGTCACAACCTCAGATATCGCGCCGACGGGACCGCCTCGGAGGCCGTTCGTTCATGTCGTTCACGCCGAAAATCGAGCTGCATAAGGCGACGATCCGATGGCCCGCCGCAGCTTCAGGCCCGGCTCGTGTGAGGTGAGTTTCGAGACGTGCAGATTCGGTGCCCTGCCTATGCAAAGGCAGCTGGCGACGCGTCAGCTCGTCCGCCTTGGATTCGGCGAATCTCAGGACCACGGGACCATCGCGTGGTCGGCGATCCGATCGCCCGACTCCCAGCGCAGTGCGAGAGAAAAGCAATCGCCGGCTGGCTTGTGCGCCGGCAGGCGCACTGGCGGGACGGGCACAAGCGCTTTCACGCGAACGCGATCGTCAGCCCGGTCTCCCGGCTGACGAGTGCGTTCATCAAGAAGCGATCGTCCGGCGCCGCCGACACGCACGATCGGGACGTCGCCAACGCGATCGTCAGGTCTGAGCGCTCCAGATCGCAAAAGCAATCGTCGCGCAGCCAACCTGTCGCCGCCGCGGTCCGCGGGAAGCTCGCGATTGCGTTCAGGCGGACGCGATCGTCGGGCCGGTCGAGTGCTGACGAGTGTATTCGTGGCATAGCACTCGCCAGGTCGCGCCGAGCGGCGCCATCACCAAACCGTTCGTGAGTCCGTTCGAGGGGAAAGCCTTCGTCGCGAGAATGCGCAGTCTGGGCCAAAAGGGTCTGCGCGTCGAGAACGGTGGCCCTCGGCTGAGCGCTCGGCGACCGCCGGTCAGTCGCGCACGACGATCTGGTGCTTGGAGGCGCTGACGTCGATCGTGATCCGCCCCCACAGTTCGGCTGGCTCAAGCGCCGCGTACTCGGGCCCGAGCTCGAACTCGCCGAGGACGTAGTTGTCGGCGGGCGCGATCCGGCAGCGTGCCGGTCCGGACTGCTCGAGGCTTGTTCCGCCGACCAGCCTGCCGTCAGACGTATATGCAACCTGAATCCTCATTAGCGTGCTCCCGTTCACGACCCGCTTGGGATCTGGATCATGTTGAAGTTGAACAGCACGGGAGGCGGATCATCGTCCGGACTGAGGTTGTTAGTCAGCGTGCGCCAGTGCAGGATGCGCAGGTCGTCGTCCCCTTTCGTCATTCCCCGGCTCGTGCCGAAGCCGGAGATCGACAGCGTCGGGACGCTGTTGTAATTGTCAACCCAGTTCTCGACGGCGATCGATACGTCCTGATAGTTGGCCGAGTTCGCGTCCTCGACCCACCAGCAGATGAAGTTCACAGATGCTCCTGCCGCAACCGCGCCGCCGAAGTTGCTCCTGAAGTCTGCGTCGCTCACGGCTCACCCCCAATCAGGTCGGTCGACGAGTCACGGGCAATCATACAACCGGCACCGCCGCTGGCTACGCCTGAGACACCGTGACATTTTTCACATCGCTGACGGGCAGTAGCGTAGACTAGAATCGATCGAATGCCGAGCTTGTGGTGGGACTGGAAGCAATTCGAGCTGTCTCCGGCGGCCGATGACATCGGCGAGATGCTAGCGGGCGTCGCGCAGCAGCTCAGAGTGGCCGGGTTCACCGGCGTCGCTGTTTCAGAGGACGTCCACGGGTTCAAGGGCGAGTTCATCGCCGCGGTCGTCTATCTCTTGATCGGCCGCCGCACCTTCTGGCAGGTGACCGCCGTTGGCGGCGACGGCTCGGAGAAGGAGGCACAGGCCGAGCTCGCGGCCGTGCAGCAGGCGATTGACAAGGTCGAGTTCCTCTAGCCGGAAGGACGGCAGCTGATGCAGCGCAAACGCCCGGTCGTTGGTGACCAGGACAACACGGAGTTCGTCGTGCCCGAGCCCGATACGCACCACGCGTCCGCGGGCTTCCAGGGCGGCGACGACTCTGCCCCGCGCGAGGGTGCCAAGCGGTTTCCGCATCGTCGCCCGGAGAGCGAGGTGCCGAAGCAGACGCTGGCGGCGCGGCTCGCCGAGGGTCGGGGAGGAAAGCACTGATGGGCGCTGCGACCGTGTCGTTCACCAATTCCTACACCGCCCCGATGTACGTCGCGTACATGCGGCTCGACTACGACTGCGGCAACGAGTGCGGCGAACCGTGGGACGTACTCGGCTGGATCTATCTGACACCCGGGCAAACCCAGTACCGGGCCAACCCGACGGACAACCGATATTACTACTATTACGCCGAGGCGAACGACGGGGCGTACTGGGCCGGTCCTTACGTGGCGGAGGTGACGCAGCCCCGGTTTGAGAAGTGCACGTGCCTGGGCGTGATTCAGGAGAACGGCGGCGCGACCAACCCCTACTACGACGTCGGCTTCAGGGAGCTCGACGTCGACGAGTACAGTGGGGTCAACTTCATACCCTGACCGGTCTCGAAAATTGAGAGGTTAGTCAGTGTGTGCATCGGCTAGAACGGGGGGTCGGCACCATCCGCCAACTCCGAAGAAGCAGCGGTCAGACCAATTCCCGACGCAAGTGGCTTCCGCGGAGAGTTCCCGGTGCTTCACGCTCGGCTTGGTCGCGTCGCACCGCCACCGCGCTTCCTGTTAGACCCCGCTCGTGCCACTCGGTCCTCGAGCTCCGCCCGAGGCCGATCATTGCCGCCAGGGGCGCGAGTGCTCATAAGCGACCTGCGGGCGCTGGCGGCCGCGCTATCGCGATGCCACACGTGGGGAGTCGTCCGCAGCCGACCGGGCCGCTCGACCGCAACAGCAAGAGAGCAGCCACCCCCCGACGGCGTCGTCGTGCGACCTAATCTGTCCGGGAGCGGTCACCCCAGGGCACGCGGCGACGTCGAGGTCGCGGCTGCTCCGCCTGGCCTCCGGCCTGTCAGGCAGCCCGCGTTCCTTCTCCCGAGGGCGGATTGTTACAGCGATTTGCGCGCCGCGATCAAAACCGCGTGGTGACCGGGCACGCCGAACCACGTTCGCGAGTCCAGCTTTCGTACTGCGACCTCGACGCAGCCGGCTTCGCGCAGCCACTTTGTATAGCGGTCTGCGCCCGGAGGATCGACGATTCGCAGGTGGCCACCCGGCCGTAGCACTCGTGTGGCTTCCACCAGCGTCCGTCTGCGCTCCTGCCCATCGTCAATGTTGTGGATCGTGAGGCTGCTCACGACGAGGTCGAGGCTCTCGGTCGGGAATGGCAGTTCGCGAGCGTCAGCGTCGAGGACTTCAGCACGGTCACCGACTCCCTCGAGAACGGCATTTCGTTCGGTGGCCGCGCGGCTGTTGCCGCTCTGATCGCGCGCGCCAGATATCGACTCCCACGGCCTCCTTGCCCCGCGGGACTCGATGGGCGGCCAAGATCAGTACAGCTCCACGCCCGCATCCCACGTCGAGCACGTGTTCATCGCAGGTGCAGCTCGTCCAAGATCTCGGCCCACAGCCCCCGCTTGCCTGGCCGGTGGAGTAAAGGTAACTTGCGCACGACCCGGCCAGCGCCGCGCCCGCGACCGCCGCCAGCCCGGCGCGTACGCGGCGACCGCGCCGCAGCGCTCCGATCATCGCACTCGTCAAACCGGCCTCGGCCAGCACAAATGACAATCGGGGCATACCCGCCGTCAATGCCGTAGCTGCCTCGGCTACCGGGCCGAGCACCCTCGCTGCTCGCCGCCGTAGAAGGATCGTTCGTGCTCACCCGCAACAGCTTCGCAAAGAGCCGCAACCCGGCGCATGCGATAGCCCCAAGCACTCGCTGTGCCACGCTCGAGCCCGGCTGGGGCAAAGTGGGCTGCTACCGGCTCCAGGGCTAAGCAGCCAGGCGAGCGACCTGGCCCGTGTGGGCGTGATGCGACAAAACGCCCGCGGCCAGTCGCACGGCCGCATTCACGCGTGGCCGTTGTGGACGCCCCTGACGATCCCTTTGGTTGCCCGACCACTGCCAGGACACGGGATTGCTTTGAGTGACCAGGCGACCAGCACCAGCGCGAGTCCTTTGCCACGAATGCGCTTGTCCCGGCTGGGTCAGCCGGACGATCGCCTTCGCGTGAACACGATCACGCGCTTTACACGAACTGCACCAGCGAACGCTCAGCTTCGCGACGTGTGCTTCCACGCTCGCGCACCGGGCGAGCGCAGCGATGCTGACATGGGCATCTCGGTCGTTGCGCGCGGCGGCCGCCGAGCGTCGATGAGGAGCCGCAGCACGGTCAACGCCGACCGACTCTGCGTGGGCAAAGTCGCAATTCTGCATGCCGTCGTGCGCACCCTCTTATCGGGCTCCAGCGCCCTCGTGTTGCCGCCACGCGGCCGCTCCTTACTCATTGCCTTGCGTGCACGCGAACTTCCTCAGGCTCTCTATCGCACGGGTCCCTGACGACCTATGCTCGCTGTTGTGAGCTCGGAGAATGAGAAGTATGTGCTGTTCTCGACTTTCCGTCGGGACGGGCGTGCTGTCTCCACGCCGGTCTGGCTCGTCCAGTTGCCAGACGGGGAGTTCGGGTTCTCGACAGGCAGCGCGTCGGGCAAGGCCAAGCGCCTCCGGCATAACCCGCGCGTCACGCTGCAGGGATGTGACCGCAGTGGCCGCGATGCTCACGGCCCGGTGTATGACGCTCCGGCGCGCTTGGTCACGGGCACCGAGCTCGCGCAGGTCAGGGCCGCGATCACGGCCAAGTACGGCGCGATGGCCACGGCGCTCGGTGTTGCCGAGTCGGTCGGTAAGCGGATCGGCGCCAGGCGGTTCGGGTCCGAGCGCGTCGGCGTGGTGATCAGCCTGAACGCAGGCTGATCAGGCCTCAGGAGGTCGAGTTGGTAGCGCGACGATCCGCCAGCACGTAGCTGGCCACGGCACTGACGGCGGAGACCGTGAAGACGGACGGCCACGCGCCGATCTTCTTCGCCAGCGAGTGAGAGGCGCCAAAGCCGCCGAGGTAGGTGCCGAGCAGCACGACGGTCACGGCTGTCCCCTGCCTGCGCCATTGCCTCGCCGCGGCAACCCCACCGGCCGCGAGCACCGCGCCGCCGAGCGGGCGCTTCTTGGTGAATCGGGCGACGACGTATCCGGCGATCAGGGAGCCGCCGGCGATGGGGGCGGTGGAAATGCTCATCGTTGCGACTCTATCGCCGCTCAGCCCAGGCTTCGCGGCCCTGGGAGACCTGCCCAGCACCGACGACCACCGGCGCGGGCTCACGGTTCCCGCGTACCCGCGTACCCGCGCGCGACGGGCGAGGACGGCCCGAGCGCATAGCTAACCGAACCGCCGGGTCGCCGCGGCCGGGCGACGCTACCTATGCGGCAGGACCTGTCGGTAGGCATTCGCGTCCGTTCGGCAATCGGCGACGAGCGCAGCTAGGACGGCGGCGCGGCGGACGCCCACGCCGGCGCCGACCGACCCGTCCGAGCGCTAGCTGCTATCCCGTTTGGCAGCAAGCAGAATCCGCAAAAGCAGCGGTCTCGGCCTGGCCCTTCGACACCGCTGCAATGCCCGCTGGAGCGGTTGTGCTTCGCGACCGTCTCTCCGCTTGCCGTGCCTAGAAGGCGACTTTTTCAGGGGTCTTCTAGACTAGGCAAACGTGCACTTCTGCACGCCCGCGCCTGAGCCCCGCAATCGGCGATGAACGGGGCCGCGCCGACGAACCAATCGACGACCTGCATCTCGCCAACTCGAGACCATTCCTGCAGGCGGCTGACCAGCTCCGAGCGCTTGAGCGCTGGCGCACGCTCCCGTTGCAATGTGAGAGCTCCGAAGACTCGGACCAGATCGTGGAGAGGGGACGTCAGGGCCACGGTCCGCGCCCGCAGGATGGCGTCGTCGGATCCGGCCGCCGGTCCCGGGCGCAACTGCTCCGGTGCATAGAGGAGCAGTCCGCGGAGTAGCGTCCTGGTCGCGATGGTGAGGATCCGGGACGCGAGCGCGGACGAGGCCCCCGCACTTGAGGCGCTGCAGCGCCGATCCTCCGATGTCTGGCCGGAGTATCGCGAGCAGTTCTGCCGCCAAGTCCTCATACCGGAGGTAGGTCCATTCAGGCCGGCACGAACGAAATTGATCGACCGCGTGGTACATGAGCTTCCACCGCAGCGCCAGCCGTTCGAGCGGCGGGTGTACTTCGCTGGCGAACGCTCGAAGTTCGTCGCGGTGGTCAGCCAGCAGGGTGTCCACCAGCGCCGGCTACGAGAGGAAGGCTCCAAAGCGAGCGTCGATTTCCCAGCCGAGGCGCTTGTAACTCGCCGCAACCGCGGCGGGATGGCGAATCATGACGATCACTTTCATCTGAAAGGTGTCAGCGAGCCACTCGCTTGAGAACAGCGCTGCAGGATCCTTGACGAGAGCGCGCGCGCCACGCCTGCGAGCCCGGTTGAATTCATGCCACTGGCGAACTGCTAGCCTGGCGTCCGCGGGCCGCCGGGCACGCCGAAGCGCGGGCCCCAGTTCGTAGTGCAAAGCCATCGTTCGGGCGAGCGGCTTGAGAACAGCACTCGCCGAACCATCTCTGAGATACGTATAGAACCGACGAAAACGGGCCGCCGTTACTTCCGGTCCAAACCGCGGGTGGAACGGTTCGTGGATGTAGTGCACCTCGGGCGAAAGGGCGATCATGCGGCCGACGAATGTTGTGCCCGAACGAGGCCGACCCTGTGACGAGGATGGGGCGGGCGCGAGCGGGCTCAGGATGATCGGCTGCCGTGATCCGTGTCAACGTGGGTCAGCGATCGTCAGCGATCGACCGGCGGGGCTAGAGCTTGCGCGTGAAAGCGCTCGCGCCCGTCCCGCTGGTGCGCCTACCGGCGCACTGGCCGAGCCGGCGATTGCTTTTCTATCGCACTGCGCTGGGAGTCGGGCGATCGGATCGCCGACCATGCGATGGTCCCGTGGTCCTGAGATCCGCCGAAACCAGGGCCCACCCGCGCGACCGATCCGGTGTTCTTTGCCTACGCACATGCATGACGTTTCACGCTGGCCGACCGTCTCCGGCGGTGCTCGTGGTGGACCCAGACCGCAGTGATGCTGTCGAGCGTGAGCAGCAGGCGATCAATTCCCCGAGGTGTTGGCATGGATGGCGAGCGCCTGCGCGACAGTGCTCCACCAACCGGAGGGCTCGCCAACGGCTGACAACGCGGACAGTGCCCGCGCGAGATCGACTCCGCGGCCCTCGCTAGCACGGCCGACCTCGGAAACGAGCCAGTCACCCGACGCTAGCCGATAGACGTGTAGTGGTCGGCCGTCGCCGGCGCCCACGATCCATTCTCCGGGTCCACGCGTCTCGACGGAGAGCCCCCGGGGGTCAAGGGAGGGATCTGTTTTCTGGTGGCGCATGCTTCTGAGCTTAGGCGAGCCTGGTCGTTTGCTTCACGGGTGCCTATGCGGACGTCGCTTCGGCTGCTCAGGCGCTGAGAGCTTGGTCGGCAGTTTCGGGGCTTGGTCGACCGCTATCGCAACGTCCTGGCGACGTTGCAACGTCGTGAGAACGGGATTGTGGGGCCGAGGCTGACCACGGCGGACGTTGCCTGGGCTCTTGCTGACGCACGCCCAGCTACTCGAGCACGTGCGGGGGTTGTAGGACATCAAGAACAGCTTCGTGCGCGTATGCTTGTGCCGGGATCGGTCGCAAGGCCGAGCCCGGCTCCGCGCAGCCGCGCTACTTCCTCACCAACGCGCTCGGGCATTCCGCCTGACCCGACCTGCCAGCGGGCGGCGCCTGACCGGTGAGGGGCGCAGCCGACCGCTCAGGAGGCGCTCGTCACGCACGAGGCCGGCTGAGCGTTCGGCGGCGTGCCGACGCCCGCTCCGGCACGGCGCAGGTGCGCGAGCAGCTCGTCGAGAAGCTCGGCATCCTCCTCGGCGAGTCGGGAGCCGTTGATTACGAGCATTCGATGATCGGCGAGCTCGATCGCGATCTGGGCAGCCTCGGGCCGCCTTGGCAGCGGCGATCCTGCGGCTTGCTCGACGAGCCAGCCTCCTGCGTGCGGCCGTAACACAGCGACGAGCACGACGAGCACGACGAGCACGACGAGCACGACGAGCACGACGAGCACGACGAGCACGACGAGCACGACGACGAGCAGCATGCAGAACAGCGCGCCCGAGATCCCCAGAGAGGACCGCACGGGCAGCAGGGCGACGGCAAGCGCTGCGGGCGCGAGGATCGCAAGCGCCCACGCAAGGGCTCGGCGCTGAGCGGGGAGCTTCACCCGCCGTCGCGGCGGCGGCTGGCCGATGTCGGCGGGCTCGATCGGCTTCGACGGTCGCCGGGCCGGGATCACGTGCACCTCGATCTCGCCGGCGCTGCGGATTGCCGCGTTGATCACCGAGCCGTGCCAGAGCTCCTCGCGCCGTGATCGGCGTGTCGCGCCGAGCACGAGCTGGCGCGCCCGCTCGGAGCGAACGAAGTCAAGGACCGCGGTGGCGACGTCTGCCGCGGCGACCTCCGCAAAGCGGCCGCCGAGCGAGATCAGCAGGCGCTGCTGGCGCTCAAGCCATGAGGGTGGGCCGCCGATGCGGGCGCTTGGCGACTGGATGTGCAGGCCGACGAGCCCGCACCCGAAGCGCCAGCGAGCTGCGCTGCGCGGCGGATCACGTGCTCGCCCTCAGCTTCGCCCGTCAGCACCGCGACAACACGTTCCGCCGGGGCGCCGGAGCGGGTCGGCCGTACCGGCCGCGTCGCCGCAGCCTCGACGTGGTTGCGCCCCTCGAGCCAGCCGAGCGCGAACTCTCGCAGCGCCACGAGGTGCTCGCTGGAGTAGTGGCCCGCGAGAGCCGAGGTAGCCTCGCCGTGCGCGAACACGGCCCCCTGCGCGATCCGCCTACGCAGCACCCCCGGTGGGACGTCGATGAGCTCGATCCGCTCCGCGGCCGCCACAAACACGTCGGGTACCGTCTCCCGCGCCGTCACGCCGATCAACGACTCGACCGCATCAGACAAGCTCTCGAGATGCTGCACATTGAGGTTGGTGAACACATCGACGCCCGCGGTGAGCAGCTCCTCCACGTCCTGCCAGCGCTTCGCGAAGCGGCAGCCCGGCGCGTTCGTGTGAGCCAGCTCATCGACCAGAGCCACCGCGGGGTGGCGGTCCAGCAGCCCGTCAAGGTCCATCTCGTAAAGCTCCATGCCACGGTAGGAAATCTCCCGTGGCGGTAGCGATTCCAGCGCGGCGGCACGGGCGACCAGGTCGGGACGATCATGCGTCTCCAACACGCCCACGAGCACCTCGACACCGTCCTCTGCGAGGCGTAGACCCTCCTCGAGCATCGCGAACGTCTTGCCGACGCCGGGCGCCGCACCCAAGAACACGCTGAGGTGTCCGCGCCCGGCTTGCGGACGCTCAGCGCTCGAGGTCATGGCGATACCCGCGTCGTCGCGGGCGCTCGAGCGCGCGGCGAGACCGCGCGCTCGCATGCGACGGTTTCGCCTCTCCGGGCACCGGGGCGGCGGGAAAAACCAGCAGCGGGCACGATGCGTGCCGCGCGAGGCACCGCAAGGCGCTGGCGGCAACCGGGCGCGATCGGCTGCCCGCGCCTCCCCAGCCGACGCTCAGCAGCTCGACGGTGCCCGAGAACCCGGCGAGCTCCTCGGGCGCCTCGCCGTAGACCGCGATGCGCCGGACATCGCGCGGACCGGGGATCTCCCGCAGCCTTGCATCGAGGAGGCGGCTCTCGGGCTCCAGCCAGTCGGCCGGGATCAATCCCCCAAAGGGGATCTCGTGCCGGGCGCACACAGACAGCACCGTGACCTCGCAGCCACGCTCGCGCGCGAGCCGGCACGCACCGGCGAGCGCGTAGGCGCTCGCCGCAGAGCCGCTGAAACCGACACCCAACGTGACTACATCCTCATTGCGCAAGGCGAACCCGGGCGGCGCGATCGCGACCGGACAACGGGCGCTGCGTAGCACCGCGACGAGGCGCGGAAAGACAAGAACCGAGCGCATCGACGCGCGCGGTCTATCACCACGGCCGCCAGCCGTCCTGCCACCCCCACTCGGCAGACCGCCGACGCTCCGGCCGCAGACGGCGCGGCCCGCGCTGATCACCACGAGATCGGCCGCCCGCTCTCGCGCCAGCGCACCGAGACACGCTCCCGGCATGCGCCCGGGGACCAATCGCTCGCCGCCCAGGTCGCGGTACATCACCGCCGCGTGCGCGCCTGCGAGCGTCAGAGCCAGCACGGCAGCGTCCCGCTCACCGTCACCGTCGACGCCTACAAGCACTCTCTTGAACATGGCAAGGGCGCTCGTCAGCCGCCTCGGTGCCGGGACAGACTCACCGCATCCGACTGCACGTCGTTGGCGCCCCAGCCAGACGAGAACGGACCGCATCGCGCGGCGGCGCCACCGCGCTCCTCGCCGCGAGCGACAGCGACGCCCGCCACGACACACGTCGCGGTATCGCTTTCGAGCGCGAGCCTGGCACGGCGCACGCGGCGGTGTAGCTCGTCGTTCGCGCTTGCGAGGTAGAGCGGTCCGCTTCCGTCGCCGAGCAGCTGCCACGCGAGCGCGACGCCACGCGGACCGACAGGGCGCGGGTCTCGCAGGCGCTCGGCGAGGCGCTGGACCTCGCAACGCGCGACCTCGACCTCCCTGCGGCAGATTGGCACCCTCGCGCCACGCTCGGGCCGCCACCGATCGATGTCGATCAAGATCTCCTCAAACGTGCGCGCAAGGCGCTCACGCGACCTCACG
>JBKQKK010000273.1:0-3935 GCA_052147535.1 Solirubrobacteraceae bacterium | reverse complement strand
CAACTGGCCGATCGGATTCTTCGTCGGCACCCTCAGCGCTCTCGCCTACGCACTCGGACGAACCTGGGCCGCGTGGCGACGCACCCGCACCGCACACCCCCACAACCCGGCCGACATCACGCTCGCCACAACCTGACCCGCGAGCCGCGATCAGCGCGCCCGCAGACCGGTTCTTGACCAACGATACGCCCGCCCCACGCGCTACAGCGAATGCTCGCACCGGGGCGAGTTCTCCGAGCGGCGCTGGACGATCGAGCCCCGCGCTAAGCCGAAACGCCAGAATGCTGCACGCACGACGCGGCATCCGGCGACGGGAGTTGCGCGATCGCAACTCCTCAGTGCTGCGCTACGTCCGTCGGTCTTGACGATGCACTCGACGCCGAGCGGATCGCAGCGGCAACGGCACCGCCGATCGGCTTGCCCTGAGCTCTGCGGCGCGCCAGGCCGGCGCGAATCCGCTCGCGTCCACGAGCATGCGCCAGGTCTCGAGGAGCCTCCGCGTGAACGGCGACAAATGCAAACCGTTGGATTCCACGCGTTTACTCTCGGAGGTCCTACCCGCCGGAGAACGGCAAGTACTGACCGCGCCCCTCGACGCGCCTCCAGCTCGGCGCGACACGCTGGCCGGGGCCTCAGGCGTTCACCAAAGCGAACGGCTTAGCGCTGTTTTCTGCTCCATTCCTACCCGGACCCCGGTAGGCGCGGGCGAGGTTGTGGTGGGTGGTGGGCGTGTCGGGGTGCTCGGGGCCGAGGATCCGCTTGCGCTGGGTTGAGCAGCGGCTGGTAGATCGTGGTCGCGTAGGGGTGGGCAGCGATCAAGGGGGTTCCTGCACGAGAGCTGACCGTCCGTCGCGCGCCCGCAAGCGGAAGGCGAGCTCGGCTAGCGTCAGTGTCCGAACAGCCGCTCGGTGACTTCGTCAGCCCACGCGAGCGCGGAGACATACAGCTCGCTGGCCGTCGGGAGCATCGCTTCGGCTCTGTCGGAATCGCCGCTCTCCAGTGCGTTTAGGCACTCGAGCAGCTGTCCCTTTGGACCCTTGCGCTCGACGAGCGCCTCGCACACGTCGGTCGCGAGCGGGAGCTTGGCGAGCAGCTCCGCCATCGGGGTGTCAAGGAGCGCGTCGATCACCGAGAACAGCCCGAGCGTGAACATCTCGCCGCCGTTCGCGTCAAGATGTCGCTCTGCGGCCAGCCTGCAGAAGCGCGCGCGGACCAGAGCGGCGATCGTCAGCTCCGCCGGCTTGCCGTCGATGCTGGTGAAAACCGTCAACGTCGCCCACTGCCTGAGATGCTCGAGGCCCAGCAGGGCCACCGCCTGGCCGATCGAACGGACCTCCTGGCGCAGGCCGAAGAAGGCGGAGTTGATGTAGCGCAGCAGCCGAAAGCTGAGCCCGACATCAAGCGCGATCTTGCACGGCAGGTTGGCGAGCTCGGCCTTGGGATCATGCAGCGCGGCGAGCAGATCGAGCACGGCCGCTCGGTTGGAGTTGATCCGCCTGCCGCGCATGAGCTCCGGCCGGCAGAAGAAATAGCCCTGGAACAGCTCGCATCCCGCCTGCGTGCAGAAGGCGTAATCGTCCGGGGTTTCGAGCTTCTCCGCCACCAAGGTGACGCCGTAGGGCACCAAGCGAGTGACCATGGTCGAAAGCCCGTCGCGGCCGAGGGCGAGCAGATCCAGCTTGACGAAGTCAGCGAGCCCGAGCAGCCGTTCGGTGTCGGGGGTGTAGAGGAAATCATCGAGCGCGAACCGGTGCCCGCGGCGCTTCAGCTTCGCAACCGTAGCGATGATCTCGTCATCGATCGTCTGGTCCTCGAGGATCTCGAGCACCAGCGGCGCCGGCGGCAACAGATGCACCAGACCGTTACGCATGAAATCAGTCGAGACGTTGATCCAGGCGGGCCGCCCGCCCACGACCTGCTCAAAGCCGATCTCGGTGATCGAGTTCAGCACGACCGTCGCGGTCGCGCCTTCCTGGTCGACGACTACCGCCGAGTCGGCTTTTCCATCGCGGAACAGAAGCTCGTAGCCGACGACCTTCTGCTTGCGATCGAAGATCGGTTGGCGTCCAACGAAAACCTCGGTCATCTGCTATTCCGACCTCCCAGTTCGCCACCGTTGCCTTCCGCCTATCGGGAAGGCCGCGCTGCCGCCGCACGCCGGCGATTTTCACGTGTCCCGAGTTATCGGCAGCCTGCACCGATCACGTAACCCATCTCGGGGTCTATAGAGAGTTGCTCGCTTGTGCGGAGCGACGAAACGGAACCTGCGCTAAGACGGCTGTTCTGGAGATCGGTGGCGAGTCGGTGCTTGCGCAAGCATCCTTGGAGGTGAGCCACCGGCCGGCCTAAGCGGCCCGTAGGACGAGACCGGCCCGCTGGTTTACGAGAGTGGGCCGGTCCTGAGATCGAGCCGGGGGGTGTCCTCATCATCGGTACGTTCTATGCTTCCGTTTAGTCGTGGTGCCCGGCGGGCCCGCGCGGGATGGTGGAAATGACGCCGTGACACCGGTTTGCAGCGCATCTTTCGGGACGGGCGATCACGGCTATTTCCCTGTCAGTTTTGCTGCCCGGGTCTTGATCGGCGCGATCCTTCAGCACCTCGATTTCCTCGACGGTCAGATAAAAGGGAGCGATTTTACAGGCTAGTAGTCATAATCTCCTACATTATCGAGCGTGATTTATTCACGCCCTCCCACGGTGTCATCGACGTCACCGACGAGGACGCGCTGGGCCCTGTGTAAGAACCGAACAGGGTGCGGCGGCAGTTCAGAGCGTCGGTTCGTCAGCACGAATCACCTACAGGGCGGAAGCGCAACTACTAGCGGCCCGTCTCGTGGCTGGCGGAGGTAGGCTGCGCCCCGTGAGCGCAGGGGGTGGGCGACACTCGGCGCGATAGCGAAGCCATGAGCGAACACCGGCATTACAGCGAGCAGGCATTCGAGACGCTCGTCAGTTCAGCGCTCGATGCTCTGCCGATCGAGTTCCAACGTGCGCTGCAGGACGTAGCGATCGTCGTTTCCGACCGCGGTGCCGAGAACCACGCGTACGGCATGTACGTCGGTTCCAGGCTGGGCGGCATGCCTTTCCTGGGGGGCGGTGGCTTGCCCAACGAGATCCTGATTTTCCGCGACACACTCGTGCGCGACTTCGGGGACGATCCCGAGCGCCTCCGACTGCAGGTCATCCAGTTTCGACGTACTCGCCGTGGCCGGTGACTGCGCGTTGGGCCGGCCCTTGAGGAGACGTCCTGTGTCAACCCCCAAGCGCAAATTCTTTTCGGGGGCGTGGCTGCGGGGAAAGGGGGAGCAGCCCGAGACCGAGGCGCCCGCCTGGCGGCGCTACTCGATCCGTGCGGCGGAGAGCGGCGAACGGCAACATGTTGGTGTGTAAACGCGCAGCCCCTGTCAGCAGGGCAACCTGCTGTCGCCCTGCAGCGCTGCGCGTCATGTGGCGCTACCGGCTAGCGGAGCGCGTTCGGGCCGTCAAGGGCGCCGGCTACGCGGCTCGCTGCGCTCGGCCCTGACGGGCCGCTCTTGACTGCCCGCCGCTCCGCTGTTTTGGCGGTGAAGGTTGCGCTGCGCGCGGGCTGCCCTGATCAGCGCCAGCATCCAGGCTGGGGTCCAGGGCGTCGCCGGCCATCCGCTGGGTAGCGGGGACATCGATGCGGTCGCCCGATGGGTTGGGGATGGTTACTGTGATGTACTGCTGGGCGGCGCGGTGGCGTGCGAGCTCGTAAGGCACGCGGTCCTGCCAGCAGCGCCACACGATGCGGCTCCAGGCGCGTCCGAGCGTGCGGATCGCGCGCGGGTGGTCGTGTCCTTTGGCGATCGCTCTGGCGTAGACCGCTTGCGCCCAGGGGTGCCACTGGCGGGTGCTGTCAGCAAGTGTGCAGAACGCGGCGCGTAGCCGCTTGTTGCACGCCCAGCGGAAGCGAG
>JBKQKK010000272.1:0-4306 GCA_052147535.1 Solirubrobacteraceae bacterium | reverse complement strand
GGTACCGGGACTCGCACTACGCGGTGCTGTGGGGGGTGCCGGGAAACATCGTGAAGATCATCGTCCGCGCGCAGGGCAGCCACCGACCCGGAGTGCGTAGGGCGAGTGGTAGACCAGGTGGTGCTCGGCCTCTCTGCCAAGCTCGCGTGAGGATAGGGCTCCAAGCGACCCGCCTTCGGGCTGGATGGCAAGCGCGCCAAAGTCCTCGCCCGCTGGCGTAGACCAGTGCGCCCGATTCGCGTTAGCCGCCTGACCGCGACCGAAGTTATGGCGGGCAGCACTTGATCTAGAGGGTTGCTGCACGTGACCTGGCCGCCGCGCGCACGCAAGCGGAAGGCGAGTTCCGGCAGCCCCAGCCCGTCCGAACAGCGGCTCGGTGATCTCCTCAGCCCAGGCGAGCGCGGAGATGTACAGCTCGCACGCGGTCGGAAGGATTCCCTCGGCCTGGTCGAAATCGCCGTCCTCGAGCGCGGTCAAGCACTCCAGCAGCTCGCCCTTGCGGCCTTTGTGCTCGAGGAGCGCCTCGCACATGTCGGACGCGAGCGGGAGCGTTGAGAGAAGTTCCGCCATCGGGGTGTCGAACCGCGCGTCGATCACCGAGAACAGACCGAGCGTGAACATCTCGTTGCCGTTCGTTTCGAGGTGATTCTGGTCCGCGAGCTCGCAGAAGCGGGCGTGGACCAAGGGTCATTCTGGCCATTGGCGTTTCCTTTCACTGATCGAGGTGTGATCGAGAGACTCCCGAGCGGGAGCCGGACAAGCTGCACAGCGTGAGGGCCGGGTCGTGGTGCGCGGTCAGGAGGGTTGAGAACCCGACGCACAGCGCGCCGGCGGGCCGCCTCGCGGGCGGACCGTTGCGCCCGCCGCGCCCCCACGGGCGTCCCGGATGCCGCGATCGCGAGACTGAGGTCGTGATCGAGGTTGATCGGCTCGACGGCCGCGCGGCCGGTTTCGAGCACGCGGCCGACGAACTCCCGACCGTTTGCCAGGTGTATGCGAGGCAGACGGTCCGGGCTCCGCACGACGCCCCCGGCGCTGACGGCGCCCACGCGGTTGTCGCTCGGATCCCAGATGGCGAGCAGGGCCCGTCTGCGCGCCGGTCCTGAGAGCGAGCTCAGGCGTGATCAGGGCTGGCTCGCCGTCGGCGAGCGGACCGGTCCCCGCCGCGGCAGCGACAGGCGCGAGCGGTCGAGGGATCCTCTGAGGTGTGCGGGCGAGCGGCGATCCTTGCATGGACGAACTCCTGGGCCTAGGCCAGCCCATCCACGGACCAGAATGTTGCTGCCACACGCGTGTGACAGCGGACTCGTTCCGCTCTACCAACCGCAACCCATCACAGCAGTCAATGACCGCACGGGGCGGATTGCTGCCCGAAACGATAGCGCGACGAGCGCTCCGTTGTACAGATCGTCGTGTGGACCACATATTCGGTCTGGATCGACGCGAGCCCTGCCATAGCCAGCTCTGGGGTAGATGGTTGGGCGTGGAGCCTTCGCCGGGGCCTCTCCCTCTCTTTTCCCAGCGGTAGTCTGATCCACGGAAGCGACGGAGATCGAGGCTGGCATTGAGCACATCGGGTGAAGCGTTGGCCGGCGGACGGCTAAACGCGGCGCTCGCGAACGAGATCGGCAAGCTGAGCACGGACTTCACCGGCCGTGGAGCCACGAAATCACGTGCGTTCGTGGACCAGGACGTCGTCGTATGCCTGCTCGAGAACGGCGCCACCCGCGCCGAGGTCAACCTCGTCGCGGCCGGCAAGGCCGAGCTCGTGCGCCTCCAGCGCGACGCGCTGCAACGCGCGATGGAGACCCAGCTCGTCGCTGCCGTCGAGCGGCTCACCGGACGCACCATCCGGACGTTCCTGAGCGGCACCAGCACGCTCGGCGGGGACTCCGTCGAGGTGTTCCTGCTCGAACCCCCCACGTCAAGCCCGTAGCAACCCGCAAAGCGCTTTCGTGATCAGTACGGATTGACGCTCACACGGCCCGCGCTACGCTCACTTGAACGACACGGCCCGAGCGGGTCACGGGTTCCAACGGCCAGGTCGATCAACGCAAGCAATGGACGGACGAGGCCTCGCAGGCTCGCTGGACACGGGAGCGACCCACGTGGAAGCGCAAGCCGATCCCAACAGCACAGCCCCGCTCGGCGGAGGGCTGTGACTAGCGGCCATCTCTACGAGGATCGTCGCGATCCTGCGCGAGCACTACGGCCGCGGCCCGATGGAAAGCCAAGACCTACGCGCTCGATGACATCATCGTCGTCGTGATGCGCGGCAGCGGGTTCACGCCGCTCGAGAAAACGATCATGGACTCAGGCGAACCCGACCGCGTCGTCGCGATGCGCCACGATTTCCAGCGCGTCATGACCAAGCAGTTCACCGCAACGATCGAGGAGCTCACCGGCCGTAACGTGCTCGCGTTCCTCTCACAAGCCCACGTCGAACCCGACATCACGATCGAGATCTTCTTCATCGACGCGCCGCTCGAAGGGTTCGGGGCGGTCGAGGTCGTCGAGCCCTCGTAGCCACCCACACGGGGTTTCCGACCACAACTCTGCGAGATCCAACGCTCATATGGAGGAACGTTTGTCAAGCGCCAGCGTTCATTGGTCCTCCGGAATGCGGTGGATTGGTGGGGTTGGACTCGCGTGGGGAGGCGTCGGGCGCGTCCTCGACGTCGGTCAGTCTCATATGGCCCTTTCCTTGGCAGCCAAGCAACTCGCACAACCTGCGGTTGACCGAGCAAGGGAGCATCAAGCCCCTCATCCCACGGCTTGCTCGCGAACCAGCTGCTGAGCGCTGGAGGTTGGATTTCAACTGTGGACGGACCCCAACCGGCAGGCATCTGGCAGCTCCTAATACGATTAACACGCGCCTGGTCGGTGGATCCTTGAACGGCTAGCTCTCAATCCAGCGCGCGGGTGGCCGCGGCGGTCAGCTCGCCGCCGGTGAAGGCGGGCATCAGCTGCCCCGCTCAGTGCACGCAAGGGCGCGGCGAGGGCGTTGGGTCGCGCGAACACGCGGGCGGGTTGTTGCGGCTGTCATGCTGCTGCTCCAATTCAGCACTCTCAGCGATCTGGCCCTGCACGAAGGGCTGAGAGCTGGCCTATCAAAGACCCCGCGAACAGGGCGCACGTTCGAGGTACTCCTTGTCCTCAAGCGGCTCAAGGTCAGTTGGATCCTTTGTTCCACAAAGCACTATTGTTACAAGCGGCGCTGATGCGCCGCTCGCTTCGGCATCGACGTGAACTCTGCAACGGACACGCCGGTCAACCCGCTCGGTCCGGCTCGTTGGATCCAACCTCCCTCCACGTCAGGTTCGGTGATCGATGTTCACGTCCGTGCTCAGTACCTCCCGGGCTCTCGCTGAGAGCAGCCCAGGAACGTCGCGACGCTCGTCCCCTGTAGCCCCCCAGCGGGCCTCGACGGTCTCCCGCCCTCCCCCGGCAGAGGAGACTCCGGACAGCCGCATGACCTGCGAAACGCTCGAGGAAACCGAGCGGGTGGCGCATATCTGCGCCACCTACCAGCAACCCTGCGGGCTTGCCTGCGACGCCTATCACCGCCTGCTGCTCGACGCCAACGCCGACCAAGCAGCGCAACGACGGGAGTTACTGACGCTAGCCGCTGATCGCGCCTAGAGATACCCAACGATGGCGTGCCGCCGGACACCGAGGTGCCCGGCGAAGCCCGTACCCCCACAACGCCCGCAAGCCCCAGAAGCCGCGGACCCCATCGCGCCGAGTCAATAGTTTCAGAGGCAGCGCGTCCCTTGACCCCGTCTGAGCCTCCTCCTACGGGCACCCACTGAGCTGCTGGGTCAGGTCGGTAGCGCCAGGCCGACCAGAAAGGTGGCGCCGCCGACGATGATGCCGGCGGCGCTCATCTCGAGGCCGGCGGACCACCACGTCCGCAGCGTCAGCAGCGACTTCGCGGCGGCGACCAGGAAGTGGGCCACGAGCGAGATCGCGGCGGCGACCAGGATCGCGACGGTGCCGGTCGTGAACATGAACGGGATCACCGGCACGATCGCGCCGAGCCCGGTCGAAACGCCTGCGGCGATCGCCGACTGCGTCGGGTCGCTGCTGTCGCCCGAATAGGGTCGTTGGTAAGAACCGTGTCACCAGCCGCAAACGAGCGCGCGAGAAAGTCCCGAGAATGCGCGGAGACGGACCAACTCCGTGGGCTGAGCGCCAAACCGGCCGTTCTCGGAGGTCAGAAAGCCGCAAAGTTCCGCCTCCCGCCATCAATCGGGAATCGGACCACCTCCAGACGGGCGTCAGAAGCCCTGGAACGCGCGTCTAA
>JBKQKK010000271.1:0-8924 GCA_052147535.1 Solirubrobacteraceae bacterium | reverse complement strand
GCCGAGCGTGAAGCGGCACTTGAGGTCGGCGAGGTCCCCGAACGCCTCCGCGAGCCCGTCGAGCGCGTCAACGTTGACTCGCGCCTTGGGAGGCGGCTCGGACGCGAGCGCTGTCGCAAACGGATCGGGTGTCTGCAGCGCGGCGAGGAGCGGGTCGGGGTGCACCAGCACAAGCGCGACCAACTCCGGATCGAGATGACCGCCGGCGCGGTGCCCGGCCACGGCGAGCGCGGTGCGCGAACCGCCCGTGCGGTGAGCGATGACGGCCTGCGTCGCCAGGTGCATCACGCGAACGGTCAGCGATAGCGAGTTGCGGCTGCACGTCCCGGGTATCCCCAGGCCGTCCCAGCGCTCATGGACGTGGTCAAGCGCAGCGATCGCACCGGGCCTCAGTCCCAGCCTGGTGCCGAGCGCCCGCGAGGCCTCGCACGAGGACTGCGTCGCCTGCGCCCCGACCGTCGCAGCGATCTGGAGGAAGTGCGCACGTAGCTCCGCGCCGCGCTGCTCACCGGCCCAGGACCCGAAGGTCGCCAACGACGCGGGGTCGGTGACATCGAGGCTTTGCACCGCGCGCTGAAACGCGAGGTCGTCATCGAAATGCGCGGCGTTCTCGGTCGCGTAGGCGGTGCACCCCAGCGCCTGCAGCAGCGCCCCCTGATTGACGAGCATCAAACGTAGCGGTAGCCGCGGACGACCGTGCGACTTCGGATCCGGCTCGCCTCGGGGGACGGGGCTGCGCGGCCGCGCAGCGACGATCGCCAGGTGGCGGTCAGATAGCAACTCCTGGTTTGGTCGATTTGCGCAGTCGGCGTTGTGTGACTTTCTCGAGTGAGAGGCCGCTGGTTTTCGGACCGCCGAGGGCGATCAGGCCGGCCAGCAGTCCGGTGAGGCCGACCGCGGCAAAGCCGATGAAGAAGGTGCTGCCGGTCACTAGTGCGGGTAGTAGGAGTGCGCCTACAGCTCCGCCGAGGTGTCCGCCTCCGTCGGCTAGAGCGAATCCGCGGGAGCGTAGGCGTGTTGGGAAGTTCTCGGCGGTGAAGGTGTAGGCCACCTGGAGGTATGACCCTAGGGCCATCGATGCGAGGAACGAGCCGATCGTGACGACCACGCCGCTGGCGAGGGTCCCAATCAGCAGCATCCCGATCAGCCATACGACGGTGGCGGCGAAGATCAGGAGCCTGCGTTCGATCTTATCGGCCGTGAGGAGCATGATCCCTGCTCCGACGGGGTAGCCGATCGCTCCGACCGCGAGGTACAGGATGGAGCTTCCGATCCCGAGGCCGTTCGCGGAGAGTAGGGTCGCGCCGTCCCCGAGGAACGCGTAGTTGCCGATGTACCACATGAACCACATTGTGGTCATCGCCAGGACCGCGAGGCCGTAGCGTCCGTGCAGCAGTTCGCGCATGCTGCTGCCCAAATCGTCGTCCTCCCCGAGCGGTGGAATGCCCTCGAGCCCCTCGGAGAGCCGCTCGGCTGTGGCCGCGGCTGCGGAAGCCGCGAGTTCCTCCGGGGTGAAGCGCTGCTCCATTGACTCGACCAGATCCTCGGCCTCGTTGAGGCGGCCGTGGTCGATCAGCCATCGGGGTGACTCCGGTAGCCGCCGCGCGAACAGCACGCCCGCGAGGCCGATGAAGGCGCCGATGGCAAACAGAAGTCGCCATCCGATGTGAAAGTTCGGTACCAGGGCGAGGGCCACGAACGGCGTGATGGCCTGGCCCATGATGCCGATCATGAACATCGTCACCGAGATGCGGCCTCGCTGCTTGGAAGGAGAGAGTTCCCCGACATAGGTCGACGCGAGGTTGAGGGCCGCACCGACGCCCATGCCGGTCAGGAAACGCCAGAGCGACAGGGTGACGACCCCGGTCGCAAACGCGGTGCCGAGCGATCCCAGGCCGGAGACGAGCAGCGAGACGAGGAACGCGAGTCGGCGGCCGCGCCGGGCTGCGAGTGCCCCAACGAGGTTTGATCCCACGATGTAGCCGACCAGCCCGATGGCGATCGCGACGAACTTCACGTCGTTGGTGCTGAGGTTGAACTGCTTGACGATCGCCGGCATCCCGAACCCGATGTCGGTGATGTCGTAGAAGACGAAGAAGTACGCCAGTCCCAGCACAAACAGGTCAAAGCGGGGCAGCGGCCACCCGGGCAGCCGGTCCATGCGCCCCAACAACGCTCGCCCCCGAGCCGGCCCGCCAGCGTGAACCTCCAGCGCGGCGACTCGATGCTTTCCAGGGCGGGCTGACGCGCTCATCGCGGCACCCCCCGAAGTCCTGTCAAGCGCGGCAGATCGGGCGATTCGGGAAACGGCCACATCGGTTCAGCTCCTGACGCGTGCCTGACGGCACGTAACACAGACGGTCAACACTCTCAACCGGCCGAGAGCTGGAGCCGGAACAAGAAAGCTCGCCGGATGATTGAGGCGAGCTAGTAACGAATGATACACGGCGGGGCAAGGGCGTCGGTAACGGTTCGTCCACTGACTCCGATGATTCAGCGCGGCGGAGATGATCGCAAAAGGTCGATGAGCGGGGCTCCGGGAATTCGCTCACGCGTGGATCGCAGAACTAGCGCGGGGGGTACGATCAGCTGCGTGTACGTCGGCCCACCATTTGAAGCTGGCGCGGGCGTCGGCTTGTCCTTCGGCTAACTCGCCGTGTTCAACCATGACAGCTGAGAGCGAGAGCGAGAATCCCGAGATCGCGACGATGTCTGCTCTCGCGGGAGCGGGGATGCCTTCGGTCACGGCTCTGCACCCGTCGGCGTCCTACAGCATCACGATGCGCGTGCGCCTGCGGCAGCGGCCGGGTGCGTTCGCGCGTGTTGCCGGCGCGATTGGGGAGACTGGCTCGATTCTTGGTGCGATTGACCTTGTGCGGGTCGAGCGCGGCGAGGTGGTGCGCGATGTGACCGTTGCGTGTTCGGACGCCGCTCACGCCGAGGCCGTCGCAGAGGCAGTTGGGGCGCTGGATGGCGTGACGGTGGATCACGTCACTGATCGGACGTTCTTGATGCACGCGGGCGGCAAGATCGAGGTGAACGGGAGAGTCCCGGTCAAGACCCGCGATCAGCTGTCGATGGCGTACACGCCGGGCGTCGCGCGCGTCAGTCTGGCGATCCACCGGGACCTCGGCAGGGCGTGGTCGCTGACGATCAAGGGCAACACGGTCGCGGTGATCTCCGACGGGACGGCTGTGCTCGGGTTGGGGGACATCGGCCCGGAGGCGGCGATGCCGGTGATGGAGGGAAAGGCGCTGCTGTTCAAGGAGCTGGCCGGTATCGATGCGTTCCCGCTGTGCCTGGCGACCAAGGATCCTGACCGGATCGTTGATTTCGCTAAAGCACTGGCGCCCACGTTTGGCGCGATCAACCTGGAGGACATCTCCGCGCCACGCTGCTTCGAGATCGAGCGGCGCCTGCGTAAGGAGCTCGATATTCCGGTTTTCCATGATGACCAGCACGGCACGGCGATCGTTGTGCTGGCCGCGCTGATGAATGCCCTGCGGGTCGTCAAAAAGCAGGCTGCGGAGGTCAAGGTCGTAGTCGCCGGCGCAGGCGCGGCGGGCACTGCGTGTACGGAGATATTGCTGGCCCATGGTGTGCGCGACATCATCGTGTGCGATATTGAGGGCGCGCTGTATCTCGGACGGCCAGGCTTGGATCCAGTCCGCGCGGCGCTCGCGGCGCGGACAAACCTCGGCGGCAAACGCGGCATTGCCAACGATCTGCTGCCCCAGGCGGACGTGTTCATCGGCGTGTCCGGGCCGGGTGCGGTGTCCGACGCGGCCGTGCGCCAGATGGCAGCGGGAGCGATCGTGTTCGCGCTGGCCAACCCGGAGCCCGAGGTGAGCGCGGAGGCCGTCGCCCCCTACGTCGCGGTGATGGCCACGGGTCGCTCTGACTACCCGAATCAAATCAACAACGTGCTGGCCTTCCCGGGTGTCTTTCGCGGCGCGCTGGACGTACGCGCCACGGCCATCAACGAGGAGATGAAGCTCGCCGCCGCGCAGGCGATCGCCCGAGTCGTCGCCGACGACGAGCTCGACGCCGAGTACATCATCCCGAGCGTGTTCAACCGTGACGTGGTCAGGGCCGTGGCGCTCGCGGTCGCGCGGGCAGCGCAGGACAGCGGCGTCGCGCGTCGCGCCGGCTCAAAGGCTGCCGAGGCGACCTGAACTCGTCCACCAAGCCGTCGCACAACGTGCCCACGAGTTGGAGGAGTGGAGGCGACAGGCTGCGCGCTACTGCTTATGAAGCGAAGCAGAAGACCGGCCCTGAGGCCCCAGAACAGCGGCTTCAGGCGTTTGATTCCCGGGACGAATGGTGACGCGCTCGGATACTCCCAACTCTCTCTTCAGGCAGGAACAACTCGGTTGAGTGATCCTGCCAGGCACGGGGTCGGGCTCAGACAACGCCGGATCGTGGTTTGGGTCGATAGCCGGGAAGCGAAACAGGTCCGCAGCCGCGTCCGGTTTTGACGAAGGAGTGGAGTTCGGCTCGCAGCTCAGGAACTCTCTGCGGCTCAGCCTTGCAGCCGGGCCGCAGAGAGCGCCGAAGCGCTATCCCTCGTCGAGGACCAGAAGCGTCTCCGGGCGAACGCCGTCGGACTTCATCGCCTCGGCGGCCGCTTCGGTCTGCATAAACTGCTGAAAGGCAGCCAGGTCAGGGATCTCCGCGATCAATCCGACCCGGTTTGAGCCCGCCGGATCACGGAAGGTGCGCATCGTGATTCCAAGCGGCCCAAAGACTTCCTCTCGCTTCGATGAACTCAGCCAATGCTCGACATCCTCCACCTCATGGAACACAACATGCGTGGCCATGGTCTCTCCTCGTTCTGTCGCTAGGCGGTTTGGAGGTGCGCGATTGCGGCCGCGCGCTCCTGGGGAGCACCCACGAAGCCGCCATCGACCGGCAGCGCCGGCAGAAGCGTGCCGTTCATGAACTGCTCGCTGTGCTCCTTGGAGTCCCAGACGACCGCAATCAGATAGCCGCCCTCAGTCGGCCCCGCGACATGCGAGGTCTGCCCTTCCGGAAGCCCGTCAGCGGGATGCACCGCCTTGAGCATCGCGTCGTACTGCTCCTCAGTCCCACCTGCCCAAAAATGCGTCTGTAGATAAGCCATAGTGCCGATCCCTAATCCCTCCAATTGGCGTTTATCCGACCGTACTTGTACGGACGCAGAACGTCGAAACTTGCGAGAAGGCGATGATCGTCCATCCGCGCGTCCTCGACACCGGCGAGTTCGGCCGACCGTGCCGCCGTCGTCGCGTGCCCCGCTCGGTCGGGTCAGTCCGCCGGCGGCGCGGCAGCAGCAGGTCAGGCGGAACGTCCGGCGAGAGCTCGCCGGAGTAGCGCGTTGATGCACCTCGGCTGCAGTCGCCCCGCCGTCCCGAGCTGCCAGCATGCGATCTGGGTCGACGAGCGTCCCGATCGAATCCGCGGCGACCTGCGGGCTCGTGCGCATGAACTCGTTCGACTTGCGCCCAGTCGCCGAACACGTCGCATTGCAACTCCACGGCGTTTCCGTCGGGATGGCGTAGAAGAACGACATCGTCATCCCGTGATCCAGACAGGCCTGCGGCACGAAGCCAAGCCCCTTGAGGCGACGTGGCGAGCAGGCCGTCCATCGAGGGATACTCGTAGGCGGTGTGATGCAGACCGGCATGCCGGATCTTCTCGGCATCATCACGACCCCGGGCGGCGCAAGCAGCGCAACGCGATGATTGGCCTCATCGTTGGTCAGAAATGCTCCGTCCGGCGACTGGTGGTTGACGTTCGTCCCGATCACCAGGCCGTATCAGTCGATCATCTCCTGCTCGCGAGTCGTCTTGAGTCGCTACGGATCTCGTGATCGCATTCGGCCACGAGAGCTGTCTTACGGGCGCGCATCGACTGCCTGAGCGTCGAAGTCCCCCTCGCCACGTCGTACTGTGCTTCCTATGCTCCTGAAGCGGGGACGCGTTCGAATGACGTCGGCGGCCAATGGTGCCAACGACCAACTCCCGGATCAGAGTCCTGCGGGCTATAGCCCTGTCTGTGCTTTGACGCGTCCCGTCTTGACCGAGGTGGTGAGAGCGGCGTAGTCGAGTTCGTTCCGGTCCGGGTAGGGCTCCGCGAAGTCGGCGGGTGCCTGGTCCATGGCAGCGCTTGATCCGAGGTAGGCGCTGATCGTGACGGCGTTACCGGAGCGCGCGTGGCCGCGGGCCAGCGTGCGGCCGCAAATATCGGCGTAGGCGGCGAGCTCTCTGGGAATCATGCCTTCGATGATCGCGGAACCTTCTCGTCCCAGAGCTGGCGGAAGTCGAAGTCGCGCTAACTTCCGACGCTCGGGACGCGGCCTGCTTCTCGAGAAGCTCCACTGGATCGCGACGAGCCGGCGACGGTAACCACTCGCCGTGCACGCGGCGCGGCGCCTCCGCCCGCCTTGCCGTGAGCGGCACGCTCCCGCAGCGAGAGATGCGGGACGTTGCCGTTCTCCCCAGATCCCTGGGGTGTTGTCTTCTTGGCAACCTCCGCCTTGCTCGACTTTGTGCTGCTCGCGCTCATCTCGGCGGCTCCTCGCGATGGCCGTTCCGGGTCTCGAATTGGCGGCGATCCGGACCGGGGCAAAGCGGACCGACGCACCCATATCGTGCAAGCCATCCGCCGCCGGAGCATCACCCCAAGCGGATGGACCCAGCCGGCGCGAACTTTGACCGCACTGATGGTTCGGAGCTGACCGCCGTTTGGTCGAGTGAGGCGAGCGAGTTGCCTATCGCGTGGGTGTTCTGGGTTTCGCCTGGGCGCCGGGTTGTATGGTCGGGAGCCCTCGCGTGAACGGGAGGGCGATCAGCGCGAGGAGTGCGAGGATCGCCTCCGCGGAGCGCAGCCCGTCGATCTGGCTCTGCTTGTTGACCTTGACGATCTCGTTGGCGGTGGCGGCGGGCACGTTCGCCTTTGCGAGCGCGGCTTTGACGTCGGCCTCGGACATGAACGGCACTCCGCTGGCAAGCTCCGTGTTTGCCTTCGAGACGACGCTGGAGGGAAGGTTCGGGTTGTTCTGGATGCCGCTGAAGAACGCCGCGGTCATCGCGGAGATGAGCACGGCGCCTGCTAGTGCGGTGCCGATCGACGCGCCGAGTTGGGTGCCGGTGTTCTGGAGCCCGCCGACTTCACCGCTCTTCTCGTCGGGCACCGCTGAGACGGTCACGGCACCGAGCTGGGAGGCCATCGCGCCGAGGCCGGCGCCGGCGAGCAGCAACGGCCAGGTTACGATCTCGGCGCCGACGCCGACGTCGAGCAACGCGACCAGGAGTACGAGACCCGCGAACAGCAGGATGAAGCCGGCACGGACGACTCGCCGGGGGTTCGCGTTGGGGCGCAGCTTCGGGACGCCGATGGCGAACACGAGCAGTGATAGCGAGAGCGGCAGCAGCCGGACACCCGTCTCGACCGCCGATATCCCGAGCGCGACCGACAGGAACAGCGCGACAGTGAAGAAGATGCCGGCCTGGATCAGGAACATGAACAGAAACGAGATCACCCCGCTACGCAGCTGGAGGTTGCGCAGCAGGCCCGGGTCGACCAGCGCGCCCTCGCCGCGCCTGATGCGCTGGCCCTCCCACCACACAAACACGACCAGTACCAGCGCCCCTGCGAACATCAGCCAGATCACGGGGGAGAGCCCGAGCCACGCGGGAGCGTCCGGTTTCGGTCTCACGAACCCCCAGGTCCCCGCCTTCAGGATCCCGAACACGATCGCTCCGAGTCCGAGCGCGGACAAAGCCGTGCCCACCAGGTCGAGCCGGGCTCCTTCCTCTGCGGGCGTGTCGTTCATGCGGCGAGTCATGCCGAGGATCACGAGCACGATCAGGACCTCCCCGACGAACACCCATCGCCACGAGGCGTAGGTGGTAAACAGACCGCCGATCAGCGGCCCGAGCGCCGCCGCGATCGCGCCGGCCGCGGCGACCAGCCCGTAAGCGCGGGGACGGTCGGGCTTTGCGAAGTTCGACGCCACCAGCGCCACGATCGCTGGCATGATCAGCACCGCCCCCAAACCCTCCAGGAACGACCAGCCGAACATCAGCACCGCCAGGCTAGAAGACAGCGCGGTGGTCATCGAACCGCAGGCGTAGATGATGCATCCGATCGCGAACGCGCGCTTGCGGCCGATCATCTGACCGATCTTCCCGCCGGTGATCATCAGCGACGCCATCACGAGCGTGTAGAGCGTGATCGCGGTCTGGATCCCGGTCACCGTCGTCCCTACATCCTTCGCGACCGTCGCGATCGCCGTGTTCATGACCGTCGTGTCCAGCGCCATCACGAACTGCCCGGCCGCCAGCGTCATCAAGGCGATCTTTGCAGCGCCGACGCTCCTCGCTGGAGCGCCCGGGTCGATCTCCATTCGTGATGTACTGGCCGAACCAGTCACGTGGTCACCTCTTGCCAGCAGTCGGGGTCCGGACGGAACGGCCAGGCCGGCAGGCCGGTCGCATCAGTGTCGCACCGCCGCGCAAGACATCGGCTGCGACCATGCCGGCGAAGTTGACCGGATCCTTCGCGCTTCCGAACGGCGGCGGCGCGTAGCCCAGCTCGCACTCCTCGAGGTCGTACCTGGTCGCGCTCATCTGGATCGCCTGCGCGAGTTCGCTGATCCGCTTGTCCACGCCGTCCGGGTCGGCCGCCTGGGCTCCGAGCACGCGGCCGTCGGACTTGCGGAAGATGACGCGTCCGATAACGTGACAGCTCGCGATTAGCCGGAAGTTTTCGTTCCGATTAGCCGGCGGATCGGAACGATTGCGTTCGGATCACTGGCTCGCCGGCGGCGTCTGAGGCGCTGAGGTCGACCGTGGCGACGATCGCCCAGTCGTAGTGGGCTTCGGGGTCGTTGATGATCTGGCGCACCGTCCACGTTCGCGCCTCACTGCCCGCCGCGGAGC
>JBKQKK010000270.1:0-48480 GCA_052147535.1 Solirubrobacteraceae bacterium | reverse complement strand
TGTCGCCGTCGGCCTGGTGGTCGACGCGGCACTGATCCCCGACCCCGACGTGATCATCGATGACATCGAGCGTGAGGTCGCAACGCTCGGCACGCTCCAGTCGTCGGTCAACTGATCGCAGCGTTTGACGACGGCGCCCGCCCTGCGGGGCGAGGCGCCATCAACCAGTCGCGGTCCGTGCGCGCCCCAACCTCGTCGACCGCGCGCGACCTCCGCTGGCCTTGGCTCGCGCAACCCGTCAAACTGGGCGACCGCCACGACCGGGCCGCCATGCCGGGCGATCAACGCGAACCGGTCAACACCACCTGAGCTTCGATCAAACACGGGCGGGCTGTTGGGCGGAACGGCCGCTGGCGGCGCGGCTTCTATTCGGCGTGCGACTGGATCGCGGTCAGCGCCACCGTGTAGACGATGTCGTCCACGGAGGCTCCGCGGCTGAGGTCGTTGACCGGCTTGGCGAGGCCCTGCAGCATCGGCCCGACGCTGAGGACGTGTGCGCTGCGCTGCACGGCTTTGTAGGTCGTGTTGCCGGTGTCGAGGTCGGGGAAGATGAACACGTTCGCGCGTCCCGCGACCGCGCTGCCCGGTCGCTTGCTTTGCGCTACCGAGACGACCGCAGCAGCGTCGTATTGCAAGGGGCCGTCGACGGCCAGCTCGGGTTCGCGTTCGCGCACGAGCCGGGTCGCCTCCGCAACCTTCTCGACATCGCTGCCCGCGCCAGAGGTGCCGGTGCTGAAGCTGATCATCGCGACTCGCGGTTCGATCCCAAACGCCCGTGACGACGCAGCGCTCTGGATCGCGATCTCGGCCAGCGCCTCAGCGTCGGGCCGAGGGTTGACCGCGCAGTCGCCATAGACGACCACCTCGTCTGGCAACAACATGAAGAACACCGAAGACACCAGGCGGCTTCCGGGCTTAGTGCCGAGGATCTGAAGCGCCGGGCGGACCGTCGCCGCGGTGGTATGCAACGCGCCCGCGACCAGGCCATCCACTTCGCCTTGCGCGAGCATCATCGTGGCGACCATGATCGGGTCGCTGAGGCGATCGCGCGCAATCTGTTCGCTCCAGCCGCGGTGCTGGCGCAGCTTGATCAGCGGCGCGAGATAGTGCTCGGCGACAGCCCGAGCGTCGATCACAGTGACACCGTCAGGCAGCGCCAGCCCCAGACTGCGCGCCACCCCGGCGACCTCGTCGGGTGATCCCAGCAGCACACTGCGGGCGATCCCGCGCTCGGCGCACGCGACCGCGGCCTGCAGCGTGCGAGGCTCGGTTCCTTCGGGCAGCACCACACACGCGTCGGCGCCGCGCGCCAGCTCAACCAGCCGGTAGCGGAAAGCAGCGGGGCTGAGCCGCCGCGGCCGAGAGGAGGCCGACAAAGACTCAAGCCGGGACGCATCCAACGCGTCCGCGATGCTGTCGGTCACCCGCTCGATCCGGTCCAGGTCATCGACCGGCAATCCCGGGTCAAGGCCGCGCACCAGCGTCGCGGTCTCGTAGCTGTCCTCCTCGGCGATCAGAATCGGCAGTCCGGTCGCGCACGCAGCCCGCGCGAGCTCCCACACCCGGGGGTCAGGCTCGACCCCCGCCGAAAGGACCATCGCGGCCAGCCGGGTTCCGTTGAGCGCCGCCAGACAAACAGCCATTACCACCTCGTGGCGGTCCCCGGGAACAACCACAAGCCGACCGTCGGTGAGCACCCGCAGCCCACCCGGCACGCCCTGAGCGAATACCGCCACATCCTTGATACGCCGGGACAAGTCACCCTCGTTGAACACCCGCGGTCCAAGCTCGCCGACGAGATCGCGCACACGCAACCAAGCCAACTCGGGACGATGCAACACCGCGCCGATCAAGCGAAGCCCGCGCTCGGCCAGCGCCTCGCTCAAAAGCGTTGGCGCAGACGGATCGTTCGCGGGCAGCCCGTTGACCAATGCGCCGACCACGCGCGTCTGCTCGCCCGACCAATACCCGCTGGCTGTGACAGCGAGCGATTCCGCCAAACCCTCGACCGTATCGGCGACCGCGTCTTTGCTGGGCGCCGCCGCGCCGACTGCCATTCCCTTGCCGCCCCCCACCTCCGCCGCCGACCAGCGCGCGACCAGCAGCACATCAGCATCGAGCGCTTTGGCCAGCGCCTGGTTCAACGCGCCGACATACAGATTGCCAGGGAGCGGCCTGAGCCCCTCTACGACGACCACATCGGATCGCTCACTGATCGGCTGCCAAGCCGCGACGATTCGCTCGAGCACAGCGTCAAGGCCGTCCGCCCCGAGCTGGTGCTCCACCTCGGCGCTAGACAGTGGATCTGGGGGACGCAACGGAGTTATCGCCCTGACCAGCGCACTCGAGCGGTCCGGCCCACCAGCAGCCCGCGGCTGCGACACTGGCTTGACGAACGCGACGTGCACACCCCGCCTGTCCAGGGCCCGCAGCACGCCCAGACAGGTCCGCGTCAACCGGACATCAACCCCAGTCGGCACCACCAGCAAGCTCCGAGCCATGACTCGATCCTAACGCCGGCAACAGCTCAACGGCGGCGATCAGCTCCCGAGATCTAAGCCACCGCCTGAACGAAGGAGATGCCAATCGAGAACATCGAATAACCGGCCTACAGCGCCCCTGCGGCAGCCCCGCTCCGCCACCGCCGATGGCCTGCGCTACCTCGGCGTCGAGAAATCAACTAACCGGAGATCTGAGACTCCCTCGGAGGATTCCGTTCCGCTGTATCGCGGGGCCGAGCGCTGAGTGGGAGATCACGAGTTCTCCTGAAGCGAATCGATCAGCCACTGGCCGTTCGATTGCTTGGAGACGTGCGCCGTCCACTTGGAGCCGTCACTCAGCGTGAAAGTGGCCGTCGCCTTGCTGGCGGACTGGTCATTGAGGCTCGGACCGGACTGGACCGTCAAGCTAGCGTTGCTGGTCTGTTGCTTCTGGCACGCAGTGAGCCCACCGTGGCTGTTCAGGTTCGCCGGGGAGAAGTAGTTGCAGACGTTGCTGCCGGTCGCCGCCGCCCACTCGTTGATCAGATTGTCGATCGCTACCGTGTCCACGTTGTGGAGTGAATCGATCAACCACGGGCCGTTTGATTGTTTGGAGACGTGCGCCGTCCACTTGGAGCCGTCACTCAGCGTGAAAGTGGCCGTCGCCTTGTTGGCGGACTGGTAATCGGGGCTCGGACCGGACTGGACCGTCATGCTAGCGTTGCTGGTCTGCTGCTGCTGGCACGCAGTGAGCCCACCGAGGCTGTTCAGGTTCGCCGGCGAGAAGTAGTTACAGACGTTGCTGCCGGTCGCCTCCGCCCAGTCGTCGATGAGATTGTCGATTGCTACCGTGTCCTCGTTGTCAAATGTCAGGATTAGCCATTTGCCGTTCTGCTTGACGAGCGTCGCCTTGTAGGGATGCGATGTATTGAGGACATCGACGACGAACCCGTTGTCGTCCGCTGTCGCGCCGTTGACGGTGATCTGTCCGTTCGCGGCCACAATCAGCCCCGGGTACCCGATCCATTGGCTGCGGCAGCCAGCGGCGCCGCCGAAACTGGTGGTGAGATACGCCGGTGACAGATACGCGCACTTTCCGGCGCCACTCGTGGTGACAAACCCGGTGACGGTCTGCTGGACGAGCTGTGAATTGCTCCTCCCGTTCTTTTGAGACAGCAGCGCGGCGGCGATGCCTGCGACCACCAGCACGCCCGCGATCGCGGCCACGACGGGTATCCAGCTGCGCCGGCCACGAGGTTGCGACGGCGGCTGCGGCGGCGGTTGCGGCGGCGGTTGCGGCGGTTGCGGCGGTTGCGGCTGCGGCGGCTGCGGAGGCTCGTCATGTGCCGTGCTCGCCGGCTGATCCGCGGGAGCCGTGGTGGAGCCCGCCGGCTCTGGCTCGTGGTGGTCGAGCGGAATCCTCTCCGTCTCGCCGCTGCTCAGGCCTTGCGTCCTAAGCGGGCTCGTTTCGCGGCCGGCCTTCCCGGCGAACATCGGCATCCCCAGCGTGTGGTGGCCGATCAGTCGCGCGGCGCCGAGGACGACCGCGGATTTGGGGTCATCCAGCCGTTTTGGCACGACCCCGAGTTGCGCGCTGATCATCCGGGGCACCAGCGGAATCCGGCTGGACCCGCCGGCGAGATAGATCCCGCCCAGCTCGTCGGGCCTGAACCCCGCGTCCGCGATCGTGCGGGCGAGCTCCTCGACGGTCTCGGCGATCGTAGTCGAGATCAGCTGCTGGAGCTCTGACGCCGTGATGATCAGCGGCCGATCGACGGGCGGCGGGATGTAGATCGGGCAATCGGGATTCGTCGAGAGCGCTTCCTTGGCACGTCGGACCTCTCGCTGAAGGGTCCTGTTCGCTTGCCGCCACGCGCGCGCCGGCGAGGCACGCAGGCTGGCCCACTGCTGCTCGTCGAGCTGCTCGCCGACGTAGTGGTACAAGCGATCGTCGAAGTCTTCCCCACCAACGTCCGGATCGCCGCCGGGCTCCCCGATGATCTCGAAGCCGTCGGCCGTGTGGCGCAGCACAGCGGTGTCGAAGGTCCCTCCGCCGAGGTCGTACACCGCCAGCACCTCGCCTTCCTCGACGCGTGCGCTGCCGAATTGCAGCGCCGCTGCAATCGGCTCCTCCAGCAACGCGGCGTTCGCCAACCCACCGGCCTCCGCCGCGGCCAGCAGCGCTTCGCGCTGCCCCTCTCCCCACCGCGCCGGATAGGTCAGGCATACGCCCGCCGGCAACAGGCCGCCGCGATGCTCGACGGCTGCTTGCGCGACCCGCGCGAGGATCGCGCCGACCGTCTGGTCGACTCGCAGCCTTTGGTTGCCGAGCCATAACGACTCGTCGCCCAGGCGGCGCTTCGGCGCGCGCTCCACGCACGCCGGGTCGGCGGCCGCCCAGTTCGCGGCCTCCGCACCGAGCACCAGCGCCCCCCGAGCATCCGCAGTGCCCTCGCGCCAGAACACCATCGATGGCATTCGCAGCTCGCCGTCGACCCGCACGAGCTCAGGTCGTTCGTCAAACGCCATAGCGGCAGCGGTTGCGGTGGTCCCGAAATCAATCGCCAACGCCCAATCGCTCATAGCAACCCCCGCTCGTAACGGCCCAGCAATCTTGGCAAAGCGCCTGCGGAAATTCTAGAACGCCGTCAACGTCTAGTGACGTCACTAGCCAACCGCGGCGCCTGCCGGCGCCACCGTGTTCGCGACCGCTGCCGTTGTCTGGACTTTACGCCTCAGTCTAGGTCCCACCCCACGCCCCATCCACCGAGTTCGTCGCCTGTCGGGGCAAAAGCCCATCGCCGAACGTAGCCGACATTATCGAACGCGATAAGTTCGCGCTCGCCCGCGAAGTGCGGAACGAGAGGCGTAAGCGACTGCCTGGTGGGGTTTCGCGGGGGCGCTGATGTCCGTGCCGACAGGAGAGCGTGTCGGTGAGGATGCAACCTGACCTCCGGCGCCCTAAGGAGGCACTTCGGCTCCGGGCCGGTCGAGAAGAGCGGACCGTGACCGTGGGGGTCGCTCGGCGGCCGGGCTGCTTTCGGCGGCTGCTCCTGACCAGGACGAGCTGGTCCTGCGGGTTGCCGCAGATGGCACCGTGGGCTCTCTCCGTGAGCTGCTCGATGAGCTGCACGAGGCCCGTATCGCCGTCGAGCGCCTGTCTATCCACGCCCCGGACCTCGATGACATGGCTGCGGGCGAAGGCGTCACCCTAAGCCGGACATGGGCGGCGCGCACGGGTGGCACGGCGTCGCGCCTCCCACAGATTTTCTGCCGCGACCGTGACCGGCATGGTAACGTCGGTCCGTTCATCGGTAAACGTCTCGGAGGTTGCGGCGATGGCTGGAGAGGCACTGTTTGTTCGTTGGGGTCAAGTCGTGCGCGGACGCGAACAGTTTGCGCTCCAGGTTTTCCAGGAGACCGTCGGCTACTACGGGAAGCTCCAGGAGGAGAGACAGATCGAGCGGTTCGACGCCTACCTCGTGGATCCGCACGGCGGCGATCTCGCTGGCTTTTTCCTCGTTCACGCTGAGCGATCCGCGCTGGACACGATCAGGTCAAGCGCGGAGTTCCAGCGACTGTTGGTGCGGGCGGGATCCGTGATCGACAACCTCGGCGTGGTCAGCGCCTACAGCGGTGACGCGCTAGGACAGCAGATGGCACGGTTCGGTGAGATGGCCCAGGAGCTGCCTCAGGCTAAATAGATAGGGCCGCGTGGGCGTCCTGTCGAATCCGCACGCTGCAGTTTCGACGGTTCCGCACACACCCGACATCACGACGAGGGAATCGCTCGTCTGCGGGAGCAAAATCGCGTCCAACGATGTCGTGTCGACTTGACCCTCGCGGCAAGACCCGAGCGTTGATCCCGACCGTCCCGATCCCCAGCCCGCCTCGGTCTCGGTAAAGCGCACATCCGCGGGCACGCCGACGACTGGGATCGTGACGTACGCCCAGTCGCCTTGCGATAGCGGGCCACGAACCGTCGGGAGCGTTAAAGCCACCGCCCCAGCAGCTCCGGCGGCGCGATGGCGGATGATGGCGCGGCAGCCGCGCTGGCTGGCGCAGGACCGCATCCGGGTCGGTGGCAGATTGGGCGGGCGGGACTTGGCACGTATCACGGATACGCTGGCCTCAGGTCGCAAATTACCGTCGTGAGAAAGCAATCCACCCCGGCAATCCCGTTGCGGTACCAGGGTCTGAATGAAGGGGACTGAGATGTTCGCGCATGAGTTTGGGCACAACGTGGAGCTCGGCAGCGCGCGCCGTCCGCTGGCGATGAAGGTGATGACGGGTTGGCAGGCCGCTGTCGTCCTGTCCGCGGTCCTACTCGCGGCGACTGTTGCCGGCTGCGGCGGCGCGTCGTCGAATCCGCCGGCGAACCACACACACACGTCGCGCGCTCAGAGCATGCCGGCGACGTCCGGACAGAGCACGCCGGCCACTTCCGGACAGACCACGCCGTCAGTGAGTGTTTCACCCGTCGCGACGAGCCCGTCGGCGAGCACCGGGTACGCGTCGCAGTATCCCTCCGGCAGCGTGTCGATCTTGACTCAGGGATGCGAGGAGGACGGAAACGGCGCAGCCGTGTGCGCTTGCTTCGCGCAGCGAATCGTGACTACTATTCCCCCGAGCTGGATGCAGGCAGCTCTCCCTGAGATCGCGGTCGACGACGACCCGTCGTGGTATAGCGGGGCTGTGGCGTATTGCGAGGGTTACTAGAAATGATCACCGCGCGCCGCGACCAGTCCTGACAGCGTCAATTTACCCACCGGCCTCGCCTGCTGGTACGCAGTACGTTCGCACGGCGGCTACCGCGCGCGCCTTTTGGAAGACGCGCACAAGTTGGACGGTAGGCTCGCGGGTGTTCCACGTCTCCGAGTTGTTTGAGCGCCGAGCGCCGCTTGATTTCGAGACGCGGAGGGCAAGCGGCGCCGTTGAACGCCGGGGAAGCGCCGCCGAGCCCTGGGAGCTGGTGCGGTGATGATGAGCGGCGGCGCTGCTGTGCTGGAGCCCGCGCGTACCCGCCCGGATTCTGAGGGCCGATCGGGTGTCGAGCGGCACGGAGGCCGCGCCTGAAATCCGGATGATCAATGCGGGACTCGCCCGTAGGGCGCCCTAAGCATGCCGGCTCACGGCTCAGCGGGCTCGGGCGCGAGCGCTTCAAGGACGAGCCGAGCTCCCAATCCCCCCTTCGATGCGCCGTTTGTCGGTTCGCAGGAGGGCTTTCACCGCTTGAGCGTGCCAGCGGGGGATTCCACTCCGCCAACGCCGCGCTCGCACTGTTTCGCCTCACCTGCGGACCAGTCACGCCCACACTCTCACACGAACAAGCGTTCGCACAGATCCACCTACGATTATGCGCGGAGAGCCTCATTCTGGCACGCATCTGTCGCCGCGGCCGGCGGCTGACTCATTGACCGACGAGCGTGACCGCGTGTGCGATCGGGGTGCCGGCCGGCGTCTCGGTGTAGCCAACCTGAACGCCCTGGCCGACGGTCGCGCCTGTGAGCAGGGACTTGCCGGCCAAGAATGCAAGCGTTGGGGCGTATGTCACGATCGGCGTGAGCAGGCTCGGCAGCACGTGGTACTGCTTGAAGACCTTGTTCGAGGTATCGGGGTGGTTGTCGTTCAGCCAGCCAGCGCCGTCCTCGGGCTGAGTCGCGTTTCCGTTGTGACCGTCGGAGGTGCCGAAGAAGGCGCCGTTGATGTTCATAAAGATGTGAACGCCGGGATAGTCGTAGAGCGTCACCTCAGGCTGGCCGGATCCTGCGCCGGGAGCGATCACACCGTTCTGCAGCAGGTCTGCAATCACGCCGGCATCGTTCGGGACACCCGTCCCTGCCGGCCACAGGCCGCCTGCCTCCAGCACGGCCCCAACGGCGCCGGAGCAGTCGTATCCGATATTCGTGCCGTTGGCGCCGGAGCCCTGTTCGACATCTCCGATGTCGGCGAGGCCGGCGATCTGGTGCCCGCCGCCCCACACGTAGGTGTAGTCGGCCTGGGTGATGTCGTCGGCAACGGCCTGCATCGCAGCGATCGCTGTCAGGTTCCGCGCTGGACGCTGGATCAGCAGCGAAGACGCGCCGACCGCTAGGATCGACCCGGACGCCTCGCCCGCCTCGCGGGGCGTCGTGTAATGAACCTGCTCGGCCACAGGCGTCTTTCCGGAGGCTGACGCGGTGTAGATGGCGAGCACGGTGTCACCGGGGAGATACCCGTCGAGGAGAGCCGGCTGCCCGCCGGTGGAGATCGTGAGCGCGGTGCCGATGCTCGGCTGGATCGTGACCGATGACTGCGAGGCCTGGGTGATGGTCCCTGTGATCTGTGCCGCGGTCGACGATCCCTCGGGAGTGACGCTCTGAGCTGTGAGCGCGCCGTTCTGCGTGTAGACGACCTGAGCGAGCTCGCCGGCCTGGAGGCCGAAGAGCATGCCGGCGGTGGCCTGGAACGTCTCGGACTGGCCGGCCGAGGAACGGATGGTGAGGGCTCCGGACCCGACCGCGGTGACCGTCCCCGTCACGGTCTGCACCACGGGCTTGGTTGGTGCGGTCTTGGTTGGTGCGGTCTTGGTTGGCGCGGTCTTGGTTGGCGCGGTCTTTGTTGGCGCGGTCTTCGGGTGAGAAGTCGTCGTGATGCCGCCGCTGGCGCAACTGGCGACGGCTGACGGGGATGCGGTTAGGCCGGTGCCGCCGGAGCCGTTGGCAGCGTAGAGATCGGTCGTGATCGCCGTTGTGAGCGCTCCGGTCGCCGTGCGGGTGAGGATGAGCAGGACCGTCAGCCCTGGTTTCAGCGCCATGGTGTTGCCGCGCAGCCTGCTGCTGCTGCTGCTCACCGCGACGTAGCGGGAGCCGTCTGCGAGCGTGACGGTCACCTGCGACCGGGTCCGCGAGAGCACCGTCCCGTAAAAGGAGAGCGCGCCGGCGCTGCGGCACAGCACCGCGACGCGCGTGACGGTCCGCGAACGGATCGCAAGACGCACCTCGGCGGCGACCGCGACACCCGCGGGGAGATGGGCGCTGTATCTGTAGCTGGCGGCACTGTGGTCGGCGGTCACGACGCTCAGTTCGCTGCGGTAGACGGCGAGCACCTGGCCGGTGAGCGTCCTGGCAGCGGCCGCAGGCGGAACCGCCAGGACGGCGAACGTGCTGAGGATGAGGGCGAAACGTCTTCTCACAACAGTCGGCCCGACGAAGGGGTCTCACTTCACTATCGGCCGGATCGGCCGGATCGGCCGGTTCTGCACCCCGGAATGCGGCTCCCGATAGCTTCCGCCTGAACACCGACGGATCCGTGCACCCTACACACAATCGTCGATGCACGTCGCGTCAGGCTCGGAGGATGGCACCGCGTAATCAAAGCCGAGGACTCACCTCGCGGTCACGGCCGGGCGTGCCGATGTGATCAACTGCCAGAGGCATTGGCACCTTGACGCCACGCTTCGGCCCCTCGTCGCGCCCTTCGGAACCGTCTCTGGCTCATCGTCATCGCGACCCGGATCGCGATCGGCGGCAACGTGATCGGCGGAGGCCCGGGCTACCTCGGCGGCGGGCGACACCACGGCGGCCGGGCGGCGGTTACGGCCTCCTCACCAGCGGCCAATCGCAAGCTGGCCAAGGCCACCGCGGCTACTGAGACCTTGCCGTCGCTCAGGGCGTCGCGTGCCCGAGAACCCGGTTGTTGCCCGCTTCACGGCTGATGGCGCTCTGGCAGCGGCATCTGGTGAGCGATGCGCTCTGAGCAAGAGCAGCGGTTGCGGCCGCTTGCCTGGGCGATCTCGTGGCGTCCGCGCACGACCGATAACTAGCCCCCGCTGTCGCTCGCGGCCTTCTATCCCTTGCGATCTGGATCGGTCGCGACGCAGATTCGTTAGTCCGCCGCATCAGCCGAGCGCTGGACGGTGATCGGTGATGAGGCGATGCGGATAGACGGCGAGCTGGCGTCGCCCGAAACAGGCACTCCTCTTGAAGACCGCTGTAGCCTGGTGCATCGGCCCCACCTAAGCCTGCTGCAGCGGACCGCCTGGGCGGTTCGCGCGCCCTGATCTATGGTTTACGCATGGAGGCAAGCGCCGATGCCGCCGACGCCGTGCCGATCGAACTGGCGGAGCTCGATCGCGGGGAGTGCCTGCGTCTGCTCGCCGTCACCCGCTTCGGACGCATCGCCGTGCGCACGCACGACGGGGCGCCGGCGATCCGTCCTGTCAACTACGCCTTCGACGGCCCCTCGCAGTCGATCGTGTTCCGCACTGGGGCGGGCTCCAAGTTGCATGCTCTGGCGGCGGCCGGGCACGCGGCGTTCGAGATCGACGGTATCGACCCCGGCGGCCGGTCCGCTTGGAGCGTGATCGCTTCCGGCGTTACGGAGGAGATCGTCAACCCCGCCGAGATCGGCCGCCTGGCGGATCTCGGAGTTGAGCCGTGGGCCCCGACCGACAAGCCCTTCCTGATCAGGCTGCGGGCGTTCACAGTGTCCGGCAGGCGTATAACCAGCGCGGCGCGCTAACGTGATTCGAATGTCTGACGCTCACTCATTGTTTCCAACCTCGGAGTCCGGCGAGCCGAGCTTCCACGGACTGATCCGCGTCGTCATCGCCGATGACCATTCGCTGCTGCGTCGCGGGCTGCGGCAGCTGCTGGAGGACGAGGGCATCGAGGTTGTCGCAGAGGCAGGTGACGTCGACACGGCGCGGCGCTATGTGCGCGGTCACCGACCGGATGTGCTGGTGCTCGATCTGAACATGCCGGGGAGCCCGAGCCTCGAGGCGATTCCGTGGATCCGCAGGGAGTCACCCGAGACCCAGATCGTGGTGCTCACGATGCAGAACGAGCCGGCGTATGCGCGCCAGGCACTCAGCGCCGGCGCGCTCGGCTACGTGCTCAAGGAGTCGGCCGACGCCGAGCTCGTCGAAGCCGTTCGTGCCGCTGTTGCCGGGGACAGCTACCTGAATCCACGTCTCGGCGCCAAAGTCGCGGCGGAGCCGCCGCCTGGTCCGCCGGACGGGCTCTCCGAACGCGAAGTCGAGGTGCTGCGGATGATCGCCTTCGGCCACACGAACGCGCAGATCGCCGAGCGACTCTACCTCTCAGTCCGTACCGTCGAGACGCACCGCGCTCACATTCAGCAGAAGCTTAGGCTGTCGGATCGCTCCGAGCTTGTGCGCTACGCACTCGAGCACCGGCTCGTGAGCACCGCCGAGGCCTGATCCCGAGTCCTGGCCCTGGCCGCATCGATCGCGGGCTCCCGACCGAGGAGCGGCGATCGCATCCGACGAGCTGCTGGCGGGCGCTGCGCCGACCGGACCCCTCCCGCGGGCCTGCGAGGGTGCAGTTGCGCGAGACGCACATCTCCCGGGTGTTCCTGGCCGGGACCGCGCTTACAGCCTGTTCGGATCGGGGTTGGTGTGGAGTGCCGCGGCGATCCGGGCGATCACGGCGTAGGGTTCGTTTTGAAGCTGCCACCAGGTGATGCGGATCACGCGGTAGCCAGCGGCGGTGAGACGTTGGTCACGGCGCCGGTCGCTTTCGAACGCGGTACGGGTCTGGTGGGTTTCCCAGCCGTCGAATTCCGCGATCAGACGTTGCGCCGGCCAGACCAGGTCGACCTCGTAACCGCAGACGGGCGCGTTGGCAACCGGTTCGGGGAGGTCAGCGGCGCGCAGCATCGCGATCAGGATGCGTTCCGCCTTGGAGCGCGTCAGCGCCGAGGACTCGGCGTCTAGCAGTGCGCGCAGCCGGGCGCATCCGGCGCGGCCGGGGGCCCGTTGCAGCGCCGCTTTGATCTGGCTGTCGCGCGCGAGGTTGCGCGCGCGGCATTGCGCGAGTGCGCTCTCGAGTTCGAGCGTGTTCAGGCAGCCCGCAAGGTCGATCAGCGTGCGCGCCGGGGAGGTGACCGGCAGCCCGCGGTGGCGGCGTGCGTCCGGTGCTGGCAGTGAGGCGACGCGATGCAGCTTCACGCCCCGGCGTGGATGGGTGCTGCGGGCGATGAGCGTGAGTTCGACGAACTGCGCGTCGTGCTCGTTGTCCAGCATCTCCCATAGCGCAGCTGCGGTGCGATGGCTTAGGACCACGCGGGGATGGAGGTGCAGAGCGGCTGCGGTGGCTAGCGCGAACGGCTCGACGCGGGGTCGCCCGAGCATGTACACGTCGCGATAGACCGCGTGCATTCGCTTGGTCTGCAGGCGATGCGCGATCGCGCCGCGCCCGATCCCGGCAGCGAGCAACTGCCTACGATGCACCAGCCAGCGCTGCAGCTCAGCGATCCGCGCGATCTCGACGTCGCCAGTGCCGCGAACCTGTTCGAGCGCGCAAATCGTTGCCGGCAGCGCCGGATTGCTCGCCAAAGCATGATTTTCGTGTTCGTAGGAGCAATCCTCGGCCTCACGCGACGGATTGCTCGTCCGGACAGGTTCGATCGGTGCCATGTGGCCAGTATCGGGCCGCCAGCCGGCAATCGAGCGCCGCGAGCCCGAATAGTCACAGACCTCTGACGGTCTCTTGACGCCGCCGGCACATACGGCGCTCCTCGGGCGCTCGCGCGAATCGCTCGCGCTCGCGCTCGACGCTGGGGCGCTTGCGCGAATCGCTGGGGCGCTCGCGCTTGCGGTAACCGTTGGGGCGCTTGCGCGAATCGCTGGGGCGCTCGCGCTCGCGGTACTCGCTGGGCCGCTTGCGCGAATCGCTGGACGCTCTCGGTAACCGCTGGGGCGCCTGCGCGAACCGCTCGGGCGGACCACCACTCGGACGCGCTCGGGCGGACCGTTCGGGCGCCCGTGCGAATCGCTCAGGCGCCCGCGCCGACCATGTCCTTCCGCCCTTCTCTGTCCAGCTGCTCGATTGGCTCGTGCTGACGGACCGCGCGAGTGAGCGCCAGCACCGGACACGGCGCGGTGTGCGCGAGCTCGTGCGTCGTGCTGCCGTGCAGCAGGCGCCCGATCGGACCGTAGTCGCGGGAGCCCAGGATCAGCAGATCGAGGGACGCTCCGTAGACGGCGAGCTCTTTACGAGCGGGTCCGTACACGGCATGCGCCTCGATGCCACCGAGCGCCGTGATCCGCGCGATCGCGTCCTCGACGAGGCTCTCGACGATGTCCTCGGTCGGGGCCGGCACGCCCACGAACGCGTAGGACGGAAGTGAGACCGCCTCGAATGCGGACAGCTTCGCGCCGCCGTGCTGCTCGGCGAGCTTTCTGGCTACCGCGATCGCGTGCTCGCTCTCGGCGGTGCCGTTGTAGGCGACCCCGATCTCCCGCATCGGGTGCGGGTATCTCGCGTAACCGGACGGCGCGATCGCGACCGCGCACGGCGCGTGGTTCAGTGCGACGCTGGCGTCGTCTCCGATCAGCACGCGGCCGGGCACGGTGCGCCGGTTTGACCCGATCACGAGCAGGTCGGCGTCCAGCGACCGCGCCAGCTCGTGCAGGCCGCGGCCGACCGAGGGAGCGCCGCGCATGACCAGGTCTGCGTCGATCCCCGTCTCCGCGCGCGCGCTCTCCAGGAGCGCCTGCGCTCGGTCGCGTTCGATTGCCTCGAAGTCACGGTTGGTGCCGCGTCCGATCGCCGGAAATCCCGCGTGGATGTGGGCGAGTGTAAGTTTGCTGTGGGCTTCGGCGAGGTTACGGGCGAGCGCGATCGCGTCACGGCCACCATCATGCTCGTCGACGCCAACGATGATTTTGTTGAACATCGCGTTCTCCTTGTTCCGACAACCACGGACGATATGCCGCCGCTCAGACGAGTACATCGGGACGTGCCCTCGATCGTCTTCGGGTTTCTACTTAGTCGTCGTCGGGTTTCTACTTAGATTAGGGTCGCGGAAGCTCGGAGACCGCGGTTCGAATCATTACGGCCGCGGAAGCTTGGAGACCGCGGTTCGAATCGCGCGGGCGCTGAACGAGAGTCCGATCTCGGTGAGTTCGGCTGCGGCCTGCACCGTGGTGGCGAGGATCGGGATCTCCGTCTCGCTCGGCGCCTTCGAGCGTGTTACCTCGGGCTCTGCCGGCGCGTCTGCGGGCAGCGCCGGCTTGTGTGTGCGGGGGCGTCGCGCCTGCGGTTGTGTTGCGCCCGTCGCTTTGCGCGAACGGCTGGGAGTTGCGGGTGCGGTGGGCCCGCGGAAAGGTCAGCGGAAGAATTAATGCTGGTTTTGACGGCGTCCGGACGCGCCTGATGCCACCGGCTCGCGCTCAAATACTACCAGTATTATCGCGGCGAGCCGGCGGCGCCAGAGACGCCCAGCCACTCGTCAAAATTCCCGCACTAATCTCCCCGCTGGCCCTAATCTGAATGACAACCTTTACGGAGGATTAGAATGTTCAAGCGCGTAGTTGTTGGCTGCGACGGCACCGAAGGGGCGCGTGACGCCGTCGTGCTCGGGGCGGCGATCGCAGCGGCGACCGGCGCTGGGATCTCGCTCGTCGGCGTCCACTCGACGTCGTTGTTCCCGATCCCGGAGGCGAGCGACCGCCAGACGCTTCGCCACCACGCGGAGGCGATCCTTCGCAACGAGCGAGAGCTGCGTGCGCCTGGGGCGCTCGTGCACACGGTTGTGGACTTCTCGGTCCCGCGGGCGCTGCGCCACTACGCTGAGCACTGGAACGCGGACCTCGTCGTGCTCGGCTCAGAGCCGACTGCCGAAGGGCACGTCGCGATTGGTCGCCGCGGTCGCCAGTTGCTCTACGACGCCCCGTTCGCTCTGGCGATTGCGCAGCGTGGCCTGCACACGCGCGATTTCAAGATCGCCAAGATCGGTCTCGGCTTCGATGGTGAGAGCGAATCGTACGCGGCGCTCGCGATGGCGGCTGCGCTCGGCAGCGCCGCCAACGCCGAGATCTCCGTGCTGACCGTGATCGAGGATCACGTCCCGCATCTGTCCGGGGAGTGGGTCGCCAGTCGCGGCGGGCACGACACCGAGGAGCGCCGCGAGACGGCGCTCGCCGAAGCTCGGGCTGCGCTGAGGCCCGTGGACGCGAGCTCGCATGTGGAGGCGGTTGTCGGCGACCCCGGACTGCAGCTGCGCGCGCTGTCGGAGAACGTCGATCTGATCGTCGTTGGCTCGCGGCGCTGGGGACCGCTCGCGCGTCTGGTGGCCGGCGGCGTCGGTGAGACGCTCGTCGCGGACGCCAGCTGCTCGGTTCTGATCGTCCCGCGTCCGCACGAGCACCATCACCACCCGGGCCACGTCCACGCCCAGTAGCCCCGATCTCAGGGGCGCCCCATCGTCCGAAGCACTTCCCTGGAGTATGCGGCTAGCCGGCCGCCTACTCCAGGCGCTATGCACCTCTACCAGCCGCCGGGTGCGCCGCTGAGGTGCGGCAATTTGCCGGGGCGGTGCGTATTTGCCGGGGCGGTGCGTATTCGTCGGGTCGGTGCGCCGCTGAGGTGCGGCTATTCGCCGAGGCGGTGCGCCTCTCGCCACGCGCGCCGCTTGGCCTCGAACTCCGCCGGGAGCGTGCCCTGGAGCGCTTCCGCCGCGTCGAGCGCATCGAGCGCAGAGCGGTAGTCGCCCCATTGCGCATCGCACTCGGCGAGCAGCAGCGCGAGCTCGACCGCCTCTGCGTGCTCGGCTTCGCTGACTGGCGTCTCGGGGAGGGCGACGCGGTCGGTCAGCTGCTCTTGGTGGAGCATGTCCGGGCGTGCGGTCGCGAGATATGGAGCCAGGTAGCGGCCCGCGATCTTCGCCGGCGGCCACCACAGTGCCTGGGAGCCCGACAGCGATGCGTCGCGCGCGGCCCAGCGCGCGGAGCTGGCCTCGATCGCAACGCTCGACGGGCGCTTCAGATGCTGGGGCTCGGAGCGCAGATAGATCGGCGCGCCACCGGTCAGCAGCAGACCGCGTAGGACCGGTACAAACGGGGAGGGCGTGAGTGGCACGCCGGCGTCGGCGGCGATCGCTTCTGCGACGGCATCGGCCTGCTGGGCTGCGAGTCCGCCCTGCTTGAGCGGGAACGCGGTTGCGTCGCCAGCCGCGTACACGCCTGGGGCGTCAATCACGCGACCGTGAGCGTCGACCGGGATGAACCCGTGCGTGTCGGCCGGCAGGCCGGCAATCCGCGGGCCCTCGAGCTGCGGCACGGTGACAACGCGGTCCGCGTACACCTTGCCGCCACCGGCGAGCACCAGCGTGTGGTCCGTGACCTTCGAGGCGAGTGATGAGGTGCGTACGCTGACCCCGCGGTCCGCCAGCATCTTCGCGATCGCCTCCGAGGATCCGAACAGCTCGAGCGGCTCCTCCTCGGGAGTGACCAGGTAGACCTTGGCGTCGGCGCCGTGATCTTGCACGAAGGCGGCGGTCAGGATCGCCAGCTCGTAGAGCGGCAGCGTCCACGTCCGACCGGATGTGAACGTGAACGCGACCGACTTCGCGCTGCCGTCCACCAGCGCCTCGAGCACTTCTCGCAGCGCCGCCACGTCGCGGCGTCCTCTGAACGTGAGCGCGCCGGGCAGCGCCTCGGTCATCACCGCGCCGGTCGCGATCACCAGCGCCTCGTAGGGGATTCGCTCGTCGTCCACGGTCACGATCATCTGCTCGTCGACCAGCACCTCCTGCAGCGTCGAGGTCACGATCCTGCCGCCGACGCGCTTGGCGACGAGCTCGGCGATCGAGTAGCTCCGCGCCTCGCCGCGGTCGAACGCCTCGGCGACCGTCACCGGCCCGTAGAGGAACTCCGCGTCGGGCGCCACGAGCGTCAAGTCCACGACGTGACCGGCCAGTTCGTGCAGCGCCAGGACGGCCTCCAGCGCGGCGACGCCACCGCCCACGATCACGACGCGCTTACGCTCATGGACATGATCTGTCATCTGCTCAGCTCCCCGAGGCGAACTCTGGATATACCGGCCGAGCGTACTACTAGACGGTCAGCACGGCAGCCCCGACGATGCGTCCCTCGCGCAGGTCCGCGAGGGCCTCGTTGGCGGCCTGCAGCGGGTAGCTCGTCACTTGCGTGTGAACCGGCACAAGCGCAGCCAGCGCGAGGAACTCCTGGCCGTCGCGGCGAGTCAGGTTGGCGACCGAGCGCAGCGTGCGCTCGTGCCACAGCAGCTCATAGTCGAACGCCGGGATCTGACTCATGTGGATCCCGCCGCAAACGACCGTCCCGCCGGGTGCCAGCGCCGCCAACGCGGTCGGCACCAGCGGCCCCGCGGGGGCGAATATGATCGCCGCGTCGAGCGGCTCCGGCGGCGCCGTTGCGGAGCTGCCGGCCCACTCCGCGCCGAGCTCGCGCGCGAACGCCTGCGCGGGCTCGTCGCCTGCGCGCGTGAACGCGAACACCCGCCGCCCCTGCCAGCGCGCGACCTGGCAGGCGATATGGGCGGCGGCGCCGAAGCCGTACAGCCCCAGGCGCTCGGCGTCGCCGCACATCTGCAGCGCGCGATGTCCGATCAGGCCCGCGCACAGCAGCGGCGCCGCCTGCAGGTCCGGATAAGCATCCGGGATCGGGAAGCAGAAGCGCTCATCGGCGACCGTGTACCGCGCCATGCCGCCGTCGATGTCAGCGCCGGTGAAGCGCGCCCGCTCGCACAGGTTCTCGCGCCCGCTGCGGCAGAAGCTGCACACGCCGCAGGTCCAGCCGAGCCACGGCACGCCGACGCGCCGCCCGTCAGACTCGACGGTCGCGACGATCTGGTGACCGAGCACACGCGGCGGGGACTTGACTGTGACCTCGCCGTCGAGCAGATGCAGGTCGGTCCGGCACAGCCCGCAGGCGTGCACTTTGAGCAGCAGCTCGCCGGCGGCGGGCGTCGGCACCGGCAGTTCCACTGCTCGCAGCGGCTGCCCGACCGCTTCGAACACCATCGCACGCATTCTTTAAAGCGAACGTTAGCGCGCGACGCGCGGTCAGCCTGCGGTAAACCACGGATGCTCGATGAAACCCAGTGGCAGTCCGAGGGGTATTCGAATTGAAATGGCCGACAATGACGCGAGCCATGACTCGCGCGTTCATCAGGACGAGCGTCCGCGCGAACCGTGGCGCGTGGAGGGCTCGCGCCAGCGGCAGCCGCCGCGGGGCGCTCGCGGCCAGCCGGCGGCGCCTGCTCGCAAGCAGGGTTCGCTGCGCTGGTTCTGGCTGCTGTTCGCGGCCCTCCTGATCATGAACTGGGTGATCGCCGCGTCGATCACCAAGACCACCGCAACACCCACGCTGGCGCTGCCCTACAGCGTCTTCTACGGGCAGGTGACGGACGAGAACGTCGCATCGGTGACCGCGACCGGCGAATCGATCCAGGGCACGCTGCGCGAGGAGATCCACTATCCGGCGGGCAAGGGCGGCCAGAGCTCCAAGCAGTTCAAGACCGAGCGCCCCGTGTTCGCCAACGACAATGTCTTCTCCAAGCTGCTCGCCGCCGGCGCGATCGTCGGCGCCAAGTCGACCTCGACCACGACGTCGTTGTGGGAGGAGCTGCTGGTCGGCTTCGGTCCGACCCTGCTGCTGGTCGGCGTGATCTTCCTGATCATGCGCGGAGCGACCCGCGGGATCGCCGCCGGCGCAGGCTCGTTCGCCGGATTCGGCAAGGCCCGCGCGCGGCGCTACGAGCCCAGCGAGCAGCGCACGACGTTCGCGGACGTCGCCGGGATCGATGAGGCGACAGCGGAGCTCGCGGAGGTCGTGGACTTCCTCGCGAACCCCGATCGCTACCGCAAGCTCGGCGGCATGGTGCCCCGCGGCGTGCTGCTGACCGGCCCGCCGGGGACCGGCAAGACGCTGCTGGCGCGGGCGGTCGCCGGTGAGGCTGACGTGCCGTTCTTCTCGATGTCGGCGTCGGAGTTCATCGAGATGATCGTCGGCGTCGGCGCCAGCCGCGTGCGGGACCTGTTCGAGCAGGCTAAGCAGGAGGCTCCGGCGATCATCTTCATCGACGAGCTCGATGCGATCGGGCGCTCGCGCGCTGCCGGGTCGATCCCCGGCGGCGGCCATGACGAGCGCGAGCAGACGCTCAACCAGGTGCTAACCGAGATGGACGGCTTCACCGGCAACGAGGGGGTGATCGTGCTCGCGGCCACCAACCGCCCCGAGATCCTGGATGCCGCGTTGCTGCGACCCGGACGCTTCGACCGTCGGGTGGCGGTCAACGCGCCGGACCAGCGTGGACGCGAGCAGATCCTGCGGGTGCACACGCGCTCGGTGCCGCTCGCCGAGGGGGTCGATCTCGGTGCGGTGGCTTCGACCACGCCGGGTATGGTCGGCGCCGACCTGCGCAACCTCGTCAACGAAGCGGCGCTGCTCGCCGCCCGGCGTGGGCGCGAGGTGGTCGGTCAGGATGAGCTCGCCGACGCGCTCGAGAAGATCCTGCTCGGAGCGGAGCGACACATCCTGATCTCGCCGGAGGAACGCGAGCGGACCGCGTACCACGAGTCCGGTCATGCGCTGATCGGGATGCTGCAACCAGGTGCCGACCCTGTGCGAAAAGTGTCGATCATTCCCCGTGGCCATGCCCTGGGGGTCACTTTCCAGAGCCCCGAGAAGGATCGCTACGGGTTCGACGAGCACTATCTGCGGGGGCGGATGACCGGGCTCTTGGGCGGCCGCGCCGCCGAGGAGCTCGTCTACGGCGCGGTCACGACCGGCGCCGAGTCCGACCTCGAGCAGGCCACGGCGATCGCGCGCCAGATGGTCGGGCGCTGGGGGATGTCGGAGACGGTCGGACTGGTGAGCGTGTTCGGACCCGAGGGCTCCGGACCCTACGCGATCGCCGGCGAGGGGATCTCTGAGCACACACGCGAAGTGGTCGACGAGGAGGTGCGCCGAATCGCGCAGGAGTGCCACGTGCAAGCGCTCGAGACGCTGCGGGCGCACCGCCAGCAGCTCGACGCGCTCGCGCACACACTGCTCGCGCGCGAGACGCTCGACGAGGTCGACGCGTACGCGGCTGCCGGGATCCCGCACATCCGGCAGTTCGATCGAAGGCCCGCGCAGGCGTGAGCCCGGGAGTTGCATACCCGGCGGAGCAATCCGTCGACGTGCCGCTGCTCGACGGCTCGACCGTGCACATCCGGCCGGTCCTCAGCGACGACCGGGAGGCGATCCGCGTGTTCCTGGAGTCACTCTCAGCTGAGTCGCGCTACTACCGCACGTTCGGCATCGCGAACATGGCGCGGCTCGCTGACTGGTCGGTCGACGTCGACTACGCCGACCGCTACGGAGTGCTCGCGACCCGCGGCGGTGAGAAGGGGGTCATCGGGCACGCCGCCTACGTACGCAGCGGGAAGCACTCGGCGGAGGTCGCCTTCGAGGTGGCCGATGCGCTGCACGGCCGCGGGATCGCGACGCTGATGCTGGCGCATCTCGCCGGCATGGCCTCCAGGCAGGGGATCACGACGTTCAGCGCCGAGGTGATGTTCGGCAACCAGAAGATGATCGACGTGTTCCGCCAGAGCGGCTTTCCGCTGGTGCAGCACACGGTCGACGGCGTCGCGTCGATCGAGCTGCCGACATCGCTCTCCGAGGAGACGCTGCAGGCGTTTGAGGCACGCGCGCACACCGCCGCGATCGGCGCCGTGCGGAGCTTCCTGGCGCCCTCGTCGGTCGCCGTGATCGGTGCCTCCAGGCGCCCCGGCAGCGTCGGCGCGGAGACGCTCCACAACCTTCTGACGGGCGGCTTCGCGGGGCCGGTGTACGCGGTCAACCCAAACGCCGAGACGGTCGAAGGTATCCCCGCATACGCATCGATCGACGCGATCGGAGCGCCGGTCGAGCTCGCCGTGATCGTGCTGCCGGCGGTCCTCGTGGTCGGCGCGGCGCGCGCGTGCGCCGCCGCGGGCGTAAGGGCGCTGCTGGTGATCTCCTCAGGCTTCGCGGAGCGTGGACCGGAGGGTTGGGCGCGGCAGCGGCAACTGCTCGAGGTCTGTCGCGAGGCCGGCATGCGGCTGATCGGTCCCAACTGTTTCGGGGTGTTCAACACGGACCCGGACGTGCGGCTGAATGTGACCTTCGCCGCCCATAAGCCGCCGCCGGGCCGGATCGGGTTCCTTTCGCAGAGCGGGGGAATCGGGATCGCCCTGATGGAGGCTGCCGACCGCTTGGACCTGGGCCTCTCGACGTTCGTATCGGTCGGCAACAAGGCCGACATCTCGTCCAACGACCTGCTCGAGTACTGGGAGAACGATCCCGCCACCGACGTGATCCTGCTGTATCTGGAGTCGTTCGGTAATCCCCGACGGTTCACGCGGATCGCGCGCCGGGTCAGCGCCCAAAAGCCGGTGCTGGCCGTCAAGAGCGGGCGCTCGGCAGCCGGCGCGCGCGCGTCCTCCTCGCACACCGGGGCGATCGTCCACGCCTCCGACGTGAGCGTCGATGCGCTGTTCCAGCAGGCCGGCGTGATCAGGGCCGACACGATCGGCGCGCTGCTCGACACCGCGGCGCTGCTGGTCGCGCAACCGGCGCCGCTCGGTAACCGGGTTGCGATCGTGACCAACGGCGGCGGGCCTGGGATCCTGTGCGCCGACGCTTGCCAGTCCGCCGGGCTTGCCGTGCCGGAGCTCTCGGTTGGCGTCCGGGACCGGCTCGCCGGCCTGCTCCCGGTTGATGCGTCGCTGACCAATCCGGTCGACATGATGGCGACCGCCGCGCCCGATAACTATCGCAAGACGATCGAGGTGCTGGTGGCCTCAGGCGAGTGCGACGCGATCATCGTGCTGTTCGTGCCGCCGATGATGACCGCCGCGCGCGCTGTGGCGCGCGAGATCGATCGCGCCGCGCGCGACACCGGCGGGGTGACGCTGGCGTCGGTCTTCATGGTCGCCGAGCAGCCACCGCGCTCGCCCGCCGGCGAGCCGGCGGCGGCCCGCTTCGCGTTCCCGGAGAATGCGGTCAGCGCGATCGCCGACGCGGCTCGCTGGTCGCAGTGGCGCAAGCGCCCGGTGGGGGTGATCCCCAAGCGCGAGCGCCGTAGCGTCGAGGCGGCGGCGATTATCGCGCGGGTGCTCGCCCGCGGCGAGGCGTGGCTCAGCGCCGCCGAGGTCGCGGCGCTGTTTGACTGCTACGGGCTGCCGCTGATCACCACGCGGCTGGTGCACACCCCGAGCGAGGCCGCTGCGTTCGCCGCCGAGTTCGACGGGCCGGTCGCGCTGAAGGCGGTCGGAGCGCAGCTGGTTCACAAGACCGAGGCAGGCGCGGTCCGGCTCAACCTGACGAGCGGCGACGAGGTCAGGGCGGCGGCGCACGATGAGCGCAAGGCGGTCGAGGATGCCGGGCTGCGGTTCGATGGCTTCGCCGTGCAGCCGATGGCGCCGGACGGCGTCGAGTTGCTGCTCGGCGTCGTGCACGATTCCAACTTCGGCCCCGTGCTCGTGTGTGGTGCCGGCGGCACGCGCGCTGAGCTGTTCGGCGATGTCGCGGTCAGGATCACGCCGCTGACCGATCTCGATGCGCGCGAGATGCTGCGCTCGTTGCGGGTCTTCTCGCTGCTGGACGGCTTCCGCGGTCAGCCGAAGTGCGACACCGGCGCGGTCGAGGATGTCCTGCTGGCTCTCAGCCTGCTGGTCGAATCCCACCCGGAGATCGCCGAGCTCGACGCCAACCCGCTGATCGTAAGCCCGTCGGGAGCCGTGATCGTCGACGCGCGCGTCCGCGTCCACCCACCGGAGGCGGAGCGGCCGCTGTTCGCGCTGGGGCCTTGAAGACTCGGCGCCGGCCCGCGGGCCGGCTCCCTATTCGAGCGTGGCGACGGCACGCACCGGCGCGCTGAGCGCGCGCTCAGAGCCGCTCTATAGGTGGTTTTCCACAGTCGATCCGCAGTTTCGCCTCGATGAGCTTCTGATCTCCATGAATACGATTGAGTTATGGCAGCTCATCTCCAGCTGGCGGGCTCGTCATCGTCATCGGAAACCCCGCCCAAATACAGTTCCGAGCCAAATATCCGTGTCGTGCTGGCCGATGACCGCGCGGCGGTTCGCCGCAACCTGCGGATGCTGCTCGACGGCGAGGCGAACGTTCAAGTCGTGGCGGAGGCTGGCGACTTCGCGACGGTTCTGGTTGCAGTTCACGGCCACAGGCCCAGCGTCCTCGTCCTGGATCTGCAGATGCCCAACGGCTCCAGCATCGAGATGATTCGCGCGCTGCGCGAGCAGGCACCGGCGACCGAGGTGGTCGTGTTGACGATGGAGGCGAGCCCGGTGTTCGCGCAGCAGGCGCTCGATGCCGGCGCGATCGGCTTCGTGCTCAAGGAGCATTCAGATCTCGACCTCTACGCGGCCGTGCGCTGCGCGTCGGCCGGCGCGGAGTACGTCAGCCCGCAGGTGGCGGCCGGCCTCGAGGCGCTGCGCTGCGCGAAGGGCCAGGACGGACTTAGCCCGCGGGAGATCGAGGTTCTGCGCCTCACGGCCCTCGGGTACACCGGGTCCGAGATCGCGGCGAAGCTGCATTTGTCGCGGCGAACCGTCGAGTCCCACCGCGCCACGATCCACCGCAAGCTGGGGCTCGCCAGCCGCGCCGAGCTCGTACGCTACGCGCTAGGACGCCAGCTCATCAAAGCGTGAGCCGGCGAGGGCTTCGGCTAGGTTGACGGCGATGCTGGCGCGCAGCAGCGTGCCGCTCTGGTCCGATTTGAGCTCGAACGTGCCACCGGCGAGGTAGATCCGCTCGCGCATCCCGGCCAGCCCGAAGCCTACGGTCTCGGCCTCGGTGTCGAAGCCCACCCCGTTGTCCTGCACCTCGACGATCATGTGATCGTCATCCAGCCTCACGGCGACGTGCACGAGGCTCGCGCAGGCGTGCTTGACGACGTTCGTCAGCGCCTCCTGCACGAGCCGGTAAACGGTCGTCTCGAGCTCCGGCGCGATCACGCCCCCCGCGCCCGCGGGCGCGGGCAACGACAGCTCGCTGACGATGTCCAGCCCGTCGGCGCGGCGGCGCTCGATCAGCGCCTCGATCGCTGGCAGCAGCCCGAGGTCGTCGAGCAGCGACGGCCGCAGGTCGGTGATGATCGCCCGCAGGCTCTCGATCTCGTGCTCGATGTCCGCGATTGCCTGGTTCATCGCGTGGGTGTTCGTGACCGGGTCCTTGCGCCGTAGCGCCGAGGCGAGCAGCACGCGCAGGCCGCCGAGCGCCTGCAGCGTCTCGTCGTGTAGCTCGCGCGCCCAGCGCCGACGCTCGGCCTCGGCCGCCGCGATCGCGCTGCGCAGGCGGTCGGCTTCGACGCTGCGGCTGATCGTCACGGCGTTTGCGGCGGATGCTGCGAAGGTGCGCAGCATCTGCTCGTCGGCGCTCGTGAACGGCTCGGCCGCGGGGCCGCGATCGAATGCGGCGAGCACGCCGAGCGCGGATCCGTGGTACATCATCGGCACCAGCAGCGCCGTGCGGGCGTCGCGCACGCCGAGCGCCTCCGGCGCACTGCGTAGGCGGTGGCGCACGTCTGCGATGCGTTCCGAGCAGCCGCGCTCGAAGACCTCGCCCGAGGTCGACTTGGAGATCGCCAGCCGGCGCCCGGGGGCCGAGAGCGCATCACCGGCGCTTGCCGAGACGACGAGCTCGGAGCCGTTGCGCAGCATGATCAGCACGCAGCGTGCGCTGACAAGCGCGCGCCCGCGCTTGGCGATCAGCTCGAGAATCCGATCGAGGTCGAACGCGCCACCAGTCGCGTCGGCGATGTCGCGCGCCGCCTCGAGGCCCTGCACGGCCTGCTCCAGCGCTCGCCGTGCCTCCTCGCTGCGCTTATAGAGGCGGGCGTTCTCGATTGCGGTCGCAGCCCACTCGGCGAGGATCACCACCGCCTCCTGGTCATCCGCGGTGAACGCCTGCCCGCCATGCTTGTCGGCCAGGTAGAGGTTGCCCCAGGCTTGGCCCCGGATCATGATCGGGACGCCCAGGAACCCGTGCATCACCGGATGCGCAGCGGGAAAGCCGTAGCTCTCCGCGTGCGTGCCGATCTCGTGCAGGCGCACCGGCTCCGGATGTGTGATCAGTGCGCCCAGCACGCCGCGGCCCCGCGGCGGCGTCCCGATCGCGCGGCTGGTCGCTTGATCGACGCCGAGCGTCAGGAACTGCTCGAGCTCGGTCCGCTGCTCGTTGAGGACGCCGAGCGCGGCGTAGCGCGCGCCGGTCGCCGCACGTGCCTCCTGCAGGATCCGGTCCAGCACCGTTTGGGGGTCCAGCTCGCTCAGCAGTGACCGACCACAGGTCAACAGGCGCCTTAGCCTGCCGTTGTCCTGGGTCTTCGTCCCGTTGGCGTGGGACGCCACCTCTTCCTGGGCCATTTCGTGCTGGGCCATCGTTAGTACTACGGAGCATAGCCCTCAAGGCCCGAACGAGGGTTAGTCCCTAATACCACGCCGCCTGCTCGCATCGACCGTAGTTCTCCGTAAAACGGCTGCGCCCGGATCCGGATGGACGTTGCTTGTAACAAACGTACCGTGGCTCCATGGCTGCGATTTTCAACCTCAACCACCCGGCACACATCATCAGTGTCTGGGTCGTCCACATCACGGTGGCGAACTTCATCGTGATCCTCCTGATGTTCATCGTGTTTGCCGCCGCGATCCTCGTGCCCTACCCCGGTCACGGCGGCGACGGGAGCTCATCGTGAGCGCCGCGACAGGCAAGCCGGCGAAGAACTGGACCGTCGAGCTCCGCAAGAAGGCGCTCGAGACGCTGCCGCCCGAGACGCTGCTCCCGGATGGCCAGCCGACTTACATGTCCTCCTGGATCTATCTGTTCGGCGTACTGTCGATCGCTGCGCTCGTCACGCTGATCCTGACGGGCACGCTGCTGACGCTCAAGGGCCCGGCCTGGTGGCACGACGCCAGCCTCGGCCACTTCATCAACAGCATGCACCTCTGGGCCGTCGAGCTGTTCTTCTTCTTCATGGTCGTGCACCTGTGGGGCAAGTACTGGATGGCGGCCTGGCGCGGCGGCCGGATCCGTATCTGGGTCACCGGCGCGATCACCTTCCTGGTCGCGATCCCGTGCGCGCTGACCGGCTATGTGGCGCAGGAGAACCTCGATGCGCAGTGGATCTCCACGCAGGCGAAGGACGCGATGAACGCGACCGGCATCGGCTCGTTCTTCAACCTGACCAACTTCGGCCAGGTCTACAGCTTGCACATCTGGCTGATGCCGCTGGCGGTGGCCGCCCTGGTCGCCGTGCACGTCCTGATGGTTCGCCGGAACGGCATCGTGCCGCCGTTCAAGCTCGATCAGGAGCGCTCCAACAGCGTCAACGCCGAGCAGGCGACGTCATGACTCGCGAACAGCGCCGGGCCGAGGAGGAGTCCTACCGCAAGTGGACCGGCGCCAGCCGGCCGTACGACCTGATCAAGGAGGCGACCTTCGCGATCCTGGGAGTGATCCTGCTGACGGTGATCCTCTCGCTCCTGTTCTCCTCGCCCGACGACCCGGCGATCACGATGAAGTCCTGGGCGCGCAACGCGCCTGTCGACTTCGCGACGGTCGCGACCAGCGAGCTCGACGGCACCAGCGTGACCGCCACCTACGGGCCGCCCTACAACAACGGCACCGCTCAGCACATCCTGTTCATCAAGCCGGCGGCATGGATCGGCGTCACGCATCCGATCAACGCCGAGCAGGACTTCGTCGTCAAGCCGCTGCGGCTGCTCACGAGCATGTCCGCGGTGCAGGCTGCGCTCGATACCTGGCAGACGGCCTCGGCCAAGCAGCAGACCGCATGGAGCACCGCCTACACGAACGCGCTGGGCAAGGCGACGGCGAATGCGGACGGCTCGATCTCAGTGCCGGCCGGTGATTACGGACCGGTCGCGACGATCGTCGGCGCGCTGGTCTCGGACGCTCAGTCGGGCGGGCTCGACGGCGCACTGCTGACCAACCGCAGCGAGGGCATTTACCAGACCGACTACACCAAGATCCTGATGTTCCTGCAGGACGACAACGGCGACGGCGGGTACTTCAACGCGGTGGCCGCCAGGCAGCACTTGCTTGGCAGCCCGCAGTGGGGGATGATGAACGAGACAGACAGCTTCCCCGGTCAGGTGTGGTTGTGGCTATACGCCTTCTGGTATCAGATCAAGCCGTTCTCCACGTCGCTCAATGCGGACCTGCTCGTGATGGTGGTGATGACCGTTCTGAGCGTGCTGCTGATCGCGATTCCGGTTCTGCCGATCGTCAAGGACATCCCGCGGAAGATCCCGATCTACAAGCTGATCTGGCGCGACCATTATCGCTCGCTGCGCTAGCAGCGCTTCCGAACGGAGACCGATGTGAGGGCAACTGAGGACCCCGCGAAGCCCTCGGCTGGGGTCGACTCGACGGCGACGGGCTCGCCGGCGGGTCGATCGCCGGTCGTGGCCGGCGATCAGAGCTTCGCCGACCGCGACCAGCGGATGACCGGAAAGGTCGTGTTCGTCACCGGCGGCACGCGCGGGATCGGCGCCGCGATCTCGCGCCGCTTCGCCGCCCAGGGTGCGAACGTCGCCGCCGGCTACGGCCGCGATCGCGACAAGGCCGAGGCGCTGCTCGCGCAGTTGCGCGCAAACGACGTCGAGGTGAGCGTCCACCGCGGCAACGTCGCCTCCTCGGAGGACTGCCGTCGCACCGTCACGGAGGTGATCGAGCGCCACGGCCGGCTCGATGTGCTGGTCAACAACGCCGGCATCACGATCGACAAGACCGTCCTGAAGCTTACCGACGAGGACTGGTACAAGGTGCTCGCCGTCAACCTCTCGGGCGCCTTCTTCATGTCCCAGGCGGTGCTGCCGCACATGCTTGAGCGGGGCTCGGGACGGATCATCAACATCACGTCGATCATCGGCCAGATCGGCAACATCGGTCAGGCCAACTACGCCGCGTCGAAGTCGGGCCTGTTCGGGCTGACCACGACGCTCGCGCGCGAGGCCGCGTTCATGCTGCAGCGCTCGGGCAAGGCGAGCGAGGACGGGATCGGCATCACCGTCAACGCGGTCGCCCCCGGCTTCATCAAGACCGAGATGCTCGAGCACATCCCCGACGACGTGCTCGGCAAGATCAGGAAGCAGATTCCCGTTGGACGGCTCGGCCGGCCCGAGGAGATCGCGCGCGTCGTGCGGTTCCTCGCAGATGACGACTCGTCGTTCATCACCGGTGCCGTCTGGGGCGTCAACGGCGGGCAGGAGATGTGACGCGCCTTTCGCCAGCGGAGCGAATGACCCGTTCGCAGTGACCGGGGTGAGCGGCAACTCGGGGCATACCTCCGTCGGGCGTCTCGCGCACCCGGACAAGTCGCCGCGGGTCGCCAATCGTGCCCCGCACCGAGGTCCGGCCGAGACCTCGAGCTTCGATACGGTGGCCCACTACTTTGACGTCGCGGCCGATCGGCTCGGCGTTCGGGAGGATCTGCGCACTGTCCTGCGGACCGCCGATCGGGAGGTTCAGGTTCAGGTTCCGGTGACGCTGCGCGACACCGGGATCCACGTGTTCTCGGGTTACCGCGTACAGCACAACGGCGCCCGCGGCCCCTACAAGGGAGGGCTCCGCTACCACGAGGCCGTGAACCTCGACGAGGTCCGTGCGCTGGCGGCGCTGATGAGCTGGAAGACCGCGATCGTCGACATTCCGTTCGGCGGCGCCAAGGGCGGGATCAACTGTCCTGCTAGCGATCTGTCGAGCGCCGAGCTGCAGTCACTGACGCGCTCGTTCGTCGATCGGATCGGGAACCTGCTCGGGCCCACCCGCGACGTGCCGGCGCCGGACGTCAACACCAACGCGCAGGTGATGGCCTGGATCATGGACGAGTACGGCAAGCTGTACGGCGACGCGCCGGCGGTCGTCACCGGTAAGCCGATCGCGCTCGGAGGGTCGTTCGGTCGCGAAGCGGCGACCGGGCGCGGCGTTGTGCACTCCTACCTCGAGGCGGCCGGCCGCATCGGGCTGGTTCCCGAGGCCACGCGCGTGGTGCTGCAGGGGTTCGGCAACGTCGGGTCGTGGGCGGCGCGGATCTTCGCGCAGCGGGGATGTACGGTGATCGCGGTCGCGGACAGCAGCGGCGCGATCCATCGCGAAGCCGGAATTGATCCCGAGGCGCTCGCGAATCATCTCGCGGAGGGTGGCAAGCTCGTCGAGTATCCGCGGGCTGAGCCGATCACCCCGCAGGAGCTGATCGCGCTTGATTGTGAGGTGCTCGTGCCGGCGGCGCTCGGCGGGGCGATCCACGCCTCCAACGCCGAGCAGATTCGCGCCCGCATCGTCGTCGAGGGTGCCAACCATCCGACGACGCCCGCGGCCGACCGGATCCTCGGCGAGCGCGGTGTTCAGGTCGTGCCTGACGTACTCGCGAACGCCGGCGGCGTGATCGTCTCGTACTTCGAGTGGGTGCAGAACCTCCAGCATCTGCGCTGGAGCGAGCAGGAGGTCAACGAGCGGCTCGCGGCTCGCCTGAGACACGCCTACGCCGCCGTCGTGGCGCGCGCCGAGGGCGATCACGTGTCACTGCGCGTGGCCGCCTACGAGATCGGCATCGAGCGCGTGCTCGAAGCAACCCGCGCGCGTGGATTCGGCGGCTACGTGTAGCGCTGGGGATCCGTCACATTCACGAGTGCTCGCTTACGGCTTCCAGGATCGCGGGCCAGTGTTCGCGCAGCGCTTCGTGGCCCATGAACAGCCCGAGGTGCCCGCCGCCGGTGATCTCATGCCGGATCAGCTCCGCCGCCGTCGAGACCTCGTGCGCGAGCGCGAACACCTGGTCGGGCGGGGTGATGTGATCGGTCGCGCCGGCGAGCAGGTTGATCGGCATGTCGAGCTTGCGCAGGTCGACGATCTGGTCATGGACGCGCAGCGAGCGGCTGATCAGCTCGTTGTCCGCGAACAGGTGCTGGATGATCCATAGGAAAAAGCGCCCGGGGATGTCCTGGGTGTGCTTGAACCAGTTCTCGAACTTGCAGTAGCGCTCGACGAAGATGCTGTCATCGAGGTTGCGCAGCAGCGCGAGCTGGCGCCCGAGCTCGTCGACCGGCCTGATCATGACGAACCCGGTGACCATGTGCTCGCCCTTCAGGACGCCGCCGCCCTGCTGGATCAGCGCTCTGTAGAACGCCAGGTCGCCGCCGGGCGCGAGGTGGCTGAGAACCTCGTGGATGACCGGCTCACCGGCGTGGAAGTCGATTGGCGCGCCGGCGATCGTCAACGTGTTGATGCGCTCCGGGCGGAGCGCCGCGTAGATCGTCGCGAGCCAGCCGCCCTGGCAGTCTCCGATCAGGTTGACGCGCCCGCCGGCGTGATCGACGGCCGCGTCGATGACATCGAGGTAATCCTCGATCGAGGCATCAGCGGTGGACGCTGTGGCGCCGATCCAGTCGAGCGTGAATGCGCGCGAGTGCCCGGCGTTCAGGATCGTGCGCATCTGGCTCTGCTCGGTCGAGTAGTCGACGATGCATGAGTCGTGACCGGCCTGGGGCGGCAGCACCAGCACCGGCACGAGCGTGCCGTGCGGGTCGCTGCTGAAGTCGCGCAGGCGGGCGAGTGGCGTCTCGAAGGCGATCTCGTTGGGCGAGGACCAGGTCGGGCGCTGGCGCGAGGTGACCAAGTCATACCAGCGGGGGATGTCGAGCAGGCGCGGCCCGCTGGTGAACGCGCCGGTGATCTCCTCGAGCAGCTCGAGGCCGGCTGCGGACCACAGCTCCGACCAGCTGTCCAGCAACCCGTTCGGGACGGCTGACTGCGTATGCAGAGCCAACGGTGATGACAGTAACGACGCCAACCTCTACCTCCTCGCCGGCGGGCCACCCGCCGCTTACGCCGAAGGCGCCCGTGCGGAGCGCCCTCGTGGTGAGACTCAAACAGGAAGGGCGCCCGATGGACGCCCAACCTTCGTGAAGCCGAGTGCTACTTGAGCAGGCTGAGCATCGACGCCGTGTAGGCGTCGTTGAGCTCCTTGGTCATGTCGGCATGCGCGTCGATGATGCTCTTGAGCCATTCCTGCTTGGTGGCGCCGGCGAGCTTGCGCTCGACGTCGATCGCGCGGTCGACAGCCTTCGTGTACGTGTCGATGTACTGAGTGCCGGCCTTGCGGGCCGCGTCGATCATCTGCTCGTTGAGCTCTTTGATCTGGTTATAGGCAGCCTCGACATTGGGCTGCGTGTTTGCCTGTGCAGTGGTCATGCTTGCTCCTGAGGTTCCGTTTGCAACTGCTTGCAGCTTAGCAGAAAGCCAGCTAGCGCGCAAGCGGTGAGTGCTCGACCTCCGCTGTGGCCGGGCGCAATCAGCCGGCGTACGCGGCGACGACGTCAAGCGTCGAGAGGATACCGGCCGGGTGCCCGCTGGCCGGGTCGACGACGATCAGGTGCGAAACCTGGCGCTCGACCATCACTCGGGCTGCGTGCTCCAGCGGATCGGACGCGGAGACCGTCACCACCGCGGTCCCGGCTGCTTCGCCGGCTGTCGTGTCCACGGCTGCCGCGGCGGCCGCGGCGACGTCGAGCGCGGACACGATGCCCCAGGGCCTGCCGACATTGTCCGGATTGGTGACGGCAACCGCATGCACGCGCTGCTCCGCCATCAGTCGAGCGACGACACGCAGCGGGGTGGACGCGTCAGTGGTGAGGATGCCGGTGTGCATCGCGTCGTGAACGCGCAGGTGGGCGAGCGGTCCGTCTCGAAGGCTCATGAGCCCTAAGGTTAGGGCTCCCGCGGAACCGGCACTAGTTCCGCGAGAGCCCGTAGGGCGCGCGGGCGCTCAGCAGCCTTCCCGAGCCTTGTGGCAGCTATCGTCGCTGCCATGTGCGGTCCACACCGGGAGCCCAGCGAAACCGCGGAGCTGGCGCGCGAGGAGTGCCTGCGCCTGCTGGCGGCTCACAGCTTCGGGCGTCTCGCGGTCGGCATCGGTGAGGGAGTTCCCGTGATCCGACCGCTCAACTACGCGTTCGACGAGCGATCAAGGGCCGTGATCCTGCGCATCGGGGACGGCTCGACGCTGCGCGCGGTCTCGCATTCGGCCAAGGCGGCATTCGAGATCGACCGCATCGACGAGCACGCGAAGACCGGTTGGAGCGTGATCGTAACGGGCGTGGCGGAGATCGTCACCGGCGCAGCTGAGATCGAGCGCCTGGAGCAGGGCGAGGCCGTCAAGTGGGATGCGAGCAGCAGGACGCACTGGGTGATGATCCACGCCGGAACGGTTTCCGGCCGGCGCATCACCACGGCCGCCGAACGCTCGGCTGGGATTTCCTGAGCCTCAGCGGCTCGCCACGATCAGCGGGCAGCGGGCGTAGCGAGCAAGGTGGGCAGCGGCTCCGTTGCGGGACAGGCGGCCGATCGGTCCGCCGGCCCGCGAGCCGATGATCAGCAGGTCGAGGCGCTCGCTGAACTGCTCGAGCGCTTGCGCGGGGTCCCCGTGAACGGTCTCGAGCTCGATGCCCGCACCGTCAGCCGGCGCGTGTCCGGCGGCCACCAACGCCCGCATCGTCGAGCCGGCGCTGCTCGCCGCGACTTCCCGCATCAGCGCGATCGCGCGATCGCCCTCAGCTGAGCCGTCATAACCGACGCCGAGACGCACCGGCGTGGCGGCCCTTCCGGCGTAGCCGCTCGGGGCGATCGCGACCGCGCACGGTGCGCCGCCGAGCGAGTCGCTCGCGTCGTCGCTGTCGAGGGCGCGGCCCAGCAGACCGTGGTGGCCCCGGCCGACGACGATCAGATCAGCCGGCGTTCGTGCGGCGAGCTGCTGCAGACCGCGCGCGACTGAACGATTCGCGATCGACACCAGCTGCGCGTCCAGGGCCGCCGCCGATCGTACGCGCCCGAGTAGGCGCTGGCTCTGCTCGCGCTCGCGTTCGAGCAGCATCGCCGCGCCCTTGCCCGGCATCAAGCCGGCGCCATAGACCTGCGCAAGCGTCAGCTGCGCATGCGGCGCGGCGAGCAGCTTCGCCAGGGCGATCGCGTCGTTGCCGCCGGGCCGTCCGTCGATCCCGATCAGGACGTTGTCGAAGATGGGGTAACGCTACACGCGGCTGCGCCGCGACGTGGGCGCGGTCCCGCGGCGAGCCGAAACGAAATCGCCGATCGACTGCGAGTCGCTAAGCTCTTGCTGCGGTAGGGTACGGATCGCTCCGTACCAACGGAGGAGGAGAATCATGCAAGACGAAACGTCAATCACGCGCGCGCCCACCAACCCCTTTGCGGGGATGGAGCTGCTGATCGAACGACTGCTCGGCGCGGACATGCGGCTGATCTACGGTGCCGTCGTGCCGATGGGGCTGATCGTCAGCCTGGTCGTCGTGCTGACGCTCTCATCATCGGCATGGTGGTTGGTCGCGGTGGTCTTGGTCGTCGAGTTCGCGGCCGTGGGTCTCGTCGTCTACGCCTTCATGCAGATGCTCGACGAAGACAACGACGAAGAGGCAGGCCACGCGTAAGCGCGCGTAGCCGAGCCCCCCTACATCTGAAAGCGCCTATGTTCGAGGTCCGAATTCACGGTCGTGGCGGTCAAGGCGTCGTCACGGCCGCTGATCTGCTGTCAATCGCCGCATTCCACGACGGCCGCCACTCGCAGTCGTTCCCAAGCTTCGGCTCGGAGCGCACCGGGGCACCGGTCGTCGCGTTCTGTCGGATCTCTCAGCGGGAGATCCGCTCGCATGATCCGATCGCGCATCCGGATGCGGTGATCATCATCGACCCGACCGTGCTGTTGCAGGTCGACGTGTTCGGCGGCATCAAAGACAACGCCAACATCCTGATCAACACCGCCCGAACGTTCGAGGAATTGGGGCTCGCTGATCTGCGCGAGCGTCACAGCCCAGAGAAGCTGTCCACGGTCCCCGCCACCGAGCTTGCCCGCGAGCATCTGGGGCGTCCGCTACCCAATGCCGCCCTGCTCGGCGCTTTCGCGGCGCTGACCGGGCAGGTATCGATGGAGTCTGTCGCCGAGGCGATCCGCGGCAAGTTCAAGGGAAAGGTCGGTGACGGAAACGTGGCAGCCGCAGAGGCCGCCTACGCGGCCGTCGGAGCTCCCGCAACCAAGGAGGCTACTCATGCCTAAGCAGCTGGAGGGCTCCGCAGCGGTCGCCCAAACGGTCGCGCTGTGCCGGCCGGAAGTGATCTGCGCGTATCCGATCTCGCCCCAGACGCACATCGTCGAGGGGCTCTCGGCACTGGTCAAGAACGGGCGCCTGACGGGTTGTGAGTACGTCAACGTGGAGTCCGAGTTCGCCGCGATGTCGGTCGCGATCGGTGCCGCTGCAGCCGGCGCGCGGACTTACACCGCCACCGCCAGTCAGGGCCTCCTGTACATGAGCGAGGCGGTCTTCAACGCCTCCGGACTTGGCCTGCCGATCGTAATGACGGTCGCCAACCGCGCGCTCGGAAGCCCGATCAACATCTGGAACGATCACTCGGATTCGATGTCGCAGCGCGACTCCGGCTGGATTCAGATCTACGTGGAGTCCAACCAGGAGGCACTCGACGCCCACATCCAGGCCTACCGCCTGGCCGAGGAGCTGTCGCTGCCGGTGATGGTCTGCATGGACGGCTTCATCCTCACGCACGCCGTCGAGCGGCTCGAGGTCGCAACGCAGGAGCAGGTCGACTCGTTCCTGCCGCCGTTCGTGCCCCAGCAGGTGCTGGATCCCGGCGCTCCGGTGACGATCGGGGCGATGGTTGGTCCTGAGGCGTTCACCGAGGTGCGCTATCTCGCGCACTTCAAGCAGATGGAGGCACTCGACCGGATCCCGGTGATCGCGGCCGAATTCGAGGAGAAGTTCGGACGGCCCTCCGGCGGTCTGCTGCGCCGCTACCGGACCAGCGATGCCGATCTGATCGTGGTCGCGCTCGGCTCCGTGGTGGGCACGATCGAGGACGTGATCGACGAGATGCGCGAGCAGGGAGTGAAGATCGGCTGTCTGGCGATCAAGACCTTCCGGCCCTGGCCCGCGGAGGAGATCCGCGACGCCCTGTCCGCCACCAAGCGCGTGCTCGTGCTGGAGAAGGCGCTGTCGATCGGGATCGGCGGCATCGTCTCGGCCAACATCCACAACCTGTTGGACCGCCAGGGCGGTCAGATCAACACCGCGATCGCCGGTCTCGGCGGCCGGCCGATCACCAAGGCGACGCTGCACAAGCTATTCGCCGACGCGATCGCCGGCGAGCTGAACGACATGACGTTCGTTGACCTGGACCAGGCGCTCGTCGAGCGCGAGATCAAGCGCACGCGCGCGAAGCAGGGATCAGGTTCCCATGCCGAGAACATCCTGCGTGACCTTGGCGTCGTCGCAGCCGGACCCGTGTGAGATGAGATGACCTACCAGACGATAAAGTTCTACCAATCGGGAAGCTTCGCGGTCGGTAACCGACTGCTGGATCCCGGGCAGCGCTCGGTGCAGTCCGACCCCGAGCGCGCAAACGCGATCACCAGTGGCCATCGCGCATGTCAAGGCTGCGGCGAGGCGCTCGGTGCCCGCTACGCGCTCGACGCGGCGATGCGGGCCACAGGTGGACAGGTGATCGCCGCCAACGCGACCGGCTGTCTCGAGGTCTTCACGACCCCGTATCCGGAGAGCTCCTGGCGGCTGCCCTGGATCCATTCGCTGTTCGGCAACGCCCCCGCCGTGGCTACCGGTGTCGCGGCGGCGCTGAAGGCCAAGGGCCAGACCGACACCCGCGTGATCGGCCAGGGCGGTGACGGCGGTACCGTCGACATCGGCTTCGGCTGCCTGTCGGGGATGTTCGAGCGCAACGACGACGTGCTCTACATCTGCTACGACAACGAGGGCTACATGAACACCGGCGTGCAGCGCTCAGCCGCCACGCCCCCGGCGGCTCGGACTGCGACCACGCAAGCTGTCGGCGAGGATCCAGGTGCGCCCTGGGGCCAGGGCAAGTTCGTGCCGCTGATTGCGCTTGCGCACGACATCCCCTACGTCGCCACGGCGACGATCGCCAACCTGCGTGACCTCGAGGCCAAGGTCGAGCATGCGATGACCCTGCGCGGTGCGCGTTACATCCACATCCTGGTGACGTGCCCGCTCGGATGGGGCACGGCGTCGGGCGACTCGATCGAGATCGCTCGCCTTGCGACCGAGACCGGGTACTTCCCGGTGTTCGAAGGAGCCGACGGCGAGATCACCAACGCCACCAAGATCCGTCGCCTGCGTCCGATCGAGGATTATCTGAAACCCCAGCGCCGCTACGCGCATCTGTTCTCCCCGGTCCGGCGTGACGATGTGATCGCGCGTATCCAAGCGCGCGCTGATCGCAACATTGCGCGGTTCGGGCTGCTCGAGGATGCGTTCAGTGACGAGCTCGTCGAAGCGGAGCAATTGCCATGAGCATGGAGAAGCCGTTCGCTATCACCCTGGACGTCGGCTCCAGCCGCGCCAACCACACGGGCTCTTGGCGCACGGAGCGTCCCGTGTACGTACGCAGGGCCGCGCCTTGTGGGATCGCCTGCCCGGCCGGGGAGGACCCGCAGGCGTGGCTGTATCACGCCGAGGAGGGAGGCTACGAGCAGGCGTGGCGGGCGATCGTGGAGATTAATCCGTTCCCGGCTGTGATGGGACGTGTCTGCTACCACCCGTGCGAGACGTCGTGCAACCGTGTCCAGGTCGACGAGGCCGTTGGGATCAACTCGGTCGAGCGTTTCCTCGGTGATGAGGCGCTCAAGCAGGGCTGGTCCCTGACGCCGCCGAGCGTGGCGTCGGCTAAGCGCGTGCTGGTGGTCGGCGCCGGCCCGTCCGGCCTGTCCGCCGCTTATCACCTCGCGCGGCTCGGTCACAAGGTTACGATCAGGGATGCTGGTCCGATCGCCGGCGGCATGATGCGCTTCGGGATCCCGATCTACCGGCTCCCGCGGAACGTCCTCGAGGCCGAGATCCAGCGGATCCTCGACCTCGGCGTCACGCTCGAGCTCAACTCGACGGTCACCAACGTGCTCGAGGCCAAGGACGAGGGCGGCTTCGACGCCGTGTTCCTCGCGGTCGGCGCGCAGATCGGCAAGCGCGCCTACATCCCGGCGGGCACCGCCGCAAAGATCGTCGACGCCGTCACGATGCTGCACAGCATGGAGGGCGAGGAGCCCCCCAGCCTCGGACGTAGGGTGGTCATCTACGGTGGTGGGGACACGGCCCTGGATGCTGCTCGTACCGCCAAGCGGCTCGGCGCTGAGGAGGCGATCATCGTCTACCGGCGCACGCGCGAGAAAATGCCCGCGCAGGACTTCGAGGTCGAGGAGGCGCTCGACGAGGGCATCCTCGTGAAGTGGCTGACCACGATCAAGCGTGCCGATGAAGGCAAGCTAGTGGTTGAGAAGATGGCCCTTGACGAGACCGGCTTCCCGCAGCCGACCGGTGAGCTGGAAGAGCTCGAAGCCGACTCGGTCGTGCTCGCGCTCGGGCAGGACACCGACCTGTCGCTGCTGGACGGCGTTCCCGGAATCGAGGTCGAGGACGGCACCGTGCAGGTCGACCAGAGCATGATGACCGGTCACGCGGGCATCTTCGCCGGCGGCGACATGGTTCCGTACGACCGCACGGTGACGGTCGCGATCGGCCACGGCCGCGTGGCCGCCAGCCATATCGACGGCTGGCTGCGCGGCGTGACCTACGAGCCCGAGCCTCCGGCGGAGGAAGCCGGCTTTGACGCGCTCAACACGTGGTATTACGCGGATGCTCCGAAAGTCCACCGCGAGCGACTGTCGGCGGTCCGCCGCTCGTCGACGTTCGATGAGATCGTGACCGGGCTCGATGAGGACAACGCCCTGTTCGAGGCCCGTCGCTGCATGTCGTGCGGCAGCTGCTTCGCCTGCGACAACTGCTACGGGGTGTGCCCCGACAACGCCATACTCAAGCTCGAGCCGGCCGGCTCCTACGCGTACGAGGTTGATCTCGACTACTGCAAGGGCTGTGGCATGTGTGCCAAGGAATGCCCATGCGGTGCGATCGAGATGGTCCCCGAGATGATCTAGCGAGCGGGCTCCTTACGCCGGCCGGTGGGACCGGGTCAGGTTGCCGCTAGACTAACGTTGCCGCGATGAACGCGGTGGAGATCGACTGCCTGACGGTGCAGCGAGGCGGGCGGCTGGTCCTGTTCGGCGTCAGCGCATCACTGGCGGAGGGCCAGGTCACAGGGCTGTTCGGTCCAAGCGGCAGCGGAAAGTCCACGCTGATCCGCGCGATCGCGGGCGTGCAGGCCGGCGTTGCGGGCACGCTCACGGTCGGCGGCGCGGTCCCCGGGAGCTTTGCAGCGCGTTCGCAGCTCGGCTACAAGACGCAGGCTCCGGCCGTCTACGAGGACCTCACGGTGACCGAGAACCTGCGCTACTTCGCGGCGATCCGCGGCGCGAGCGTCGATGGACTGCTCGAGCGCGTCGGTCTGGACCGGCAGGCCGAGCAGCTGGTGCGCAACCTCTCCGGCGGTCAGGCGGCGCGCGTGTCGCTGGCGGCCGCGCTGGTCGGTAGCCCGCGCCTGCTGCTGCTGGATGAGCCGACCGTCGGGCTCGACCCGCTGCTGCGCCGCGAGCTGTGGCAGCTGTTCGGCGAGCTTGCCCGGGAGGGTGCCGCGCTGCTCGTCTCCAGCCACGTGCTCGACGAGGCACGCCACTGCGATCAGCTGCTGCTCCTGCGTGAAGGGCGAATCCTCGCCCAGCTGAGCCCGGCCGAGCTCCTCGCCGCCACCGGCACCGAAGACATGGACGAGGCGTTCGTGCGTCTGATCGAACGCGAATGACCGGTTCTCGCCCGAGCAACGCTCGCGCGCGCCAGTTTCGCGGCGGTTCGCCCGCGCCCCAGGCGCGGCAATTTGAGCGCGTATGATGGCCGCTCGCACCCTCGCGACGGCCCGCCGCGTGCTCATGCAGCTGCGGCACGACCCGCGCACGATCGCGCTGATGCTGCTCGTACCGTGCGTGCTCGAGACGCTGCTGCGACTGATCTTCGATCATGACCGTCGCGCGTTCGACCAGGCGGGCGCGCCGCTGCTGGCGCTGTTCCCGCTCAGCACGGTGTTCCTGGTGACGTCGATCGCACTGCTGCGTGAGCGTACGACCGGCACGCTCGAGCGTCTGCTGACCACGCCGCTCGGCCGGCTCGAGCTGATCGCGGGCTACGCGCTGGCGTTCGGCTTGCTGGCGAGCGTCCAGGCGATCGTCGTGGGCACGCTCACGTTGGGCCCGCTCGGGCTGCACGTGCGAGGTCCCGATCTGCTGGTGGTCGCGCTGGCGGTGTGTGTGGCGCTGCTGGGAATGGGCCTCGGCCTGCTCGCGAGTGCGTTCGCGCGCACCGAGTTTCAGGTGGTCCAGTTCTTCCCGGTCGTCGTGATCCCGCAGTTGCTGCTGTGCGGGTTGCTGATCCCGCGACAGCGGATGCCAGCGGCGCTGCACGCGATCTCGGATCTGATGCCGATGTCCTATGCCGTCGACGGCATGCATCATCTCACCCGCCAGGCCGGTGTCAGCGTCTGGTTGTGGGGCGATTTCGCGATCGTTCTGGCGTTCGCGCTCGGCGCGCTGATGGCCGGTGCCGCGACGCTGCGGCGTCGCACGGACTGATCCACCGGCGCTCCCGCCAGGCCCCAACCGTCTCGTCCTTTTGGATCTGGCTTGCCGCTCGGTAGATGCCGCGCGCATTCTGTTAGGTTTCGCGTTCACACTGGGGTTTGGATTGATTCTGGAGTGACCAAAAGCTATGAGTTCGGGTGGACGCCGATGAGGCGAGCAGCTTGGGCGTGGGGGAGGCCGTTGATCCTGCTTGGGGTGCTTGGCGCGCTGATCGTGCCGGCTGCGCTCGGGCGTTCCCCGGTCGCGCATCCGACGCTGAGCGCCGCGGTGCGGCTCCCGGATGCGATCGCGCCGGGTCTCGTCACGGTGGTTGCCGGCGGAGCCGCGCGGCCGATTGCCAGCCGCCCGGTGCCCGGCCAGCGCTTGTCGGTGACGCTGACCCTCCGTCGCTCCGATCCGGCCGGCTTCGCCCGGTTTCTCAGCGCAGTCGAGGATCCCCGGTCGCGGAGCTTTCGGCACTACCTCAGTCCGCGCCAGCAAGCTGATCGCTTCGGCCCGAGCGCTCACGCGTACGGAGCCCTGCTCCACTGGCTCGACTCCGACGGCATCCATGCCCGGCCGTCGGCCGACAGGCTCACGATCACTGCGCTGGCGAGCCGGCGGCAGATCGAGCGCGCCTTCCACGTCCAGATCGCCGACTGGGCGATCGGCCGGACTCGGATCTATGGCACGCTTCAGGATCCGGAGGTGCCCGCCGGCCTGGCGGGATCGATCGCTGCGGTAAGCGGGCTCTCGAACCTCGGAGCGCCGACCGCCAGACCCGCTGACAAGAAGCTGGCGTTCTCGTTGTGCCTCGCGGCCGGGGCGATCGCGCTCGTCACCTACTACGTCGCGCCAGACAACATTCCCCCGCCCTATAACCAGTACACACCCGCTGGGCAGGGCTACACGGGTATCAACGGAGAGCTTCCGCCGGGACAGCCCGTTCAGTACTTCGGGGCAATCGTCAATGATTGCTACAACATCCTCACGCGGAACTCGAAACGGCGTCTCGCCATGTCGCTCGCCTCGGCCGGTCGCTACATTGGGTTTGCCGCTCGGTCCTCCACGGCGCACGCCGGATTGCGACCTCGCACCGCCACGAGCGCCGCGCCGGACGGCGCCGGCCAGAAGATCGGCCTACTGGAGTACGCGAACTACGCGACGACTGACGTCTCGGACTATCTCAGCCTGATCGGAGCCAGCGCGTCCGAGATCGACCAGCTCTCAAAGACCGACGTTGACGGTGGTGCAGGGCCGCTCGGCGGTCCCGGCGAGTCCGAGGCTCTGCTCGACGTCGACGTGGCGCTGACGATCGCGCCCGGCGCGGATGTCGCCGTTTACGACGCTCCCGATGACACGAGCTTCGAGTCGATGTTCAACGAGATGATGCTCGACCACGACACGGTGATCAGTAACAGCTGGTCGTCGTGCGAGGACGAGGTCTCCAAATCTGAGGCTGAGGCGATCGACGAGGTGCTGGCGAGTGCTGAGGCGAGCGGCATCAGCGTGCTGAACGCTGCTGGAGACTCCGGTTCCACGTGCCTGGATGGCAGCGCCGACACCGTCGGCGTCCCGGCAGACTCGCCGCACGCGACGGCGGTCGGCGGCACGAGCCTCACTCCCGGTCCCCTGGGCGTTGCCACGGCGGAGAGCTGGTGGAATGGCACACAGGCTGATCCGCCGACCGGGCAGGGCGGGTTCGGTACCAGCAGCTACTTCACTCGCCCGTCTTACCAGGCTGGTCTGACGAGCTCGACCATGCGCTCGGTTCCTGACTTGTCTCTCAACGCGGACCCGGAGACCGGCTGGGCGATCTGCGAAGCCGACGACGGTGGTTGCCCCGACGGCTACGGCTACGGCGGCACGAGCGCGGCCGCACCGCTGGCCGCCGGGCTGGTTGCCGTAATGAACCAGAGCTTCGGGCACAACGTCGGCGACGTCAACACGACGCTGTACCCCCTCGCCGGGACGCAGGCCTTCAACTCGCCGCAAAGCATGGGTAGCGACTTCGCGCACGTCGGGCTGGGCAGCCCGAACCTGCATCAGATGATCCTCGAGCTCGACGGGACCCACGCTGGGCCGGCAAGCCCGGCGGGTTCGGGACTCGTCACCGACAACGGTGGCGTCACGCCGGCTGATGGCACGTCCGTCGACACGCTGGAGGCGTTTGTCGGCGATCGCGCCGGGAATCCGCTCGGCGGTAAGCACGTGACGCTGGCGGCAAGCTCCGGCACGCACTCGGTGATCGCGCCCGCCACAGGCGTTGCCGATGCGGTGCATGGAGCCGTGACGTTCACTGCCTCCGATACGACGCCCGAGATCGTGACCTACACGGCCACCGATACGGACGACAATGTCGTGCTCGGCTCGGCTACGGTCGATTTCGTGCCTCCTGCGGCTACCGGGGCGAGCATCACTGGGGGGCCTTCCACGGTTTCCAACGACGGCTCGAGCGAGGCGGCTATCTACGTTTATCTGGAGAACGCGCTCGGGCGTCCGGCGGCTGGCAAGACCGTGTCGATCTCAGAAGGTGGGGGCCACGCGGTGATCACGCCGGCTGGGTCCACGACCCCAGGCACGACTGCTGTGACCGATGGTGCGGGTACGGCGACGTTCGCTGCGACCGATACGAGTGCTGAGGCGGTGGACTTCACGGCTACGGATGTGACTGATGGGAGTCTGTCCGTGCCGGGCGGGCTGGTGGTGACTTTTGGGCCGGGCACGGGCACCTGTAACAGCGCCGTCAGCACCCCGGTGGCGGGATTCTCGGCGTCGGCGTTCGTGACGGGCTTGGCGTTTAGCACCGAGGCTGCGGTGCTTCCTGGGAACTTCACGGAGCCTGCTTGCTCGGGTCAGTCGCCGCCGGCGTTTGACTCCTCGGGAAACGCGTACGTCGCGAACCCGGTTGAGGGGACGATCAACGTGCTCGGTCCGGCTGGGGGCGTGGCCGGTGCCGCTAACGCGCTTCCGGACGCGACGTTCAATGGTGATGGCTTGGGTAGCCTCGTGTTCGGTAAGGACGGGTCGCTGTACGCGAGTCTCAGTACCCCGGGCGAGGATGTGTCTACCCCGGAGATCGTCCAGGTCGACCCGGCGACGGGTGCGGTCATCCGGGTGGTGGCCGATTCGGCTGGTGGCTTGCCCGATTGCCCGTTCGCGTTGGTCGTCGACCCGTTGAGCGGCGATCTGTTCACCGACGACGATTGCAGCGGGTACGCGGCGAGCAGTCAGATCACGCGGATCGAGGACCCCGCGGGCGTCAGCCCGACTGTCGTTGACTACGCAAACGACAATGGCGCCCTGGGGCTGGCGTTTGCGCCTGACGGGACGCTCTACGTAGACAATGTGAGTGCATGCACGGTCGACGAGATCGGTGCGACGAACACAACTTCGCCGACGCCGACGCCGGTCGCGAGCGTGCCATGCACCGCTCAGGGGCCGTTCGGCTTGACCGTAGCGTCCGCGAGCTCGTCGGGTCAAGCCACCGCACTCGACGTGTTCTCCTACGGCGGTGACGTCAGCAGGATCGATCTGACCCAGACGCCGGCGGTGGTAAGTACCGTCGGTTCGGGAAGTTCCTATTTCTACGTCGGTGCCACGACCGCGAACGGTTGCGATTTTGCGCCGCTTCCAGGTGCGATCGAAGAGTTCGGGTTGGGGTCCGGCTGTGGGAGTCCGGCAGCTCCCACCGGCCCTGCGATCGGGCTGTCGTCGTCGGGTCCATCGCCCGCCCCGACGGGCTCGGCGGTTACGTTTACGGCGAAGCTCTCGAACTTCGCCTCGGCTGCGGGCACGCCGGTGAGGTTCGTCGTGAGCGGCGCGAACGCCCAGCAGAAGCTCGTGCAGGCCGACTCGAGCGGTCAGGCGAGCTTCACGCTGACGGGGGTGCTGACCGGTGGCGATTCGCTCCAGGCGGTCGCTACCAACGGCGCTGTTGCGGTTGAGTCGGCGCCGCTGACCCAGCGCTGGATTGCCGGTAAGGACGTGTCGTCGCTATCAATGAACACGGGGCAGGAGGGCGGCCCGCTGGGTAAGTCGGCGACGCTCGATGTTCAGTTGGTGGATGTCAGCCAGACCCCGCCGACGCCGATCGTTGGCGCGAGCGTGCAGATCTCGCTGGAAGGCCAGTCGTGCACGGCGACGACGAGCTCCTCAGGCGCCGGTTCGTGTGCGGTTACGCCGACGGGACCCGCTGGGCTGGCGACAGTTAGCGCGAGCTATGCGGGCACCAGCACCTACACGGCGAGCTCAGCCTCGAACGTGTTCGAGGCCGGAGGACTCGGCCAGCAGGCCGTGGCGCCGCAGGTCACGACGGCGCCGAAGATCACCGGGACGGCGAAGGCGGGCAAGACGCTGTCGTGCTCCGAGGGGTCGTGGTCCAACGATCCGACCAGCTTCGCGTATCAATGGAGCCGCGACGGCACCGCGATCCAGGGCGCGAGGAGCGCTAGCTACACCGTTCAAAGCACGGACGAGGGCTTGACGCTGACGTGTACCGTGACCGCGTCCAACGGGGCCGGGCCCGGACCGCCCTCGACGAGCAACGGCGTGCTGGTCCTCGTCCCGAAAGTCCGGGGTTGCCCGGCCGCGACCGGACGACTGAGCGGCACCACGCTCGGACTCGTGAAGCTCGGAATGACCCGTACACAGGCTCGCCGTGCTTACACGCACAGCTCAAACCACGGCAAGCAATACGAGGACTTCTTCTGCCTGACCCCGATCGGCGTACGCGTCGGATACGCGTCACCCGCGCTCCTGAAATCGCTCTCGCGCAGCGAGCGCAACAAGCTCAACGGACGCGTCGTGTGGGCCTCGACCTCGAGCGCCTACTACACGCTGAACGGCGTCCGCGTCGGCGCGACCATCGCCACAGCCGGCAAGCGCCTCAAGCTTGGCACCCGCTTCCAGATCGGCCTGAACTACTGGTACCTCCCGCCGAGCGGCAAATCCACCGGGGTGCTGAAGGTGAGGCACGGAATCGTCCAAGAGATCGGAATCACCTACAAGCAACTCACGGGCAGCGACAAAGCTGACCGCGAGTTCCTCACGAGCTTCTACTAGCGAGCGACGATTCCTAAGGGCTCCCGCGCGGGCCCTAACGAGCGACGACCGCGGCGCCCGGGCCGGACGGGGTCACCTCGCAGGCGCCAGCCGGCGTGGGGACAGCCGGCGCCAACAGCGCGAGCACGTGACCGCCGAAGCCGCCACCGATGATCCGCGCCCCGCACGCTCCAGCCTGGCGCAGACGCTCCACGGTGCTCTCCACCGCTGGGGTCGAGACCTCATAGTCGTCTCGCAGGCTGGCGTGCGAGGCGTTCAGAAGCCGCCCCACGGCATCGAAATCGTTGCGTTTGAGCGCTTCGACGGTGGCGAGCACGCGCGCGTTCTCGCTAAGCACATGACGGGTACGGCGCGCGAGCGGCTCCGGGAGACGCTCGGCCAGCGTCGCCGTCGTGTCGCGCAGAGTCGTGATGCCCAGCTCGGCGCACGCCTGCTCGCATTCGGCGCGGCGCCGGTTGTAGGCCGACACGGCGTTGATGCGGGACTGGCCGGAGTCGACAGTGACCAGGTGGTAATCACCGGTGGCGAGCTCGATCGGCGTCACTGACAACGTGCGGAAGTCGATCAGCACGGCGCCGTCGGGCCGACCGAACAGCGACGCGAGCTGGTCCAGCAGTCCGGTCCGAGCGCCAACCCAGTCGTTCTCGATGCGCGCGCAGATCCGCGCGAGCTCGATGCGGTCGGGTGCGTCCACGCCCGCGAGCTCGATCAGAGCCAGGCAAAGCGCCAGCGCGAGCGCGGCCGAGGACGCCAGGCCGGCACCCCGCGGCACGGTGCCGGAGATCTCCAACCTCGCGCCCCGCAGCGGCACGCCAGCGCGCCAAAGCTCGGCCAGCGCGCCGTGCACGAACGCGCGCCAACCTGGTTGCGCGTGGCCATCGTGCGGACGCTGCGCGAGGTCGCCGCCCAGCTCGAAGCGCTCCGACTCACCGAGATCGAGCGCGGCTGCTTCGATCGATCGGCGCCGGAGCGCATGTGCGCTGACGGTCACTCCGGATGTGAGCGCAAACGCGGCCGCCAGCCCCTGGTTGTAATCGGTGTGCTCGCCGATCAGGTTGATGCGACCAGGGGCAAAGGCGGTCGCGTGGTCAGTCAACTATGCGAGGCTTACCCGGAGAAGCCGATGTTGAGGAGCTCGACGATCTCCTTGAGCATCGGAATGCGCGGGTTCGTGCGGATGCTCGGGTCGGCGAACGAGTTGCGTGCGAGATCGATCAGCGCGGAGTCGAACTGCTCCTTGGTGACGCCGAGCTCCTGAATCGTGCGCGGCTCGTTGACCTCAGCTAGCAGCTCGTCGACGCGCTGGAACAGACGCTCGCGGCGATCGTCCTCGCTCTTGCCGCCGTGTCCGAGGATCCAGGCGATCTGCGCATACTTCTCTGGGGCGACGTACGCCGAGTACCCCGGCGCCGGCATGAACTTGCTCGGCAGCGAGGCGTTGTAGCGCAGCACGTGCGGCAGGAAGATCGCGTTGGCGCGACCATGGGGGATCCCGAACTGGGCCCCGACCGAATGCGCGAGCGCGTGATTGAGCCCGACGAAAGCGTTCGAGAACGCGAGACCGGCGATCGTGGCAGCGTTGGCCATCTCCGTGCGCGCCTTGAGGTCCGACCCGTCCTTGTACGCGCGCGGGAGCGCCTCGAAGATCATGTTCACCGCTTGCGCGCAGAACGCGTCGGTGAACGGCGAGGCGAAGATCGACACCGCGGCCTCGAGTGCGTGCGTCAGCGCGTCGATGCCGGTGTCCGCCGTCATCTGCGGCGGCATCGTCAGCGTCAGCGTCGGGTCGATGATCGCCGTGTCAGGCACGAGCGTGTAGTCAACGAGCGTGACCTTGCGCGTTCCGACGCTGAGCACGGCTGCGGGCGAGACCTCCGAGCCGGTACCCGAGGTCGTCGGGATCGCGATCAGTCGGACCTTGTGCGCCATCTGCGGGAAGTTGGCGATCCGCTTGCGCGCGTCCAGGAACGGCAGCGACAGCTCGCGTACGCTCAGCTCGGGGTTCTCGTGGAACAGTCGCATCGCCTTCGCCGCGTCCAGCACGGAGCCGCCGCCGACCGCGATCAGTGCGTCGGCCTCCGCCCGCTGCAGCTCGGCGATCCCGGCCCTGACCTGCTCTTCGGTCGGTTCCGGTTCGATCGCGGAGAAGACGTGCACCGCGCGGGCGTCGGCGCCGAGCGCCTTGCGGATCACGTCGGCGACGCCGCGTGCCTCCGACGGACCATCGGTGACGATCATCGGCGCGTTGAGCCCCAGCATCCTCAGGTTCTCGAGCGCGCCCGGGTTGAAGTAGGTGTCGGACGGCACCCGGAACCACTGCGGTGGCGTCTGCCGGCGAGACACCGCCTTGATGTTGAGCAGGTTCTTGTAGTTGACGTTTTCGGTCGTGTTCGATCCCCCCCAGGTCCCACAGCCGAGCGAGAACGTGGGTGTCATTGAGTTGTAAACGCCGCCCAGCGCTCCGACCGCGGTCGGAGCGTTGACGAGGATCCGGCCGGTGCGGATCGCGTGTGCGAACGTGTCGATGACCTCGTCGTCGGTCGCATACACGGCCGAGGTGTGACCGAGGCCGAGGTGCTCGGTGACGATCTCGCAGCAGCGGATCGCGTGCTCGACCGATGGCGAGCGCACAATCCCCAGGACCGGCATCAGCTTCTCGGCGATCAACGGGTGTGCGGCCAGCTGCTCGAAGTCGGAGGGCAGCGGCGCGAGCAGCACCTTGTCCTCCTCAGTCGTCGGGAAACCGGAGATCTGGCCGAGGTTCAAGCACGACTGTCCAAGCACCTGGAGGTCGACGCGCCCGTCCGGCGTGAACGACTTCGCGGCCAGCTGGTCGGTCTCCTTCGTGTTGAGCAGCCGTGCGCCCATCTTCTGGAACTCCTCCATCATCGCGTCGTAGATCGAGTCGTCGATTACGACGGTCTGCTCCGCCGGGCAGATCACCGAGGAGTCGAACGTCTTCGAGATCAGGATGTCCATGACCGCCATGCGGATGTCGGCGCTGCGATGGATGAACACGGGCGCGTTGCCCGAGCCGACGCTGAGGCAGGGCTTGCCGGCCGCGTTCGCGGCCGCGACGGCCTTCGGTCCGCCGGTCGTCCAGATGAAGTCGATGCCGTCGTGGTGGAACAGGTACTGCGAGACGTCGAGCGTCGGGTCGGGGATCACCTGCAGGGTGTGGGGCGGAAGGCCGGCTGCCTCGCCTGCCTCCTGCAGGATCCGGGCGACCTCCATGCAGCAGCGTGCCGCGGCCGCCGAGGGACGCATGATGATCGCGTTGCGGGTCTTGGCGCAGACGATCGACTTGAACAGCGCGGTCGAGGTCGGGTTGGTGATCGGCAGCAGCGCCATCACCACGCCGATCGGCTCGGCAATGTACTGGATCGCGCGGTCGCGATCCTCGTCGATCACACCGACGGACTTCTTGTCCTTGAGGTAGTCGTAGAGGAACTCGGTGGCGATGTAGTTCTTCAGCACCTTGTCCTCGAGCACGCCGAAATGCGTGTCCTCCATCGCCATCCAGGCGAGCTCGACCGCGTTCTCGA